>NZ_AHZV01000224.1 GCF_000250735.1 Anaerophaga thermohalophila str. Valhall
GCCCACTCCGGCAATGTTCAGCTTGTCGCTCGGGGCTCTTCGACCTAATGCGCCGCCCATGGCTACATTCGGTATCACTGTCATGCCGGCTGCAAGGGCAGCACTTTTTTGAAGAAATTCTCTCCTGTGAATATTTTTTTTGTCCATAAGTTATATAACAGTAGTTTGTAAACTATTGCAGATCAATTGCAAGTGATTAAGTAACTTGAAACACCTTAAATCAGGTATCTTCAAACTTTAAGAGATACAAATTTAACCTGGGCTATTCATAAATTATTTATTACGATATTCAACTACCGGTTAAACACAGTCCTCCTCAAGTAATTTTACTTGAAAATAATTCATTATTTCTTTCATAAATTTTCTTTGCAGTGCCCTTATTTATTGGTATTTAAATATCTCATGATAAAAAAATATGAATTGCCCAGGTTAATAAAATTATTACTCAAGAATTCACACACCTTTTGATCAATAACCAGGGTTCTGTGTCAGATTCTCATTTACATCAATAGCAGATGTAGGAAGAGCAAAAAGTGTTTTGGTCGCATCGGTCACAGGTTTCTCCTGCCAGGCATCTGTAAATTTACCAAAGCGAATCAAATCCTGCCTGCGATAACCTTCCCAATACAACTCGAATCCTCTCTCCTTCAGTATATCGTCCAGAGTAAGTGATTCTAGTAATGGTAGTTCTTCTCCTTCAGTACTCCGGCGAGACCTAATGTAATTAATATCGGTAAGCGCAGCATCCCCATCTCCACTCCGCAAAAACGCTTCAGCTCTGGCCAGATAAATATCCGATATTCTCATTAAGGGAACATCGTTCGAAGAAGAGAACTGCCTTTCGGTATCGGGCTTTGGCGCAAATTTAACGACGCGAACACCATAATTTTCAGGAGAATCCTCAAGGTCTATCTCAGGAACAAAAATAAGCGGATCACCACTTCTTGTCTCCAAAGGTTCACCGTCAGGGCCATACTGCTGACCAACCAGAAATCCCTGATTAAAACCTGTTTCATCCATTATCCGATCGTCATAAAAGCGAACATCATTTTCCTGATCCCAGGTATTGAAGAAAGTAGAAGTTGTTGAGCCGCCATTCCAAAGACTTGTATAGTTACCAAATGTCTGGCTGTAATGCAAAGTGAAATTCACCCAAACACTACCGCCACCCATATCATACTCGTCACTCATTGGAACAGTAAAGATAAATTCGGGATGATCGCCTGTCACATCATGCTGGAACATTGACCAATAATCATCAGTCACTTCATATTCTCCGGAATTAATAACAGCATTGCAATATGTGATGGCGTCGTCCCATTTTTCTTCTCCACCATATACCTCATAATTCAGATAAAGTTTAGCAAGCAAAGCATTGGCTGCTCCCTGGGTTACCCTTTCAGTTCCTACTTCGGAACGTGTTTTAAGGTTTGGCAGAACTGCCTTCACTTCTTCAATAATAAAATCAACCGCTTCTTTTCCTTCCAAAACTTCTGGAGTAATTGAAAAATCAAGCTCGTCGGCAGGCCTGTATGGAACTTTTCCCCAAAGGTCAAGAATCACATACATGTAGTAAGCCCTTAGAAAACGAGCTTCATTGATATACTGTTCAGTGGTTTCGTTTTGAGGAAACTGTCCAATGTAATAAATAGCAGTATTGGAACGGGAAAGACCGGTGCTCATAGCATCCCATACATTCTTTAACCGGATATGATCCGGGCTCCAGGTATGAATATGTAACTGTTGCCAGGCCCCGTTATCGAACCAGTCGGTACCTCGTGTAGGGAAAATGGTTTCATCTGTAGTGATCTGCTGCAATCCCCAGTAGTCGTACCATTCGATCAGACGACGCAAACTACCGTAGGGAGGATTGATAAGAGACTGAACATTATTTGGATTTTTGATCAAATCGCCTCCAAGCTGTTCATCAATCACATTTTCTTCTAAATCGGTACAACTCAACAGTGAAAAGACCAGAAGCAGTACCGAAAACGGAAATATAATACTATTTGATTTCATTAGTATAAAATTTAATTATTAAAGCCTAATGGAACTCACGATGAATCGAATATCGGCGATAGCCAATTTTTTCATGCCCATTTTGAGAATTTGGCACTCCAAAATTCATGTTCGTTTCATTAGTATATAATTTAATTTTTTAAGTTATTGATTTGATGCATGCCTGCTCTAAAGCAGGGCCTACTTTAAAACTGCAGGTTAACACCAAAAGTAAAGGTTCTTGGCATAGGATATGATGTATAATCAATCCCCATTGAAGGAACACCGTTATCACTGGCATCCACGCTTACTTCCGGATCGAAACCGGAATAGTCGGTAAAAAGTGCCAGGTTATTTCCTGTAACATAAATTCGGGCTTTGCTTAACCAATCAATTGCCTGGGTATTGAAAGTATAACCAATGGTCAAATTCGAGAAGCGTAAGAAAGAACCATCCTCCACAAAGCGCGAAGAAAAAGCATTGGAGTTTGCCGGTGATTCGTCCGATCTGTAAACAGACTCCGTTACATTTGACCCCCTTTCAAGCGTCCCTTTTACAAATATGGCATTAGCTGTGTTATTATAGACTTTATTGCCTTCAGACCCGTACCAGAACATGCTCAGATCGAATCCTTTGTATGTAAAAGAAGTGTTGAAACTATATGTAAAATCAGGCAATGCCGATCCAAGCGGTTCTAAAACATCATTCCCATTCTGATCCTGTTTATACTGACTGATGCCGTTTTCATCAAACCCCTGAAATACGCGTCCGTAGAAAGTTCCAATAGGTTCACCGTTGGTAATGATCTGCACCCTGGTACCACTAAGCCCCTGCCCGGAGGCATTTCCGGTTTCAATCAATTTAACCGGCAGGTCCCTGACTTCGTTATTTACTTTAGAGTAATTCACTCCCAGATTCCATGATAAATCTGAATTACGAATCAATGTCCCATCCAGGCCCACCTCGAAACCATTATTCAATATTTCCATATCCGGCACATTTTGCCACTGGGTTTGTGTTGCAGCAGGTGCCTTCGAAGGTATCTCAAGCAATACGTCCTTCGTTCGTTTATTGAAAACATCAAGGGTTCCAATCAGACGGTTGTTCCAGAAACCAAAATCAAGTCCGAAATTAGCCTGATAGGTGGTTTCCCACTGAATATCAGGATTGGGGGTTCTGAGAAAAGTTATTCCGGGTGTCAGCTCTCCATTAAAAAAGCCGTTTGCTGAAGGAGTTGTTCCGACAGACAGCAAAGATATTTTATCAGGTATCTCCTGGTTTCCTGTTGCTCCCCATCCTAACCTGAGTTTTAAATTACTGATGGCGTCAACATTTTCAAGGAAAGGCTCCTCCGAAACACGCCAGGCCAAAGCTACTGAAGGGAAAAACCCGTATTTTTTATTCTTCCCAAACTTTGATGAACCATCGGTTCGGGCAGTCAAAGTCATCAGGTATTTCTGATCGAAAGAATAATTAATCCTTCCAAAAAAGGATTGTAATTCTCTTTCGTATGCATAAGAGTCAGCTTCAGCAGATGATGAGTTTCCATACCCCAGGTTATTCGTGTAAAGAATATCCTCAACATCAAATCCAAACACCCGGATACTGGTACCAGATACTTTGAAATATTGGTAGGCATGACCAGCCAGAGCATTAATACGGTGACGATTGATTTGAGTATCGTAAGTGACAAAATTCTCTATGAGCCGGTTATTTGCAATAATTGAATTTACATTTGCTTCACCTTTATTGGTCAAATAAATAAGCTCATGTCCCTGGTTAACTTTTCTTTCAGCAACCGAACGATCAAGCCCGACATTAATCTTGTACTTAAAATCCCTGATAAGTTCGAGCTCAGCAGACATATTTGCCAGTATCCGGTTTGTACGGGTAACATCATTGGTGAGGTTCATCATTGCAACGGGATTTCGTTGATCGATAGAATGCTGATAATAACTTCCGTCTTCTTCATAAACGGGGAAAGTCGGATTCAGTTTGAGAGCAGTAAGAATAAGGTCTCCTTCAAAGCCCCCTGTCTCACCAATTGGTGCGCGGGTATCTTCTATATGAGAAGCAATCAAAGTCCCCTGAAGATTAAGCCGCCCGTCGAATGAGGACTGATTAACCTTTATATTCCCGTTGATCTTTTCCATGCCGGTAGTACCGACAATTCCTTCCTGATCCAGATAACCAATGGAAGCCCTGTACATCAAATTATCTGTCCCACCCCCATAGGAAAGATTATGACTTTGAGTAGTAGCGGTTCGGAAAACTTCTTCCTGCCAGTCGGTGCTTGCACCAAGATCAAGAAGTTTGGTGCCGTCTTCCTTGGTATACTGTCTGAATTGTTCAGCAGACAAGACATCGAGTTTTTCCCTGATTTGGGATACCCCGTAATATCCATCATAGGTGATTGTTCCTTCACCTTTGGCACCTTTTTTTGTGGTAATAAGAATAACTCCGTTAGCCCCACGTGCCCCGTAAATTGCAGTGGAAGATGCATCCTTCAGGATATCAATCGATTCAATATCTTCGGGATTAAGAAAACTAATAGGGTTTTTGTTAGAAGATTGATTAATGCCAGCCGGTGTGGCTCCATCAGGAGTAAGATCGGCATTATCCAGGGGCACACCATCTACAACATAAAGAGGATCCTGACCAGACCGTATTGAATTGGAACCTCTCACCCGAACCGACATACCGGCACCTGGCTCCCCGTTATTTTGCATAATATTAACACCGGGAACCCGCCCCTGCATCATCTCGATGGGCGAAGTTGCAACACTTTTATTCATCTTATCTTCTGTCAACCTGCTGGTGGCGCCTGTCAGGTCAGATTTTCTCATCACACCATAACCAATTGCCACCACTTCTTCCAGTCCAATGGTTGCCTCCTCCATTGTAACATTAATCGTAGTACGTCCGTTTACTTCAATTTTCTGCTCCTTCATTCCAACAAAAGAAAACTGAAGCGTAGCTCCTTCCGGAACATTCTCCAGGACATACAAACCATCAATATTGGTAATAGTCCCGTTCATAGTACCGGCAACGACAACAGACACTCCCGGAACAGGGTCGCCATTTTTGTCAGTTACCGTACCTCTCACAGTAATTTCCTCCTGCTGTGACAAATCACTGTCAAGGTATTGCGGAACAATAACAATACTCTGGTCAATCACCTTATAGGTGACATTCTCACCAGCCAATACAGTGGCCAGAACATCATTTACATCGCTTTCATTTACTGAAACCGATACAACCTTCTGATCGTCGAGAACGTCCTTCTTGTAGAACAAAGAATAATGTGTTTGGGCCTCAATTTCGTCGAAAACCTTCGACAATTCGGCATTTTCAAGATGGATCGTGACTTTTTCTACCTGGGAGAAAGAGTTGTTGGCGGTAGAAACAAAAAGAACAGAGAACAAAAACAAAGCCGATATTTTCATGGCCAACAAAATTTTAGGTGGCCGGTTTTTTAAAATCAAACCACCTGCATGTGCATTTTTTTTCATAAATTTGGTACGTTTAATAGTTAGTAAATTGCCCTTCGTTAAGGGCTTTTTCTCAATTTTCAGGAACCGGTGGGGGCCGGTTCCTGATTTATTTTTTCAACATTATCCTGTTTCCCGTAATTTCATACTGAAGCCCGGTTGAAAACTTCAACTTCTCAAGCGTCTTCAAGATTGAATTTTTAAGACTAATGGACCCTCTGTATCGGAATCCCATAAGCTCGGGTGACTCAAAAACAAACTCCACATCATATATTTTTTCCAGCTGACGGGTAATATTTAACAGCTGTTCATCTTTAAAAACCAGCTGGCCTGAATGCCATGAGGTATATAATTCGGTATCAACATATTGACTAACCATTTTATCTTTTTCAATGATTGCCTGCATCCCGGGAGTCAGCTCAACCTCCTCATCGTTACGCTTGATCGCAAGACGACCGGTTCTGAGTGTCACCATAACCGGTTTATCCTCCTGGTAAGCATCAATATTAAATGAGGTACCCAGCGCCCTTACTTTTATGTCATTCACATTTACAACAAACGGAAGCTTCCTCAACTTTGCAACATCGAAGAAGCCTTCACCTTTTAACTTCAAATTCCGGTTATCAACCCCGTATTTGGAAGAATAAACAATAGTACTGGCACCGTTTAGCCATACTTTTGAACCATCTGGCAAAGTCACTTCGGATGATTGCCCCCTAACAGATGAAACAGTATAATAAACTTCTTTCTGAAAAATGCCTGTTCTGCCCGCATACCAAACACCTACCGAAGCCATCAGAATAACAATTACGGCAGCAGCTATTCGCGTCCAGCTGTAAAATCGATGTAAAAGTGAATATTTGACACGATTTTCTTCAGATTCTTTAAGATTAATGGTATGATGAATTCTGTTCAAAACCCCGCCAAAATCAACATCTGGTTCCGATTTATCATCTTCCAGTCGATACCAGTATTTATTAAGAAAATGAAGTAGTTCCACCGGAGGAACCTTTGCGCTCAACCTTTCAACAACTTTCTTCCGTTCCTCAGCGCTGCACTGATCTTTTATGTATTTTTCGTAAATATTGCTCATTCAATAGCTCATTAGATTTTTAAATGATATAGTAATTCGTGCTTGTCCATAAACTCGCAAAAATTTTCACAATATGTGTTTCTGTTCAAAAAGTGTCATTTACAAGGCTTGCGAAGTCCGAAAATACGGAGTTTACTCATCGTAAATGAGTAATTTTCGGACGAGCGTAACACAGTAAATGGCACTTTATGGACAGACGCTAATTCAGTCAGTAGTTTTTAGTCAGTAAATTCCTTGCAATGCGCATTTCGTCATTTTTTGGATAAATTCCTATTGTCTTTTGTAATAAGTATAACGCATAACCGGAAGATTACCCCGGAAAAAATTTTTAGTTTTATTCTAAGCTTCGTTGGGCATACTTCAGATTTGCTGCTTTGTTGCTTTGGCAAAAGAATCCGACACATCAGAAAATAATTCCTGCAATACGTCAACAAAAACACCTTTTCTTTGTATTATTTTGTATAATTTTGTGAAAAATCCCAGCTAATGCCAACAATCCAGGATAGAAAAATCCTATCGGGTCTGAAGGATGGTGACAAAGCCATCATAGATTATCTGTATACACAATATCACAGGCGCATTTATGCCTTTGCTTTTTCATTATTAAAGGTCGAGGAAGATGCTTTGGACATTGTTCATGAAGTATTTATTAAACTCTGGGAAAAAAGAAAGGAATTAGACAATGACAGCCGTATTGAGCCATTGGTTTTTACCATAACACGCAACACAGTTCTTTCCATATTTCGAAGACAGGCCAGTGAGAGAAGGTATAAGAACCACATAATCAATGCCGAACTTACCGGTTTTGATTCAAGTACAGAAAAGATGGTGGATTATTATCTTTTAAAAGAGAAAGTAGATGAGCTGGTTGCAAAATTACCTCCAAAAAGTCGTAGAGTTTATACCTTAAGCAGGGAAAAGGGACTTACAAATAAGGAAATTTCAGCACAATTGAATATTGCAGAAAAAACTGTTGAAGACCATCTCACCCGGGCATTAAAATTTCTTAGGCAAAATATAGAAAAAGCCGGAATTACAGGGCTGTTGTTCTGGCATTTGTTTATAGTGTGATAAAATCATCCTTTCATGCCCGTCCATACGCATATCGAACACATCAAATTCGCATACATCTGTCCGGGATTTCCAAACCCATACTGGGCGACAGGCTTTATGGCAAAGAAGGCCTGATATTAAGAGGGAAAGGTCTGTTTCTTTATGCGACAGAAGTCTCGTTTCCCCATCCAATTTTCGGTGATAATCTCCACCTGAAAATTGATATGCCTCCAAAATTTTTGAAGTTTATGGAAGGAGAAAAACGGCGGTATGAGAGTATGTGCGAAAATCAGATAGAAAAAAACAAAAATTCACCGGTGAAAGTGAGAATTTTCCCGTAAGAGTCATAATTTGGTCGTGAGAGCCAAAAGACACCTTCGGGGTCATCTAATTCCTCTGCCCCATGCTCTCTGTGCCACTCTCTCTGTCCCATGCCTGTTTTCTAATAGCTTCAACAATATCCAGATCAGGCTTAAAGCCGCAATCGAAGATGGGGACACGTGATGCAATATCCAGCACCCGGTCGAGGTGGCGTTCCGTCATTTCTTTGTCATAAAAATGCTGAATGGCATTAGCCATGAAGCGCATGGCAGCCTTAACGCCGGTAAGTCTGTTTATTTGATTACGGGGCGACTGGCTAAGCAGGAATATTTCATTCAACGGCGCCTCTAACGGCTTTTGTGCATAATAAGGCATTGGTGTATTGAAAAAATGCCATTGGTCATCAACTTTATGCAGCCATAGCCGGTCATCGTTAATGACTTCGGCGCCTGATTTTTGCCAGAGTCCGGCCATGGTACTTTTACCGGTTCCCGAGACAGCCGTAAACAAACGACCTGTTCCATTATCGATTGTTCCAGAAGCATGTATGATAATATCATTTTGGTAATGAGCAAGTACAACCATCAAAACAGACCCATACGGCTGAAACAGGGGATCAACAACTACCTCTTTCATTATTGTTTTTGGAACAAGGGATGTATGAATACTTCCTTCATTAAAATTGATCCGGCATAAAACTTCTTCCAGCTGATTGTCTTCAAAAAAATCAATAAAAATTCCGGCATCTTCGCCTTCTTTCATTATTTCCCAACGATACGGGATTTCCGCACCGTCAAAAGACTCTCCTGACAACATTGTCTTCATCCTTCCCTTATCAGTTTTCTTTACAACTGAATAAACACAATCAAATGACAAATTTACAGGCGAAATTGCCACATCATACCGTGATGATCCAAGTGGTTCAAGCTTAATCCCGGAAGACAAAGCCTTAATTTTTAATTCTATGCCGGGTAAGTAAATTTTCATCCCACTTTAACAATCATATTTTTTTCAATGGCATTATTAACAAACAATTGAATATCGCAAGTGAGTGTTTCTTCGTCTATCTCGTAAATATCCAGAAGCTTGCTGATGACATCATCTATGGTGCAAGGTTTTTCAAAAGCCTTAAGAATGTCTGCACCAACTTCATTTAGAGTAAGTACACTCGTCATATCTGCCACGCGGTCGGACAAAGGTACCATCACCATCTCATCACCCATCATGCGGGTCACGAACTTTTCTGTATTAACCTGGTATAAGGCGTTATGATTAATCATAAGATTCCAATTAGTTTGTTACAATTGTTATGATTGTTAGGTTGTTAGGGTTGTTAGGGTCTTACGCCTGATATTTTTGTTTTTTTGGCAAAATTAATGCTCTGTCACCGCTCCGCGGTTTTTGTATTGTCAACAATATATCCGCAATTAATAGCCGCGGAGCGGCGACAGATAATGTATAAATTTGTTTGGTTCTGGCTTTTCCAGGTTAGGGTTTAGATTGTTAGTTTCAATATTTATCATTTTGCCTTTCTACCTTCTCACCATTCTCTCATTCTCTCATTCTCTCATTCCCTCAATCCCCCTCTCATATCACCATCCGGGCAAAAGGAGCCACATCCTGTCCCACGAATTCTTTCTTCCGGTATTTGAACAAGCCGGTTATGGCAATCATAGCTGCATTATCGGTGGTATAGGCAAATTTTGGAATATAAATATTCCAGCCATATTTTTCTTTGCCGTCCCAAAAAGCCTGGCGAAGGCCGGAATTGGCAGAAACACCTCCTGCAAGGGTGATTTCCTTAATACCGGTCTGTTCAGCAGCAGCCACCAGTTTTTCCATTAGAATATCGATAATGGTCTTTTGCAACGAGGCGCAAAGGTCTTTTTTGTTATGTTCGACAAAATCAGGGTCTTTTCTGACATGATCACGCAAAAAATAAAGAAATGATGTTTTCAACCCGCTAAAGCTATAATCAAGATTGGCAACTACGGGCCTGGAAAATTCAAATGCTTCAGGATTTCCTTCCCTGGCCAGTTTATCAATGAGTGGTCCTCCCGGGTATGGCAAGCCCATTACTTTGGCGCATTTGTCAAAAGCTTCGCCGGCCGCATCGTCAATGGTCTGGCCGATTATTTCCATATCGAGAAAATCGCGAACCAGCACAATCTGGCTATTACCTCCCGACACCAAGAGACAAAGAAACGGGAATTCGGGCACAGCATGCTTTTGATCCGGCTCCTGAATAAAATGCGCCAGAACATGCGCCTGTAAATGGTTAACTTCGATCAGCGGGATTTTACGAGCCAGAGCAAACCCTTTGGCAAAGCTGGTACCAACCATTAGCGATCCCATCAATCCAGGTCCCCTGGTGAAAGCTACGGCAGAAATATCGTCCGGCTTTACGCCCGCATCTTTCATGGCTTTGTGAACAACCGGAATAATATTTTGCTGATGAGCACGCGACGCCAACTCCGGCACTACACCACCATATTCTTCATGTACTTTCTGACCGGCAATTACATTCGAGAAAATCACGTCTCCCCTGATCACCGCCGCAGAAGTCTCATCACAGGAAGATTCAATACCTAATATTATCGGATTCATACTTCAATAGATTGTTAGATTTTAGAGGATTCATATAATCATGAAACGAACATAGAAGCATTTATACATATTCTTGTTATGGTAGCCCTTGCCATGCCCGGTTCATCAGTAAAAGTTATCGGCCTGATAGCCTGCCCCGATTTATCGGGAAAAAAACGGAACTCGTTTCATACAGATAAAACGGGTGATAAAGATAACAATTTCAGGAAACTCTAACCAATCATGAGTCTGGCATTAGGATACCGGTAGTTTTTAGATGCCACCCGTCGGCTAAGAATAATTCCCATCGTTAAAGACCCGATACGCCCGATAAACATGGATACAACCAGAATTAATTTGCCGGCAGCGGATAATTCACCGGTAATACCAAGTGACAGACCGACGGTTCCCATAGCCGAAATTTGCTCGAACAAGATTTCATGAAATGTAAAGCCGGGATTGGTAATCAGCAATAAGATGGTAAAAACAAACAAAAAAGTAAGTGCCAAAGAAATAATTGCATAGGTTTTATTGACTGATGCCCACCGGATATTGCGTTTAAAAATTTCAACGTGTTCCTTTCCACGAAGATTTGCCCAGGCTGCCTTTAAAGCTACGGCAAAAGTCGTGGTTTTAATACCCCCTCCTGTTGAACCCGGACTGGCACCGATGAACATAAACAGCATAAAAACAAGTAACGTGGGAAGCGTCAAAGCTGCAGTATCAACAGTATTAAAACCTGCTGTACGGGTAGTGGCCGACTGGAAAAAAGAAGCCACCAGTTTTCCTCCCAATGAATAATCCTTCAGTACATTGTCGTATTCAAGAACAAAGAAAAGCACAGCGCCAGACAATAACATTATACCTGTTATGGTTAAAACCAGACGGGTATTAACCATAAGCCGTTGCCAATGGCTTTGCTTTTTGCGCCTGCGGCTTTCCACCGAAAAAATATCCTGAAGAACGATAAAACCAAGTCCTCCGGCCACAATCAATATCATCACAACCATCTGTGCCAGGTATTGATGCCTGATGGAAGCATCAAAAAGGCCGTCGGTAACCAATGAGAAACCGGCATTGTTGAAAGCCGATACAGAATGAAAAACTGAGAAAAATATGCGATCACTCGTTCCTGTGAAAGGATATTCCCCGCCCCATAGGAAGAACAACAAAACAGCGCCAGTCAACTCAAAAACAAGGCTGTAATAAATCACCTTTCGTAAGATGGTCTTCATGTTTCCGGTCTGGTCGGTATCCAGAAAATCGCGCATCAAACTGATAGAATGAAGACTCCCAGACCTTCGGTAGAAAGAACCAATAAAAGTAGCGATGGTTAGCATATTCAAACCGCCCAACTGAAACAACAACATAATAATAAGTTGTCCTTTAAATGTAAAAAAAGTGGCTGTATCCTGAACGATCAGACCTGTTACGCAACAGGCGCTTGTCGATGTAAACAAAGCATCAGTCCAGGAAAGGGGTTCTACAGTCATTTCGGGCATCTTCAGCAAAACCGTACCAATCACAATTAAGATGAGAAAAGAAAGCGCAAGCATACCAGCCGGACTGATATGATAATCCCCCATATTTATAGTAGCACGGCCGGCTTCGCGTAATACCACAATCCAGAAAAATAACTGAACAAATAAGAAATAACCGTTCTCGGTGAAACCCAATATCTCAAGGAATGTGAGCCAGTATGTTTCACTGAAAACAAAATACAGGATGGTTTCACTTAAAATGAAAAGCATCAGCAATGTTTCCCACACATTTTCTTTGATAAAACGACGTGGATTAAAATCGAAAAATACCCTGAAAAAGAATTTCAACAGAAAGAAATCAAGTATGCGCTGCAAAAAGAAAGTGAGAGATAAGGTGGTAACGGCATCCGGTGAAAAACCGAAAAAATAAACAATAATTCCTAAACCGGAAAGACCGACAAAAACGGATAAGACATTAACAACTTTGAAAAAAATGCCGCGTATATTGAACAACACAACATTTATGCGCTCTCGGGTGTTTCTCAACCAGCCCATCTATTGGTTAATTTCGATGAAACGTTCCACATCTTTGCGTTTGCCAAACAAGACAAGCGAATCATTCTCACGGATGATACTCTCCCCTTTCGGAATACCGTAAATATGTTGTTCCTGCACTTTTTCACCGTCGTGAACAACTTCTATGCTCCGCTTTATAGTAATGAGGTTCAAATCGTAACGCCTGCGCAGGTCGATATCAATAAGCGAGCGCCCAATCACATCGGGCGGGGTGGCAACCTCCATAATACAATACTCATCAGGCAAATCGAGATACGACACAATAGACGGATTAATTAACCTTTCTGCCACATTCATTCCAACCTCATCTTCAGGCGATAATATTTCTTTCACTCCAATCTTCTCGAGAATAATTCGCTGATTTTTCCCCCTTGCCCTGGCCATAATACGTTTAACGCCTATGTCCATCAGAACAGTAGTACAGAGAAGCAACTGCTCAAAATCCTCCCCTATTGCCACAACAACAGCCTCAAAATCAAGGATACCCTGCGACACCAGGGTCTTCTTGTCGGTTGCATCCATTGCAACAGCCATATCAACCTTTTCAGCAATTTCTTCAATAATGGTTTCATTTCGGTCAATGGCCAGGACCTCAGCTCCTTTCCTGGATAAAGTTTTGGCAATAGCCATTCCGAACTGGCCCATTCCTATAACTGCAATCTTCTTTGCCATGTTGATTAAATGTAGAAATATTAATCAATACCACTTCAAACTTTTACAAATGCCTGGTAATTAATTGTTTAAACATCAATGGCGCTAATAACTACGCTCTAATAATAACTTTGCGTCATTGCGTCTTCTGCGTTCAGTATCTTTTTAACTGACTATTGTTAATGCAAAGTACAGAAAAAAGAGAACAGGAACAAACGCTTCTCAAATCAAAAAATCAACACAAAAATCTGTAAAAAGATTACAAATTCATTAACTTTAGGCCTTGAAGATAAAAAACAATCATTATCATGAGTTTTAAGAAAAAACCACGAAGTTGGAGGATTGTCCTGGGTATTTCAATTGTTTTATTTTCACTCTTATTGACACATGTTATTGATCTTCATTATTTTTGGTCAGGACTGTTAATGGCCTTTGGCATCATCCAGTTTACATCAGGTTTTCTGATGACGCACAAAGAACAAACCAAATCCAATATTAAAACCAGAAAATTGTATAACCGGTAGTCAAATGTTTTCTTCATGGAAATAACTTTCGAAAAGGCAACACTTAATGACCTTGTAGCCATTAAAGAGATATACGATTATTACATTACAGAAACTACTGCAACTTTCCATACTCATCCTATCAGTTTCGAAGAGCTGAGGGAAATGATCCCGTTTTACAACAAAAAATATCCTTCATTTCTGATAAAAGCCGATAACAAAACTGCCGGCTTTTGCTTTCTTGCTCCCTTTAAAAAGCGACAGGCCTATAACCGTTCTGCTGAAGCTACAGTTTATCTCAAGCCCGAATTCTGTGGACAGGGTATCGGATATAAAACCGTTAATTTTCTGGAAGAAACAGCGAAAAGAAAAGGATTTAATGTTTTACTGGGGACAATAACGGGCACTCACGAAAGAAGCATCAGACTCTTTGCCAAATGCGGTTTTGAAAAATGTGCCCATTTTAAACAGGTCGGACAAAAATTTGATGAGCTTCTCGACGTTGTTGTTTATCAGAAAATACTGGATTGAATTTCTGAAGGCTGTTTTGGAATAAAATGAGCCCGGTCTAAAAAGCATCTTTGTTGCCAAACTCTGTGTTGTTATAAATTTTTGCATCCTCATTAACAACGAGTTAACTCCAGCGCAAAAATTTAAAACGCCTTGATTTTGACAAAAATATGCTTTTTATACCGCACTCATAAAATAATACCTGAACGCAAAGACGCAATGGTGCAAAAATATAATTATTGGAAAAATATAATTTACCCTCTCAAACAAAATACTTTGCGTTTTTGCTTTTACAGCACTCCGTTAAACTTTCACAAATTACTGGTAACTAGTGCGTGTCTATAAATTCGCAAAAAATTTTTACTATATGTGTGTCTGTTCATAAATTGTCATTTACAAGGCTTGCGAAGTCCGAAAATACGGAGTTTACTCATCGTAAATGAGTAATTTCCGGACGAGCGTAACACAGTAAATGGTACTTTATGGACAGACACTAACTAATTGTTTGTAAAACCAAACAACAAGCAACAATTCTCTCATATTAAAAACTTTGCGTCATTGCTTCTCTGCGTTTAGGCTTTTTTAACTGACTATTGACTTTATGGACAGATACTATTTGATCAAATAATCCTGCAAAAGCTGAGATACAGATTTAGGGTCACCAATAAGAGTCAGCACGTCATGTTCCTGTAGCACTGTATCGCCATGAGGCGGGAAGGTTTCAGAATCACGTTCAATCAGGGCTACCAATACGCCGGCCGGAAATTTGGCATCTTTAAGCTTTTTACCAATTAAATCGGCCTGACGGGTGTTTGGTAAAAGCCGCAAGGTAAAGTAGCGTTCATTATGAAGGAGGTATTCTTTAATCTTACGATGGCTTTTATGATCGAATATTTCCTCAACAAAATCCTCCCTTTCAATTATATCAATAAGTCTTGATAACATGCGTAATTGTTGCCTTGACTCCGATGGCGGATTGACAAGAAAAAAGAAAATCCGTATATAATCTTCTGACGATATGCCGCCTTTGCCTACCGGTTTCCGAATACCGCGGCTCGAAAGAACAATATGCAGCGATGGATGGTCGATACCTTCACTCCTGGCGTAAAGGATGGAAACCTCCGGAATGATCAGGGCCGGTTCGATGGCTGAAGTTGTAAGAAATTCGTTTACCAGTGTTTCACGGCTGACATGCATTTCAGTTGCAAAAGTTTCGGAAATATTATTCACAAGTGTTTCAAAATCCATATCCTTTTCAATGCTGGTTATGCGTGCCCTGATAATGGTTTCATCAAACGGATCGCCTTCGCGCAGACCCTTTTCTTTGAGAATGGTCATAAATTCATTTTCAAGCTCGGCATACTGATATTTCCCAAGGAGAGCAAACCAGTGAAAAATAGCACCTTCTCTTTTCACCTTCTCACGGACATAATAATAATACCACAAAACGGAGGCAATTGTAATAAGAAGTGTGAATAACACAGCCATCCATCCCATATAAACAATCAGCATCACCGAAATAAAAATGCCGGCTATCTGCATCCATGGATAAAAAGGTGACTTATACCCCGGATCGTATGATTCGATATTACTTTTCCGGAATACAATTACAGAAAAGTTAATAAGCATAAAGATGAACAACTGAAATGCACTTGCTATTTTGGCTATTCCCTCTTCCGAAAGCGTTAATATCAATAGCAAAACTATACCGGTAGTCAACAATATTGATAAAAAAGGCGTGCCCGATTTTCCCACCGTTGAAAACTTTGGTGGAAAAAGCTTGTCCCTACCCATTGCAAAAGGATATCGTGATGAAGACAAAAGTCCGGCATTTCCGGTAGAAGCAAAGGCAGCCATAGCAGCACCAACCATCAGGTAGGTTCCGGTTTCGCCTGGCAACCACTTAAACAGCTTTTCTGCCGCTGTTGCAGCCGGGGCCAACTCGCTGGCAAACTTCTCCGGTTCTATCAATGCAACCATAACAAACACCCCGAGAAAATAAACGATACTCGTTACAACAAGTGAAAGCAACATTCCCATGGGAATATTCCGTTCGGGGTCTTTAATCTCTTCAGCAACACTGGCCACCTTTGTCAGACCAAGATATGATACAAACACAAATCCGGCGGTCGTAATAATTCCTTCAATACCGTTGGTAAAAAACGGTTTAAAATGATCATTCACAGAAGGGCCCTCAACTCTTTCGGTAAAAAAAACCATGTATAATCCTTCGAAAATAAATCCGCCTAATACCACCAGTAGAAAAATAATAAAAAAATTCTGCAACCCCGATGTTTTCTTTGCTCCGACAAGATTAAGCCCCATAAAAACCATGGTTGCCGCCACGGCTACTGCCTTAACCGGAACATTCCAGAAAATGGCCGCATAAGCACCAATACCTATGATAGCAAAAGCTGTTTTAAAGACCAGAGAAAGGTATGTCCCCAAACCACCAATGGTTCCAATTAACGGCCCAAGGCTTCTGTCAAGGAAATAGTATGCTCCCCCTGCCCTCGGTAAAGCTGTGGCTATCTCGGCAATACTAAACATGGCAGGAAGAATAAACAAACCGGAAACCAGGTAGGCCAGGAAGACCGACGGCCCGGTATATTGCGATGCAAGCCCGGGCAAAAGAAAAAAACCGGAACTAAACATAGCACCGGTACTGATGGCAAATACATCAAACAATCCGAGATCCTTCTTTAACTTCGATTTTTCCATTCACTAAAATTAGAGAAATTTTTTCACTTAACCATTAACTCAATAGCCAGTTTAAAAAAGCCTAAACGCAGAGACGCAATGACGCAAAGTGGTTATATTATAAGAGCGTTTTGGCTTGTTCCTTTAATTGCGCAAACAGTTTATTATCATATATTTGTAAAAGTTTAACGGAGTATTATTAACTAAGTAGTGCCTGTCTCAATAGATCGTTAGATTTTTAGATATAATATAATTCGTACAACCTTGATATACTGTATTTTAACAAGCAAACCTTTTTGGACACAAACAATTAATTTGCAACGTTTTGCAAAAATTTAACGGAGTATTATGTCTATAAAGTAGAAAAAATTTCCTACTTAATTATGTGTTCGTTCAGAAAGTGTCATTTACAAGGCTTGCGAAGTCCGAAAATACGGAGTTTACTCATCGTAAATGAGTAATTTTCGGACGAGCGTAACACAGCAAATGGC
>NZ_AHZV01000223.1 GCF_000250735.1 Anaerophaga thermohalophila str. Valhall
CCTATTGTCCTAATTTCAATTGGGCAGGGCCTGGTCGCAGGTTAAAACAGATCCTTTAAGGCATTGGCGGCAGGCTCCATCCGTCGCGGTAGGTGTGTTTAATCAGTTCCTGTGCAAAGGCTTTGGCGCTGACCGGGTCGGTCCACGTTTTATTAAACGTCGGGTGTCCGTCATGAATCTCAAAACCGTCTTTTATTACTGTGCGGATGGTTTCATCGTCGCTGATATTGGTGAACTCCATCTTTTCTCCGTCCCATTCAAGCTCTTTATTCAGACTCTGTAGACGAACAGCCAGCACTCCCATAACAACCATTTCGTTGAACGGACCGGCTTCACGAAATGGGGATGACGGCTCCAGGCGGTTCTCTGCACTCTCTTTACAGGCTCGTACCCAATCCATCTCGTGGCTCAGCTCTATTCGACGCTCCGTCTTCGGAACCTCGGGAACACGACCCGACAGCAGCCACGGGTCTTTTCCGTAACAGCCCGTTACCAGAATATCTTTGGTGCCATGGAACAGCAATCCGCCTCCGGCATCGTTCATGTCTTTGCCCGCCGGCCAGCCTTCAGGTTTCATCGGCTGAAGACCGCCGTCGTACCAGTGGACATCTACCTGCGGCAGTTTCATCTTGCCTTTTCTCCCTCGCTCGGGGAACGTCATCCTGACACGCTGGGCCGTCGGAGCCGATTCGGTCAAAAGCAATGTTGAACTTCCCTGGGCCTTTATCGGATAACCCAGGTCTAAGCCTTTAAACACCGGATGCAAAACGTGGCACGCCATATCTCCCAGGGCTCCTGTGCCAAAGTCCCACCAACCACGGAAATTCCATGGCGTATAAATTTCATTGTAAGGACGCATTGATGCAGGACCGATAAACAAGTCCCAGTTCAATGTTTCCGGAACCCACTGTCCCTGTTCAGGAACATTCAATCCCTGCGGCCATATCGGTCGGTCGGTAAAGGCTTCTACTTTTGTTACTTCACCGATTTCATTATTCTGAAGCCACTCGATGGTTTTGGCTACTCCTTCGCCCGAAGCTCCCTGGTTTCCCATTTGGGTGGCTACTTTATACTTATCGGCCAGCTTTGTCAGCAAACGGGATTCGTAAACCGTGTGGGTAAGCGGCTTTTCAACGTATACATGCTTGCCAAGGGTGATGGCATGCGCAGCAATAATGGCATGTGTATGGTCGGCCGTGGCTACCACTACTGCATCGATGCTGTCGCTCATCTCATCCAGCATCTTGCGCCAGTCCCAGTACTTTTTCGCCTTTGGGAAGTGATCAAAAGCCTTTTTTGCATATCTCCAGTCTACATCACACAAGGCTACGATGTTTTCGCTTTCCATCGCCTTCAGAACCGCGAAGCCGCGACCGCCTAC
>NZ_AHZV01000222.1 GCF_000250735.1 Anaerophaga thermohalophila str. Valhall
CTGCTGAATAAGTCAGCAGCCCTATTTTAAATTTATATTTTATTGTCCTTTTTGGCATTGCCCCAAAAAGAACGAAAAAAGTCTGGTCCGTTTAAACCTATCCGCCCGCGAAAGCCAAAATTTCCGGCCATTGCGCAAGGCCTTGAAACGAGAGCATAGCTGTAATTTCTCAAACCAGCATAAAGACTTTCTATTGGAAATATTTGCGAGTTCAATACGACCTTAAAAAGAAATTTTTATCCGTATTAAAGTCGCCCATTTTGGCTTCCCGCTATCCGCCGGCCCGGAAAACGGACAGGCCACCGCGCCTTTTAACCAGGGAAAGTCCTTAAGCCTAAATAGTGTCTGTCCATAAAGTACCATTTGCTGTGTTACACTCGCCGCCAAAATACTCATTTACGAAAAGTAAACTCCGTTTTTGGCGGCTTCGCAAGCCTTGCAACTGGCACTTTCTGAACAGACACACATATTGTGAAAAAATTTTGCGAGTTTATAGACACGCACTAAATATATTCTTTTGAACAGTGATATTTCGACAATGAATCATCACAGGTGCAGACTTTTTGAAAGATTTACCTGAAAACCTTGCACTTTGAATGATATTATTGGCTATAATTAATTTATTATTAATCTTTTAATTGTTTTTCAGCAGGCCATAATTCTTAACCTTACTCAACCTTAACCTTAACCTTAACCTCAACCTTAACCTCAACCTCGACCTCAACCTTAACCTCTATTGGTCATTGGTCATTGAAAATTCTATCCTTCTAACTTCTCACCTTTCTACAATTACTCCATGCCCTATGCCCTCTGCTCTTTCCCCTCTGCCCAAGCCTGCTTCATTCACTCCGAATTCGGACACCGGCTGTTCACAATCGTACACTTACGGGATTTAGAAATTCATGAAATCAATCAACCACTGCCCTTTATACCAGCATATTACATATTGAAAAATTTAAAAATCCTTAAATTTCATGCCTGTTTCAGCTTTTGGCATGCTTTTCCCATGTATGGTTATTGGTTTAAAATTAAAAAATAGGACAATAAAGGGGCATTTGTTCAAACGTGAACAAGTGGCCCTTTTTTTATGGGAATTTCATAAATTAAAAGTATCTTCGCAAAAAATTTAACCCCCTTGCTCCATGACCGGTCAACAAACAAAACGATTAATCCTGGTTATTTCCCTAATCGCTCATTTTTTCCTGATCAAGATATCTGCGCAGCAAGATTCCCTGCATATTGAAGGAAAAACATCAGCCGAAACGATAGTACACAACGGAGAATTGCCCCCGCTATGGATGGTAGCTCTTAACAGCGGGCGTTGGCATAACTATGCAGGCAGTCAGTCGTTGATAGCCGCTTCTGCCGGAATAAACTGGCATCTGAAAAATAATTGGCGATTGAAAGCAGAAGCAGAAGGTAACCACACTACCGGATATAGTGACACGTACCTGCACACAGGAATGATTGGGGTACAATGGCACAACTGGAGCCTCTCTGCCGGGAAACATGTTTTCGATCCAATATTTACTGCCCCCAATCAGGGATCGGGAAGTTATATTTACGGCGACAATTATCGCCCTGTACCTCGTATAACTTTTGAGCTTTTTGAATACACCCCGGTTTCGTTTACAAACAATCTCTTTGAAGTACGTGGCGGAATTTCCCAGGGCTGGCTCCCGGATCAACAGTATGGCAGTGATGTTCTGCTCCATGAGAAATATGCTTACCTGCGAATTAAACTCGGGAAGTGGCAACCCTATGGTGGATTGAATCACTCAGCCCTGATGGGTGGAAAACGTATTGACGGAACCGATATTCCGGTCGATTTCTGGGCTACCTTTTTCGGAAAAGGAAGCGAAAAAATAGGCGGTGGCGATGCTACAAACGCTGCAGGAGCACACATGGGGCTTTATGACTTTGGTGCATATCTGAAAACCTCAAATGCAGAATTTCATTTTTATTACCAGATTCCTTTTTCTGATGGTTCGGGAAGTCTTTTCTGGCAGGGAAATCCCGACCATATACTGGGTATCGATTGGAAGCCGGAAAAAGTTCCATGGCTTAGCAACCTGACTATCGAATGGTTGCAAACTACCTATCAGAGCGGCAACGGAATGCCTGATCCGGGAATCCCGCGAGATATGAATGACGGACACTTCCTTCATTACAGTAATCTCGACAGTGAAGATATGCTTGATTTGTTTGGTATAGATAAAGAAAACTGGACGGAAGAAGAAATAATTAATGTACTAAAAAAAGAAGTCAACCATGGCAATGACTTCGGCGGTCGCGACGGTTACATGAACAACGGGATGTATCCTACGGGATGGAGCTACAAAGGTCATATTATGGGAAGTCCTTTCAACTTAACCGAAAAACAGTTAGAGGCCGTCCGTCCCGATATGGAATTCCATAGCAATGTGAATATAAAAAACGACAGATACAAGGGCCTTCACCTTGGAGCCAAAGGAAACGCCGGAACTCAACTGACCTGGCAAACCAAAATTACCTGGATACGCAATTTCGGCACTTATTTTGAACAATATCCCGGACGGTACACATGGGAAGAGACAGAAAATTACTGGTTCAAAGACGGAAGAGACCAGTGGTATACCATGCTGCAGTTCAACTGGGCACCTCAAAATACCAATCTGAATATAAATTTAGCCGTCGCCTATGATGGCGGTGAAATTTATCATTCAACCGGACTTAAAGCAGGACTACGCTACAATTTCTAAAGATGCTTTATATCATCCTCCGGGAGTTGTGAAAAAATACAAAAAAACATAAATTTGGTTCGCTTCATAAAGAGTGGATATGTTAAGAGAAAAAGCCAAAGTAGTCAACCGATTTCTGGCCATTGTTGACGTACTGATCGCGATTATCAGTTACAACCTGGCGGTATATATTGAACAGGGGTATCTTGAACCTCTGACCAATAAGGATTCCATAATTATTCATTTTCTCCTCATTTTTTTCTGGTACACTTTTGCCAGGGCTTTCCGGCTAAACCAACTTTACAGGTCGCGTCCCTATTCCATGGTTCTTTTTGGATGTATAAGTCTTGCGGTAGTTGGCACCTCCGCTTTAATTCTTTTTGTTTGGGTACTGGACCTTTATTCCATCGATTTTTCACGGCTATTGATGTTTGGAGGGATCAACCTGATGCTCACCTTTGGCATTAAAGTGCTCAACTATTCCTTTATGAAAGGGGCGCGTTCCAAAGGGTTTAACACACTCAACGTGGTTGTTATTGGTGACCACACGGCCAGATCCTTTTTGCGGCAAATGGTTAAAATGAAAGAGTGGGGGTACCGGGTATCAGCCATTATAGGAAATGAAGAACTGGAACAAGAATTTGGAGCCATCGCCCCTTTTCTTCCTGAAGACACCGATATAGAACAATTGCTCAGAGATAAAACCATCGACGAGATCATTTATTGCAAAGAGACGCCCACCATCAGAGAGATCGAAAGACTGTTGCAACTCACTTCCGAAGTGGGTGTCGTTTTCAGAATGTACTCTTCGTTTTTCAATATGCTTACCAACAAAACCCACCTTCATTATTTCGGCACAACTCCCATGCTGACCATATCCAACACACCGCTCAATTATCTCGAACTACGCGTTAAAGATGCATTCGACTTCTTGTTTTCGGCTTTTGTTGTTATCGTATTGTCCCCGGTTTATGTTTTACTGGCACTTGCTATTAAGATCGATTCCAAAGGCCCCGTCTTCTTCAAACAGAAAAGAGTAGGACTGCGTGGCAGAAAATTTATCGTGTATAAATTCCGGACAATGGTAACCAATGCAGAAGAACTGAAAGAAAAACTGATGCAACAGAATGAAATGGACGGACCGGTTTTCAAAATGACCAACGATCCACGCATTACAAGAGTAGGACGATTCCTGAGAAAAACAAGTCTGGATGAACTGCCACAGTTTTTTAATGTTCTCATCGGCGACATGTCAGTTATCGGGCCCAGGCCCCCACTCCCGGATGAAGTGCGCCAATACGAAAGATGGCAACTTAGGCGCCTTTCCATGAAACCCGGCATCACCTGTATCTGGCAGGTATCCGGACGTAACAATATTCCGTTCGACGAATGGATGAAAATGGACCTTGAGTACATCGACAACTGGTCCCTGAAACTTGATTTTATCATTTTTCTGAAAACCATCCGGACAATGATCCGTGGAGACGGGAAATAAAAGACTCTGCTTATGCAAAAAATTGTTCTTGTTGCCGGTGCCCGTCCCAATTTTGTAAAAATTGCACCACTGTGGCATGCTCTCTCCGGGTATGATAATATTGATGTGAAGATTGTACACACAGGACAACATTTTGATGAGGCCATGAGCCGTTTCTTTTTTGACGACCTGAAACTTCCTGTACCGCATTATAATCTTAACATCAACGGGGGTTCTCATGCCGAACAAACCGGGAAGATAATGGAACATTTCGATAAAGTGCTGGACCACGAAATGCCTCATGATGTAATTGTTACAGGCGATGTAAATTCAACCGTGGCCTGTGCGCTGGTGGCTGTCAAAAGGGGAATACGCACTTCTCATGTTGAGGCGGGACTGCGGAGTTTTGACCGTTCAATGCCTGAAGAGATCAACAGAATTGTAACCGACTCTGTTTCCGATCTTCTCTTTGTTTCCGAACCTTCAGGATTAACCAACCTCAAACATGAAGGCATTGACGGGGAAAAAATACATTTTATCGGCAATGTAATGATAGACAGTCTGATAAGCATCAACAGCCGCATCGATCATTCAAGAATACTGGAAAACATTGGAGTACAGGAGCATAAGTTTGGACTTGTTACTTTGCACCGTCCATCCAATGTGGATTCTACTTCACGATTGAAGGAACTAATAAGCTGGCTCCAGGAAACAGCCAATAATATTCCTGTTGTATTTCCTGTTCATCCGCGAACCGGTAAAAGGTTAGAGAAGATGTTCGCAGAAAATACAGCGATTCAGAATAATCATTCCAATTTAAAAATGATATCACCCCTTCGTTATATCGATTTTCAGAAGCTGTTAAAATCGGCACAATTTGTGATAACCGATAGTGGAGGCGTTCAGGAAGAAACTACGTGGCGGGGCGTTCCTTGCATTACACTCCGCAACAATACGGAGCGACCTGTAACCCTCGAATCCGGCACCAATTACCTGGCAGGAAATGATCTTAAACTGGCCGGATCAATCATTAACGATTGCATCGCAGGCAGGGCTAAACAGGGAAGAATTCCTGAACTTTGGGATGGAAAAGCCGCATCACGTATAGCAGAAATCATTGTTAGATAATTGTTAAACAATAGATCATCAGATTTTTAGATATAAGTATCCAACAGGCAGAAGGTAGAAGGCAGAAGGTAGAAGTAAAAAATTTTGTTCTTATTAAAATGCGATATTTCAAACAAAAGTCCGTTATGCTTTTGTAAAACGCTTTAGATTCAACTGGAAATATTCACGGGGTTTGTTTTGATAAAATGCATATTTTCAACGAGATACGAATCATCTTGTATCTTAAATCTAAAAATCTGACGATCTATTGTCAAAATTATATGGATTATCTTATATCTAAAAATCTAATGATCTATTAATTGACTGATCTGAAAACACAAACCAACATGCGAAATATACTGACTCATATAATTCTGTTACTTGTTGTTATATCCTGCAGCCCAAGGGAAAAAGTTCCGAAGGAATTTCCCGACGAGGATGAAATGGCCCAAATTCTGGCCGATTTGTATGTAGTTGAGAGCATCATCACACATGGCAGAAGAAGTGTAAACGATCAATTGGCGGATGACGAAATTCCGGGATACTATCGTAAGGTGCTGTCTGAGTATGATCTTTCGACCGAAGAATTTGACACCATTCGTGATTGGTATTCAGCTCATCCCTACCATTTTCAGAAAGTATACGACAAAGTAATTGTATTGCTAAGTGAGCATGAGGCCGAAGTTAACCGGCAAATCCAGGCAGAAGAGGAAAAAAAGGATACTACCCCCGTCATTCGGGATTTATGGGATGATGAACGGATTATGGCTGTAACACCTGATGACACTGTCAATCACCGATTGCCTTTTAAAATAGAAGTCGATTCAATAACCGGTGGACAAATAAGGTTATCGGCTGTTTACAAATTCCTCAGGGAGGACCTTTCACGCGAAGGCAAAACAATAGTAATTACACAATATGCCGACTCTACTGCCGATACCGTGTCGCATGATATTACGAAGACTTTTAAGAACAACCCGATAACACTTCACATGAATATTGATTCTGTAACACCACTGGTTGAAATATCGGGCTTTTTGTTTGATCATGACACATCTTTAGTCACTTCGGTTGAATTCAGCAACATCAGGCTGGAACATTTGGTGAGAAAAAACATGAGCAAATCTCCTGAAATGAAACCACTGAAACCATCCCCGGAAAGACATGATCTTCGATAAATTTGCCGCACATTATATGCTTACGCCCGGGGGCAAGCTGCTCAAATGGCCGGTGATAACCATCAGAAAAGACGGATTGATCATGAAAACCGAGTGGCATGAAGACCGTTTCAAAGAACAACATAGTGTACGGTTCAATTCGGGGATATTACTGCCTGCCTTCGTAGATATATGGTGGGAATATCCATCGGCCCAACTCCCGGAAACTTTGGAAAATATTCATTTTCATTTTCGTAACGGAACCATTCTTTTAGGCATTCCCGGAGCTTCAGCAACCCCGTGTTCAAAATCCAGGCAATCCCCGATTATAGTCCCCAACCGCCTAAAATACCCGCGACCGCAAGTATTTCCCGACCTGGGAAACGACAACCGCCTTTCACAATTTGAAAAAATCAAAAAGGTTTTATTGCACAATAAAAATATTTCTTTGTGCGAAATCCTGTCAGCAGCAACAGCGGAAGCTGCCCAGGCAGCCCGACGTCCTGAACTGGGACGCCTGGAACCTGGATGCTCACCAGGGTTACTATTACTGCAAAACGCTGATCTTGTTAATCTGCAAATTACCGCTCAATCCACCATAAAGTGGCTGAATATTTAGTTTCCGTCCATAAAGTGCCATTTACTGTGTTACGCTCGTCCGAAAATTACTCATTTACGATGA
>NZ_AHZV01000221.1 GCF_000250735.1 Anaerophaga thermohalophila str. Valhall
CTTTATGCTACTTTTTGGAGAAGTGTATATGATAGAACATTTGAAACATAGAAACAATATCCCATCGGGGAGACCATAAAAACGGAATGCAATGAAAAATTTACTATCCTTTGATATAAAAGCCGATTTCGGAATGTTGAAAAAACCCGACACGAATGAACCGGTATATTTAACCTTCAACATGCTACATAAGCCGGCCCTTCTGGGTATACTGGGAGCAATTGGTGGTTTTCCCGGCTTTTCAAAAAACGGAGAATTACCCGGATACTACCAGATTCTAAAAAATGTGCAGGTAGGCATCATGCCTTTACCAAATAATACCGGCGAAAGCCATCACGAAAACGGGAACTTTACAAAAACCATTATAAAATATAACAATACTACAGGACTGGCCAGTGAAGAAGCCGGAGGAAACTTAATGATAGCTGAACAAACACTTATAGCACCCGCTTTTCGCTGCTTTGTCCTGCTCGACAAAGAAAACGCAGAAGAACATTCACTAATTAAAAACCTTCTGAACTATCATGCTGAGTTTGTTCCTTACCTCGGTAAGAATGAGTGTTCCCTTTGGTGGGAGAATGCCCGGATGGTTGATTATTTAAATTTTGTTCCTGAAGGAACTTTTAAAATTAGTTCGCTGTTCCTGAAGTCGGAGCCGCTAAAAAACAGTAAAGTTGAAGAGCCGTTATTTGATATATTAATGGAAAGCTCGGAAGGCAACACATTTACTTACTTTGAAAATTTGCCCATTGCTTATTTAGGTGCACCTCTTTTTCAATATGAATTTGGCAACTTTGCATATACTGACTGGGATCTTTCCCTAAAACAGAAATCATCAGGAAATTTTATCAAATTAAGAACAGGTGAAGATGCAGGAAAAATTATCCAGCTTTTCTGAAATAACAGGTCACAAACTACCATCAATTACCAATATTATTCCTAATATATCAAGATATTGGGCCCACATTGACGGAGCAAATAACAGGTACGAGATCCTTCAGGATCATGTAGAACTGGTTTTATCATACGCCAAATCAATTGTTGAAGACCAAAAAATTGATACGATAATTGATCACTTATGTAACCAGGTAGCAAAAGAAAATCAAACTCTGGCTGAATATATCAAATTACTTTTTAGTGCTTCCATTGCGTACCATGATCTGGGTAAGATAAATCCCAATTTCCAAGTTTTGAAGATGCAGAACAATCTGTTCAAAGAGAAAAAAATATCGATCGGGAGTCAGCATTCCTTGCTCAGCGCAGTCCTGTTTCTTCATTATTTCATTGAAAAGGTGAATTTTAGCAATTTTGAACCAAAAGAAAAAGAATTACTTTTCGGAATAATAATTCTTTTTTGTATACCCATTTTAAAGCATCACAGTTCTGTTTTAAGTAATGAGACCGATTTTTCTGTCGAGATTTTTGAAGAACTATTTTCTTTCGTAAAATATTGCAACATCAATTTACCTTTTGAGGCCAGTAAAAAAATAATAGACATCAAAGACAAACTAATTGAAAGGATTGGCCAGGAACAACATTTTTCAATCTTTGCCCTTCTCAAATTATCTTATTCCCTGCTTACAGCAAGTGATTATTATGCCACAAACGAATATATGACGGATATAAAGGTTAACGACTTCGGCATTATTGATGAGACTTTACGCAATAAAATTTCTACTAATTTCAAAACGAAGCTGTCATATAACAAGGACCTGTTCAACAATTTCGAAAAATACCAAAAGAAGCCCTTCAGTGAATTACAGGAAGTAGACCAAAAGAATTTGAATTTTTTACGTCAAAAATTAAATGCAGAGGTCATTTCTTCTATCAGGCAAGAACCTGATAATCCATGGTACTACATTGAAGCACCTACTGGTGCCGGGAAAACCAATTTATCCTTAGCGTGTATTTCAGAATTATTGCAGTCAGATCAAAGCCTCAATAAGGTGTTTTATGTATTCCCATTTACAACACTTATCACCCAGACATTTGAAGCTATCAAAAAAACAATAGGTCTGAATAATGATGAACTGATTCAATTACACTCAAAAGCCGGCTTTCATGAAAAAGAAGAACATACGGATGGAGAGTACGGAAAAGAAAAAAACTTCATTTGGACAATCTATTTGTAAACTATCCGGTCTGTGTAACCTCTCATATTCGCTTTTTTGAAATATTAAAAGGAAATAATAAGGAATCCAATTATTTATTACACCGGTTATGTAATTCTATAGTAGTAATTGACGAATTACAAACATATAACCCCAAGCACTGGGACAAAATTGTTTTCTTTATTGAAAATTACGCTCGCCCTTTCAATATTCGTTTCATTATTATGTCGGCTACCTTACCCAAAATCGATGCTTTGAGCGAAACGTTAAAAGGGCATTTTGTAAATCTTACACCAAACAAAAAACAATACTTCTCGAATAAAAATTTTGCTGGTCGAATTGAGTTTGATTTTTTACTTCTGAAAAAACCTAAACCATCAAAAGAAAACAAAGAAGAATATTTAACAGAATTGGCATACTTCATAAAGCATGAGGCTGACGATTACTCAGAAATGCACCATCAGGCCAGAGTGCTCATCGAATTTATTACAAAAATACGGCTTCTCATTTTTTCAGATTGCTCTCTGAATCTGATGTTTTTCAAGATTACAAATTGTATCTCCTTTCCGGAGACATTCTTGAACCACAAAGAAAAAAGATAATTAACGAAATAAAAGAAGAAAAATACAAAAAAGTAATTGTGGCTTCAACCCAGGTTGTTGAAGCAGGAATTGATATTGATATGGATTTAGGTTTTAAAGACCGGTCAATCCTTGACAGTGATGAACAGTTGGCTGGACGAATCAATCGAAACGCTTCGAAAAAAGATTGTAAGGTGTTTCTGTTTGATTGCGACAGGGCCTCAACAATTTACGGCAAGGACAAAAGATATCAACATCAGCAAAAGAATAAGGAATTATACTTTGGATTTAAAGAAATATTGCAAAAGAAAGAGTTTGACAGGCTTTATGAAAAGGTTTTTGAGGATGCAAAAAAGGATGACTGGACAGATTCCTCTAAACTTAAAAGTTATCTTGAAAATTTTAAACGATTTGATTTCTCCAGTATCAGCCAGGAATTTCAACTTATTGAGAATAACAACGCTGAATCATTGTTCATCCCGGTTGAAATACCAATTCCGGATGGTTATTCTTCAAAAGACCTTAGAACAATTGATCTTTTAACAGATGACCAATTAATGATTTCAGGAGAAAAATTATTTGACCGTTTTATTGACCTCATTCATAATAAGGATATTGATTTCATAAGAAGACAAATGGATCTGAAAAAGTTGACTGGTTTAATGTCTCTTTTTTCTATCTCAGTTTATCCTAATCTGTTGAAAGAAATTGGTGATAAACTTGATGTCGAAAAAAGTAAATATGGTTACCAATACTTATCACATTGGGAAAGTTGCTATAATATAAATTCAGGTTTTAACCTTGAAATGGCAAGAGAGGATGTCCTACTATGAAATCAGTCCTTCCCACCCGCCACCGCCGACCGATCCGCTAACGCAAGTCCGATCCCGCGATGCGGTCGGGTCTTTTCCATCGCCGCACTTGCTTCCGAGAAGGGGTAACCGGTAAGCATCAGCAGCACGGGCCGGCAAGACTCAGGAACATCAGCGGGCCGGGTTGCGCGAAAGCGATTCCGGGCGTCTGCGGGGAAAGAAGCGCGGGCCGGAAAGACTCCGGAACGTCAGCGGGTGGGGATGTGCGAAAGGGAATTCCGGACGTCGGCGAGTGCGGGAAGGCAATTAACCTGCACCTTTTTAAATTAACCCATTAACCAAAACCACTTATCCACATGTCAAAACCAACCATTCCCCTTACACCAGGCCGCTTCTACCATATTTACAACCGTGGCATCAACAGCTGCCCTATCTTTTACGATGATGTCGATCATGAGCGGTTTTTATACTTGTACGGGAAGTATGTCGGTCAGGTAGCGGATACCTTTGCCTGGGTGTTGATGAGAACTCATTTTCACCTGCTGATAAGAATTAAGGAGGATGTTGTTTACCGGTATTCGATGGAGGAGATCAGAAGAATGGAGGCAACCCAACGCGCAAACGCCGGTCAATCCTGCCACCCTGCAAGTCCACCGCACGACGCGACCGGGCTCTGCCCCGGCATTTCCGCTGCTGACATCCTGGCTTTCGCCAAGTGGGAAACGGTGAGCATCAAGGACGCGGGCCGGCCAGACTCCGGAACATCAGCGGGCAAGCACGAGCGGGAAGCGACTTCCGGACGTCTGAGGATGGGGAAGGGAAAGAAAACCCCCAACCCCTCCTCCCACCTCGGCCACCTCTTCAACGCTTATGCCCGTTACTTCAACCTGAAATACCATCGTCACGGCTCCCTGTTCGAGCACCAGTTTAAACGAAAACCGGTAGAAAATGAAAGATACCTGAGAAATGCATTGGTATACATTCATAAAAATCCTGAACATCATGGATATTCTGATGATTTCAGGGGGTATCCGTGGAGCAGTTACCATTCATTTTTTGAAGAACAAGGTGCATGGATCCATAGAGATGAGGTACTGGAATGGTTTGGCAGTGCAGCTGACTTCATGATGGCGCACCGAACTCATATCAATGCAGATGCACTGGAAGAATGGCTCAATGAGGAATGACCGGTCAAAAAGAGATGACGGCAGAGTGAAAGGCTTTTCATAAATTCGAGGTTGAATAAACTTAACCTGCATTATT
>NZ_AHZV01000220.1 GCF_000250735.1 Anaerophaga thermohalophila str. Valhall
GCAAGGCTTGCGAAGCCGCCAAAAACGGAGTTTACTTTTCGTAAATGAGTATTTTGGCGGAGAGCGTAACACAGCAAATGGTACTTTATGGACAGACATTAGGTAGAAATAGTTAGTGCTTGTCTATAAAGCCGGAAAAGTTTCTTGTTATGGCGCAGTTAATTCATGTAGACCCCGATAAATGTAATTTAAGTCTCACCTGTATTCGTGTTTGTCCGGCCAAGGCCATCAGAATAAAAGACAAGCATGCCGAGATATTACCATCGAGATGTATTGGTTGTGGTAATTGTGTTACCATGTGTTCCCAGAATGCTATTGATGTTCGTGATGAAAAGAAAATGGTTCAGGAATTACTCGACGGAGATGTTCCTGTGGCTGCAGTTTGTGACCCGACCATTTCGGCTGAGTTTGTAGATATTACCGATTACCGGAAATTTGTGGGTATGATCCGGGCACTTGGATTTACTTATGTTATGGAGGGTGCTTTTGGTGTTGATCTCGTTTCTTTTCGTTACCGTGAATTATTATACAATTTTCATGGTAAATACTATATCAGTACAAATTGCCCTCCTGTTGTGTCTCATGTGGAAAAATATCATCCGGAACTGGTTGATAACCTGGCACCAATAGTTCCTCCTTATGTGGCTATGGCTAAAGTGACGAGACAGTTATATGGCGAAAATACCAAAGTAGTGTTTCTTACTGCCTGTGTTGCAGCAAAAGATGACGCTCGTTTTTTTAAAGGAGACGGTCGTACCGATGCTGTGCTGACATTTCTGGAATTGAGAGAAATGTTTGCCGAAAAGCGTATTACCGAAAACTCTGTAGAATTCAGTGATTTTGATCCTCCTATTGGTCGGAAAGGCGGACTTTTCCCAATTAACCGTGGGATGCTTCAGGCTGTGGACATAAATCAGGACTTGCTGAGTGCCAGCATTATCATTACTGAAGGAAGAAACAACTTTCTTCAGTCGCTACAGGAATTTAAAACAGAAATAGGGTTACAACAACATCTTGACCTTTTCTATTGCGAAGGTTGTATCATGGGCCCGGGAACATCGCCTGGCGGCAAAAAATTCTACCGGCGCTCACACGTGATCAAATATGTAAACAAAAGGCTCAGAGATTTCGACTATGAAACATGGCAACAGCAGGTTGAGTCGTTTCGCGACCTTGATCTGAGTCGTTCATTCAAAGCCAGGGACCAACGGTTACCTTATCCCTCAGAAAGTGAAATTCAGCGTGTCTTGCATGAAATGGGAAAAGGAAAAGTGGAAGACCAGCTGGGATGCGGAGCCTGTGGTTATCCGTCGTGTCGTGAGTTTGCCGTTGCCTATTGTCAGGGACTTACCAATTATGAGATGTGTTATACTTATACCATCCACAAGATGCATACCTATATTGGAAAGTTGAATGCCACCAATGAGAAACTTAAGAAAACAAAGGAGGCCCTCAAACAGAGCGAAGAAAAGGCCAGGGAAGAAGAGAAGGCAGCCAGGCTTGCTGCCGAAACCACCACAGCCATGCTCAACAAAATAAGGGCAGGCGTGGTGATTGTGGATGAAAATCTGAAAATTATTGAATCGAACCATAGTTTTATTAATATGATTGGTGAAGATGCCCAACATATTAATGAGCTGGTACCGGGCCTGAAGGGGGCCGAATTGCAGTCTCTGTTGCCATTTCATAAATTGTTCGCCACTGTTTTACAGTCGGGACAGGATTTATTGAATCGCGATACAACTTTAGGAAGTTCAATTCTCAATGTTTCTGTCTTCACTATAGAAAAAAATAAAATTGTGGGGGGGATAATACGCGATCTTACGGCCCCGGAAGTTAGGAGAGAAGAGGTGGTGACAAGGGCTCGTGAGGTGATACGGGAGAACCTTGAAACAGTGCAGCAAATCGCATTTCTTTTGGGTGAGAGTGCATCCAAAACCGAAAAGATTTTAACATCCATAATTGAGGCACAAAAGCTGGGAACACGCGATGATGCTGAGATAGAAAAGAAGTAAAAGCCTTTATTTTGAATCAAGATGCATTTACCCGAACAAAATATTTTCCTTGATATTTTTTGTGAGCAAAACGATCATGAAGGTGAATCCATCTGTGGTGATGTCTTTCTTTCACGAAGGGTAAGAGAAGAGGGGCGAACCATTGTGGTCTTGTCAGACGGGATGGGATCGGGCGTGAAGGCCAATGTTTTGGCTTCACTAACTTCGTCGATGGCTGTAAATTTTACTATAGAGCACAGGGAGGTGAGAAAAACAGCTGAAATAATTATGGATACGCTGCCTGTGTGTTCGGTCCGAAAAATAAGCTATTCCACTTTTACCATTGTTGATATAGAGGACAGCGGACAAACAACTATCGTTGAATACGACAATCCTCCATGCTTATTGCTTCGGAATAACCGGGAGTTTGATCCTGGATGGGAAAATCTTGAACTTGAATCGGAAAAACACAAGGGTAAGGTTATTCGAACCTGCAGTTTTATGGCTCAAAAGGAAGACCGGATTGTTTTCTGGACCGACGGAATAATTCAATCGGGAATGGGAACACGTTCATTCCCGTTTGGTTGGGGACGGGAGGGTGCAGTTGAATATGCTCTCAAAGTTTTAGGTAACGAACCATACATTTCGGCCACTAAAATGGCCAGGAAAATTGTTAACATGGCGGCGCTCCATGACGGTGAAACTCCGAAGGATGATACCTCTTGCGGAGTTGTATATTTTCGAGAACCCCGAAAACTTCTTTTAGTGTCGGGGCCACCGTTTGAAGAAAAACACGATCTGGATTTTGCTCTGAAAGTGCAGCGTTTCAATGGCAAGAAGATTATTTCCGGTGGCACTACTGCCGAAATTGTTGCCCGGGAGCTGGCTTTGGAATTTGATGCCGGAATGCAATCTTCCGATCCCGAACTACCCCCGGTTTCTTATGTTGAGGGCATCAATCTTGTAACAGAGGGCATTTTGACGCTGGGAAAAGTGGCACGGATACTCGAAAATTATCATCGCGACACAAAACTCGGTAATGGTCCTGCCGATCAGATTATCCGAATGCTTTTGGAAAGCGATAAAATTCATATTCTAAACGGTACCAGAATTAATGTTGCCCATCAGGACCCCAACTTGCCGGTAGAACTTGAAATCAGACGGACAGTTATTAAGCGTATCGTAAACTTATTGGAAGAGAAGTTCCTGAAAGAGGTTACCGTAGAATATATGTAAAAATGTAATGCAGCCATTCTTACGATAATTTAGACTTAGTATTAATTACTTACAATGCCATTTTTTATTTTTTCTAAAGGTTAAAAATTGTAGTTTCGTGTGATTATTATTGAAAAAAATCTTTAATTATATTTCATTGATAATTAGGTTTTTGTAAACTTACAAGAATTCAAATTTAGGCCGAAAACCAAATGAAGATTAGTCAGTTAGTGGAAGTTTTGGAAGGCAAGGTGGTTTGTGGTGAGCAGTTTCTCGACAAGGAAGTGCAGTATGGTTTTGCAAGCGACTTGATGAGCGATGTACTTACTTTGGATAGTGACAAACTGGTTTTAATTACCGGCTTGAATAATTTACAGACAATAAGAACAGCAGAAATGGCTGATATAGAGTGTGTTATATTTGTAAGGAACAAAAAGGTGTTACCGCCTATGATTGAAATTGCCTGTGAGCATGAAATGGTTTTGGTGGAATGCCGTTTTTCCATGTTTAATGCTGTTGCCAGGTTGAGCACAGCAGGCCTGAAGCCGGTTTATTAAAACTTAGCAGGTTAAAAGGAATGAAGTTCAAATACGAGATAGAAGGAGGGAATTTTTCAAAAGCCGGGAATGCCAGTAGTGAAGTTAAAAAGATACTGAAACAATTAAATGTTCCTCCGCCAATTATTAAGCGACTTGTTGTAGCTCTTTATGAAGGAGAAGTCAACGTTGTTGCACATGCATGGAATGGTTGCATTTATGTGGAAATTGAACCGGAGCGCATTGATGTAAAAATAGAGGACAAAGGACCGGGCATACCTGATATAGAGCAGGCAATGCAGGAAGGGTTTTCAACTGCATCGCAGGCAGTACGCGAGATGGGGTTTGGAGCCGGAATGGGACTTCCGAATATGAAGAAAAATGCCGATCAGTTGAATATTTCCAGCAAGGTAGGGAAAGGAACGATTGTTGAACTTGTAATTTTCTTAAACGGAAAAAGATAATGGCAGAAGCCGGATTTTATCATGCCCTGAAAGTTGATGATGAGCTTTGTTACGGATGCACGCACTGTATGAACGTGTGTCCTACAGGTGCCATCCGTATAAGAAACGGGAAAGCATCGATAAGGGCCGACTGGTGTGTCGATTGTGGAGAGTGTATGCGTGCTTGTCCGGTAGATGCTATTTATGTGGAGCAGGACGACTTTGATAAAATTTTCCGGTTCAAATGCAGGGTGGCTCTGGTTCCTGCTGTACTAATCGGGCAGTTTCAGTCGAAAGTGACCGAGGCAGAGATTTTTTCGGTGATGAGAGAGCTGGGATTCACGCATGTTTTTCAGACGGAACATACAGCAGGTCTTATCAACCGCACCATGATCGAAGTTTCCCGCGAAGCAATGCAAAAGCCGGTTATCTCTTCCTTTTGTCCCGCCATTGTGCGGTTGATACAAATTAAGTTCCCTTCCTTGCTTGATCAGGTTTTAAGGGTGAAGCCACCCATTGATGCATCAGCAGTTTATTTCAGGAAGCGCCTCGAAGACGAAGGTATTGACCCGGCGGATATCGGAATTTTTTATGTTACGCCCTGTGCAGCTAAAATTGCTGCCGTAAAAAGCCCTGTGGGAGAAGAAAAATCGCCACTTGACGGGGTTATTAACATGAGTTTTATCTATAACAAGATATACCGGATGGTTAAAAACCGTCACAACAACAGTAGTATCTCTCCGGGCGAAATGTTGCCGTTGCTGAGTCCGCGATCAATAAAACACAGTCTCACCGGAGGTGAAGTTTCCGGTATGGAGGGACGTTGCCTGGCTATTGATGAGATACACAATGTGATTGAATTTCTTGAAAAGCTTGAGAATGATGAGATTGAGGGGGTTGATTTTCTCGAGCTCAGAGCCTGTGACCAAAGTTGTGCCGGTGGCGTTTTGGTGGGCGGAAATCGTTTTCTTACTGTTGAGAGGCTCCATAAAAGAGCTGTTCGGTTCGAAGGTGTGGCAGATATTCCAGGGGATATAAAAGCGTATTCGAACTTTATGTCGAAAAACCTGGGAATAGGTGAATTAAAACCCCGGTCGATGATGGCTCTGGATGAGGACATGGGTGAAGCCATGAGAAAGATGCAACAGGTGCGTCATCTGATGTGCTTTTTACCCGGAATTGATTGTGGAGCCTGCGGAGCACCCAATTGTCAAAGTCTGGCCGAAGATATTGTAAGAAGAGAATCCCAACTTTCGGCTTGTGTATTTATTCAGAGAATGATGGAAAAACACAGTAAGCTCAGCGGAGAGCATGCTCTGAGAATTATAGAAAAAATTTGGGGTAAGAACAGGCTCGATAAAAACTGTAACAAGAAAGGAGCGGAAAATGACAGTGAATGACATCGTGCATAAATTGGGTCTCACCGTTTTTGGTGGTGAAAAAGGACTTGATCGCGAAATTACAGGCGGATATGTTTCCGATTTGCTAAGCGATGTTATGGGCAACGCATCCGAAGGTGATGTGTGGATAACCCTGCAGACCCATAAAAATGTGATGGCCGTTGCCTCATTGAAAGAGGTGGCTGCAGTGATACTCGTCAAAGGGTTAAAGCCCGACGATGATACCCTTGCTCAGAGCAATGAGGAAGGTATTCCTTTGCTGGGTACAGAACTTGAGGCATTTGATGTTGCAGGAAAACTTTATGCTTTGATTAAATCAAAATGAACCAATATAATGCTCAAAATATTTCGTGCCGATTTGCATGTTCATTCGGTGTTGTCACCTTGTGGAAGTCTGGAAATGAGTCCGGCACGAATCATTCATGAAGCCAGACAAAAGCACATTGACATATTAGCGATCACAGATCACAATTCTACCCGCCAATGCCGGGTTGTAATGAAGCTCGGAGGCGATGCCGGAATTAAGGTATGGGGAGGCGCAGAGATCAACACCCGTGAAGAGGTACATTCCCTGGCATTGTTTGAAGATTTGCAAGCAATAAACGAGTTTCAGAGATGGTTAGATAAGTGGCTTCGGGTCATTAAAAATAAGCCCGATTATTTCGGCGATCAGGTTTGGGTAGATGAGAATGAGAATATTCTGGGAGAGGAGGAACGTTTGCTGATTGTCTCGATCGACAGGAGTTTGGAGCAGTCTTATGAAGAGGTGCATCGTTTGGGAGGCGTCTTTATTCCTGCCCATATCGACCGGAGAAGCAACAGCCTGATCAGTCAGCTTGGGTTTATTCCGTCTGATGTCAGAGCGGATGCGCTGGAAATTAGTCCAAATGCAGAACCAGAATATGTGCTAAGTCAGGGATGGGGTAAAATAAAACCTTTGGTTGCAGGATCGGATGCTCATCAGCCTGATAAGTTAGGCACTCACGTAACACATTTAAAAATGAAGGATACCACTCTGGAAGAGTTTAAAAAAGCTTTAAAGTGCAAGTCAGGACGAAAAATACTTCCACTTTGGGATAATAATAGATCGTAAGATTTTTAGATATAAGATATAAGATGAAACGAGTCGCGATTATGCGGAACGAGTTCCATAATACCTAAAAAACTAATGAAGGATTTATCGATGCATATACTCGATATTGTCGAAAATTCGGTGAAGGCAGGGGCAACTCAGGTGGTTGTTGACTTGAATTATCACGATGATGTTTTGGAAATGACCATTCGCGACAACGGTTGCGGAATGGATACCGAAACTGTTAAAAAGGTACTCGATCCCTACTCAACATCGCGAACAACCAGAAAAGTGGGCTTGGGATTGCCTTTTTTAAAGATGAATGCTGAACAAACAGGAGGTGCGGTGCAGGTTGAATCGGAGCCCGGGAGGGGCACTTTAGTGTCTGCCACTTTTGTAACCACGCATATAGATTGTGTTCCACAGGGCGATATTCCGGCAACTTTAGCGCTTCTGATAACCGGGCACCCGGATATTAATTTCAGGATACGGATAGCGAAGAGTACCGGCTCATTTGAAATTTCATCAGAAGAGATTAAGGAGGTTTTGGATGGTGTTCCTGTATCGCATCCGAGAGTGAATGTTTTTATCAGAAATATGTTAAAAGAAGAAATCTAAGTTTTTGAAAATTGATTCAGATATGAGTAATAAAGTAAAAAGTCTTCAGGACCTCAGAAAAATGAGGGATGAACTCAAAGGTAAAATTAACCTTCGAGAAAAAAGTGATAATCCTGATAACCTGGTGCAAATAAAGGTGTCTATGGCTACCTGCGGAATTGCATCCGGAGCCAGGGAGACCATGAACTATATCATTGACGATCTGGATAATCAGGCTATTGATGCTGTTGTAACCCAGACAGGATGTATGGGCTATTGTTATGCAGAACCAACCATTGAAGTAACACTTCCAGGTGAAGAGCCCGTTATTATTGGGAATGTTGACACAAAAAAAGCTTCGGAGATCATAGAAAAGTATATTAAGAACGGTGAACTTGTGGATGGAATCATCCCCGATACTTATAAAACCATTGATAATAAATAAATGAGCCCGGTCTAAAAAGCATCTTTGTTGCCAAACTCTGTGTTGTTTTAAATTTTTGCATCCTCATTAACAATGAGTTAACTCCGGTACAAAAATTTAAAACGCCTTGATTTTGACAAAAATATGCTTTTTATACCGCACTCATAAATTCAAATCCAAAATATTGCTATGGCCAAATATAAAAATCATATTCTTGTTTGTGGAGGTACCGGTTGCCGGGCTTCCCAAAGCGAAGCCATTGCTGCCAACCTTCAAAAAGCTGTTGATGAAAACAATTTGGGGAATGACGTTCAGGTAGTAAAAACAGGTTGCTTTGGTTTCTGTGAAAAGGGTCCGGTTATAAAAATGGTACCCGATAATACTTTTTACGTCCATGTGGCCCCCGAGGATGCCGAAGAGTTGGTTTTGGAGCATCTGGTGAAAGGACGGAAAGTTGAACGTTTATTGTACATCGATCCCGAAACCAAAGCACCGGTGAGTGACTCCAGGCACATGGATTTTTACAAAAAGCAGTTGAGAATCGCTTTAAGAAACTGCGGTTTCATCGATCCCGAGAATATTGATGAATACATTGCGCGGGATGGTTACAGTGCTTTGGGAACTGTTCTGGAGAAAATGTCCCCCGAAGAGGCAATAAAAGTCGTTAAGGATTCCGGTCTCAGGGGACGCGGCGGGGGAGGCTTCCCTACCGGCCTGAAATGGGAGCTGACCTACAAATCAGAATCTGATCAGAAATATGTGGTTTGTAACGCCGATGAAGGTGACCCTGGCGCTTTTATGGACCGTTCGATTCTGGAAGGAGATCCGCATTCCGTATTGGAAGCAATGGCCATTTGCGGCTATTGTATTGGTGCCGATACAGGTCTGATATACATCCGTGCAGAATATCCACTGGCCATTAAACGGCTTAAGATTGCCATAGACCAGGCCAGGGAATACGGTTTGCTCGGTAAGGATATATTCGGTTCGGGCTTTGATTTTGATGTCAGTATCCGCTATGGTGCCGGTGCTTTTGTGTGTGGCGAGGAAACAGCACTGATTCATTCGATGGAAGGTATGCGCGGAGAACCTACCGTGAAACCGCCTTTCCCGGCACAGAGCGGATATAAGGGAAAGCCAACCAATGTGAACAATGTTGAAACGTTTGCTAATATTCCTGCCATTTTCCTTAAAGGAGCCGAATGGTTCAACAAAATAGGTACTGAGAAAAGTGCGGGAACAAAAGTTTTTGCGCTGGCCGGTAAAGTAAATAATGTCGGCCTCATTGAAGTACCGATGGGTACAACGCTGAGAGAGGTAATATTTGACATTGGCGGCGGCATAAAAGGAGGAAAGAAATTTAAAGCGGTTCAAACAGGAGGGCCTTCCGGGGGATGCCTGACAGAGAATCACCTGGATTTGCCCATCGATTATGATACTCTGCTGGCGAGTGGATCAATGATGGGATCGGGTGGTATGATTGTGATGGATGAGGATGACTGTATGGTTTCTGTCGCTAAATTCTATCTTGATTTCACGGTTGAGGAAAGCTGTGGTAAATGTACGCCATGTCGGGTTGGGAATAAACGACTATATGAGTTACTCGACAAGATTACTCTGGGTAAAGCTGAAGAGGGTGATCTTACCCTTCTCCGAAATCTTGCAAATGTAATCAAGGATACTGCACTTTGCGGGTTGGGGCAGACATCGCCAAACCCGGTACTATCTACTATGGATAATTTCCCGGAAGAATATGAGGCCCACGTGAAAGATGGAAAATGTCCGGCAGGACAGTGCCGGGCTCTTATGCAGTATGTCATCGACCAAAACCTGTGTGTTGGATGTACTCTGTGTTCCCGGGTTTGTCCGGTTGATGCCATTTCGGGAGAGAAGAAGATGCCGCACTTTATCGACAGCTCTGTTTGCATCAAATGCGGGGCATGTATGGAGAAATGTAAATTTGGAGCCATCAGTGTTCAGTAACCAGATTGATAATCATTGAAAAAAATAAAAGGAATGAACTTAGTTAAACTAACTATAGATAATAAGCCGGTTGTGGTGGAACAGGGAACTACCATTCTGGAGGCCGCCAAATCTATCGGTATCAAGATTCCGTCGTTGTGTTATATGAAAATGGACGACATGAATTTTGAAAATAAGCCCGGTGGTTGCAGGGTTTGTGTTGTGGAAGTTGAAGGACGCCGTAATCTTGCGCCTGCCTGTAAAACAGAATGCCTTGAGGGAATGGTTGTTAAAACGCATACGGTCAGAGTAATCAATGCAAGGCGTACAGTTATGGAACTGATCCTTTCCGATCACCCTGCCGAGTGTCTGACTTGTGCTAAATCAGGAGAATGCGAACTGCAGGACCTGGCACAAAATCTTGGCATCAGGGAAATTCACTACACCGGAGAGCAGTCGCATTACAAAGGAGACCGGTCTCCGGCAATCATACGCGAGATGGATAAATGTATCATGTGTCGCCGGTGTGAAACAGCCTGTAACGAAGTGCAGACAGTGGGCGTTTTGTCGGCTGTCAATCGCGGTTTCGAGTCGGTTGTGGCGCCTGCCTTCGAAATGGACCTTGATCATTCGGTTTGTACATATTGTGGTCAGTGTGTGGCTGTTTGCCCTACTGGAGCGTTGACCGAACGTGACTATACCTGGAAAGTGATAGAAGCACTGGTTGATCCGAATAAAACCGTGGTGGTTCAGACTGCACCGGCCGTCAGGGCAGCGTTGGGAGAATCATTCGGAATGGAACCCGGCACTCTGGTTACCGGTAAGATGGTGGCCGCATTGAGAAAACTGGGATTCGACTACGTGTTTGATACCGATTTTGCTGCCGATTTGACGATTATGGAAGAAGGAACCGAATTCCTCGATCGGCTTACACGTCATTTAAACGGGGATAAGAGTGTTAAATTGCCTATTCTTACCAGTTGCTGCCCTGGTTGGGTCAAATTTTTCGAACATCAGTTTCCGGAGATGATTGATATTCCTTCCACAGCAAAATCACCTCAGCAGATGTTTGGTGCCATAGCAAAATCTTACTTTGCAAAGAAGCTTGATAAAAAACGTGAAGACCTTGTGGTGGTTTCGGTAATGCCTTGCCTGGCCAAGAAATATGAATGTACACGCGAGGAGTTCTCCGTGAATGGAGATGCAGATGTTAATGTATCCGTTACCACACGTGAACTGGCTCAGCTCATCCGTAATGCCAATATTGATTTTGCTTCACTTACCGATGAGGAATTTGATCAGCCTCTCGGAGAATCGACAGGCGCCGGAGTTATTTTCGGAACAACAGGTGGCGTGATTGAAGCTGCTGTACGTTCTGCTTATGAATTGCATACCGGGAAACATCTTGAAAAGGTTGAATTTAATGAGCTCAGGGGAATGGAAGGTTCAAGGAAAGCAACCGTCGATTTTGACGGCATGAAACTTAACATCGGTATTGCGCATGGATTGGGCAATGCCCGTAAGTTGTTGGAAGATGTGAAATCAGGAAAGTCGGATTTCCATGCTATTGAAATAATGGCTTGTCCGGGCGGATGTATAGGTGGAGGTGGACAGCCTTATCATCATGGCAATGTTGATATATTGAAGAAACGTCAACGGGCCATCTATGAAGAAGATGCCGGAAAACCCATACGCAAGTCGCACGAAAATCCGTTCATACAGGAACTCTATAAAGAGTTTCTCGGAAAACCGCTCAGCGACCTGTCGCATGAACTGTTGCACACCCACTATTTCGATCGAAAGAAAAAAGTGGAGATTGAAGAATAAGTTTTTAGTAGATAGTGGATAGTGGATAGTTTTTAGTGGATAGTTTTTAGTGGATAGTTTTTAACAATCTAACAATCTAACATCTAAATATCTTTAATCTGATAATCTAATGATCTGTTTTTATGGCAAAAGTAAAAATACCCGATAACAAAGTTCAGGAGTTGAAGGACATTTGCAAAAGTTTTAATAACGATCCTGGCGAACTTATCAACGTTTTACATCAGGCACAGCAATTGTTTGGTTATCTTCCTGCCGAGGTTCAGGAAATCGTGGCTGATGAGATGAATGTTTCCGTTGCGCATGTATACGGTGTGGTGACATTTTATTCTTTCTTCTCCATGTTGCCTAAAGGAAAGCATCCTATTTCCATTTGTATGGGTACAGCGTGCTATGTGCGCGGAGCCGAGAAGGTACTCGACGAGTTTAAACGCCGGCTGGATGTGAAAGTGGGTGAAACAACCCCCGATGGCAAGTTTTCGTTGAGTTGTCTGCGGTGCGTCGGCGCCTGCGGACTGGCTCCCGTGGTAACCATAGGAGAGCGGGTTTACGGGCGTGTTTCGCCTGATGATGTAAAGAAAATTCTTGACGAGTATTAGGCGATTTTCTGTTTTATTTTTTCAATAACCCGGTAATCGTCGTAACTTTATAGTTTTAAAGACAAGGGTTATGTCAATTTTTTATCATCCGCAAAAATACAGGATTGAAGATCGTCCCATGCAGAATTTTATTGATTCTGATGAGATTTGGGAAATCCTGAAGAGAAATGAAAATCCCGATCCGGGACGAGTGAGGGAAGTTATTGCCCGCTCGCTGGATAAAAACAGACTGACACTCGATGAAACGGCCGCCTTGATCAATGCCAACACGCCCGAACTCATTGAAGAGATAAAGGAAGGTGCCCGCGAGTTGAAAGAGAGAGTATATGGAAAGCGAATTGTGCTTTTTGCGCCTCTTTATATCGGAAATTTGTGTGTCAACAATTGTGCATACTGCGGTTTCAGAACCGATAATAAGAAACAAAAACGGATTACTTTAACACCTGAGGAAATAAGTGAGGAGGTTACTATGCTCGAAGATGCCGGGCATAAGCGGTTAATCCTTGTTTTTGGAGAGCATCCCAAATACGATGCAAAATTTATTGCCGATACCGTACGCCATGTATACAGTGTTAAACATCTTAACGGAGAGATAAGAAGGGTTAATATCAATGCCGCACCTTTCGATGTGGATGGTTTTAAAATTGTAAAAGAAGCCGGTATCGGCACCTATCAGGTTTTTCAGGAGACTTATCATCGCGATACATATCTGAAAGTTCATCTTGGCGGGAAAAAACGTGATTTCGACTGGCGGATCACGGCGCTTGACCGTGCCCAGGAAGCCGGCATCGACGATGTGGGCATTGGTGCTCTTTTGGGACTCTACGACTGGCGGTTTGAGGTTTTGGGGCTTCTTCGGCATGTTAATCATTTCGAAGCAGTTTACAATGTTGGCCCGCATACCATTTCTTTTCCCAGGCTGAAAAAGGCATCCGGGTTTGACGCAAAACCTGAATTCGATGTTTCGGATGAAGAATTTACCCGCCTGGTGGCCATTTTGAGACTTGCTGTTCCTTACACAGGAATGATTCTTACCGCCCGTGAACCGGCACATATCCGCGATGAGGTTTTACAATTCGGGGTGTCGCAGATTGATGGTGGAACCAACATTGAACTGAAGGGTTATACAACAAAAAATCCCGAACAAAATCTTGATCAGGAACAATTCACCATCGGTGATAACCGCACCCTGAACGAGGTGATGGACGAACTTATTGGTCATGGCTTTTTACCTTCCTTTTGCACGGCTTGTTATCGTTTAAAACGAACCGGGGAACATTTTATGGAGTTTTCTGTTCCCGGTTTCATCAAGCGCTTCTGTCAGCCCAATGCTATGCTTACCATGGCCGAATATCTTGAAGACTATGCTCCTAAAGAGACAAAAGAAAAGGGCTACCGGCTTATCGAAGAAAATCTGAAAGATTATAAAGACGAACAGTTCCGGGATAAACTGATAGACAGGTTGGAGCGAGTTAAAAAGGGGGAGAGGGATTTGTATTTTTAAAGGAAAAATGGCCTGTTTTTTGTTAATTTGTGAAATGATATAATGATTTCGTATTTTTGAGAAAATGAATGATTATGAGAACTATTCAACTAAATATACCAGATAGCATTGATTTGAAAGATTATGATTTTTCAATGATAATCGCTGCAAAGTTGTATGAGGATGCTAAACTTTCGGCTGGACAAGCGGCTGAAATAGTTGGGTTATCAAAAAGGGCGTTTATTGAGATGTTAGGAAAATATGGAGTTTCTGTTTTCAGTACATCGATTTCTGATTTACATTCCGATATAGCAAATGCCTAAGATTGTTATCTCAGATACCAGCACATTGATACTCTTTCACAAGATTGATGAGTTGAGTCTTTTGCAAAAAATGTATGGAGAATTGATTACCACACCTGAGATTGCAGAGGAATTTGGAGAAGATTTGCCTGATTGGGTTAAAATTCAACCTGTTTCAGATAAAAAATATCAGGATTTTCTAGAAACACAGGTCGATTATGGAGAAGCTAGTGCAATTGCTTTAGCCACAGAGTATGACGATGTATTATTGTTACTTGATGACTTGAAAGCTCGAAAATTAGCGACTCGATTAAAGTTCAAGATTACAGGAACGCTCGGAGTGATTCATAGAGCAAAACAAATGTCACTTATTGACAAAGTAAAACCATTGATTGACAAATTGTTGTTGACTGATTTTAGAGTAGCTGGCAATATCGTTGATGAGATTCTGAAATTGAACAAGGAATAGATTCCCAGCCACTAACAGCCAATATAGGTAAGCGTGGTGACAGGGGTTGCGTTCAGCATCCTTTCTCCGTTTCAGCGTTTTTCATAATGGATATCCATCCCGCATACCCATATTGGCAAACCGTTAGCAGCATGCAAAACAGAAACTATATATGGCTACAGATGATTTATCAAGAGAAACCTGCGATGAAATTCTGATAGAGGCGGAGAAACTAACATATGATTTCTCCAAAACGCAAGGCCGGTACTTCAATGCGTTATAATCTGGGTGGCACAATGTGTGCCCTAATCTATCTCTTTCAGAGCTTGTTTTTTGTGACGATTACTCAGAAATTCAAAGTGGCGAATTCGACGAAAACAGATATACAACTGCAGTTAATTGGTTTTCTTTCGCGCTCGTTTTTCCATCAATAACAAAGAATAGTAAACGAATCGGTTAACAGGAACATCTACGCCTGCTTTTTCGGCCAGTTTAACAACAGTGCCGTTCTGATATTCCAGTTCCGACGGCTTTCCTTCCCAAACATCGCGTGTAAGTGATGATGTAGAATTATAGGGGAACGTGTCAATAAATGCGATGGTTTTGTCTACCAAATCGGGCTCCAGATTTATTTTTAAAGCTTTGGCAAGCATCGCAATTTCTTCAAAAAGATTGCGCATCATTTGACGCGTTTCTTTTTGTTCCCTTACTTCGCCATAAGTAGAGCGGGTAACACCAAGCAGACCGCTTACACAAATGGCCAGGAATTTTCGCCAAAGATCGGCCTGAATATCTTTAGAAACACGAGCCTTGAACCCGGCTTCTTCAAATATTTTCTGAAGGTTGAGTACCCTTTGCGTCTGCGAGCTGTCACATTCGCCAAAAACAATAGTCGGGTCTACCGCCAGGTGATTGATTTTTCCCGGAGCGTCAATTTTACTGATGATACGGCAAAGTCCGGAGAGCACATTTTTTGCCGGTAAAAATTCTTTAATTTCATCGCTTGCCAGTACACCATTCTGGAGTGGCAAAACCATGGTTTTCTCATCAATTATGGGCTTGAGTTGCCGTGCTATATCTTTAACCTGCCAGGCTTTTACGGCAATAATCACGAGCTCGGGTGTTTCAACTTCCGAAATTTTGTCGGTTACCTTAACCTGTTCTACAGAAAAATCACCGTTTATACTTTTTACCTGCAGTCCTTTCTTTTCTATGGCTTCTTTGTGTGCACCACGTGCAATAAAAGTAACATCATGTCCCGCAACGGCTAAACGGCCGCCAAAATAGCCGCCAACTCCGCCGGTTCCCACAATTAATGTCTTCATTTTAATTCTTTTGTGATATTTGATTGTTGGCGAAACTACGAAATGTCTGGCAAAATCTCAACAATAAAGTGTCTTACAGAGCATACCCGGATGTTTTCTTTTATCAGATAGGTGTCTGATGACGGTGTAATAATGAAATTGGCAGGTGCTCTCAAGTCTCTGAAAGCTTGTATGTTTCCCCTGGATATTTTGGGTGAGTTTGAAAATTTAATCTCTGCGCAGGCTAATGTTTTCATACCTTTTGTCAGAACTACATCAATTTCAGTTCCCTGATGCGTCCTGTAAAAGTACAGATCGATCGAAGATTTTTTTGTTGCTAATATTTGATTTATCACGAAAGCTTCCCATGAATCTCCAACAGATGGATTTCCCATAAGAGCATTCATTTACCATGAAAATATAAAATAAGATTTTAAATTTTCATGGTATAATTTATATATCATCCATGAAAATTTAAAATGATAAGTTAATCTTGTATCATGTCATGAATAATAATACTTCGTTAATTTTTTTCAACACCCTGCAAACCAATCACTTGTGTTTAAGGCTGTTTGTTTGTTAAAATGCAGTTGCGTAAATATGGGGAGCTTATGAATTATGGAGACCCATATCCACGCTCCATAACCTTAGCTCTTAGCACCATCTTCCATGCTCTTAGCCCCATGCTCCTTGCCCTTTGCTTGTAGTAATTTCTTCTCATCTATTCAATAATCAAATCTTTGTTTTTTGGATATCTTACCGAATAAACCAGTCGAAGTTCTTTGGTTTCACCGGGAGCAAGTTCCAATTCCCAACTGAGAATACCCGTGACGGGATTGACTTTTGCTTCGCTGCTTTCTTCCAGCTCTACCTTAATCTCGCTGTCAGCGGACACGGGATACTGGTCTTCCACTAAAACATTGGCAGTGGAATTTTTTGTATTCCTGATGGTTATTTTCCAGGCTTTTGTCTCTTTGCGGTTGTTGCCGAAAAATGATTTTGAAGAGAAGTCCTTCAACTGTTCCCGCTTCACAACAATTGCCGGGTCACGTCCAATGGATATATTCAACGTATCTTCTGAAGTGTAGGGATTAAGCTGTGTTTTGCCCTGGTAGGTCTGATTGAAATATATGTTGGCCTGACCAGGCAGAAGATTAAGATCGCTCCAGTCGGTGATCTGAGTCAGCAGATACACATGGGGCGACAATTTGGGAACGGTAGCATACTGATAACCTGCTTCAACCTGGTGGTCACTGACAGCAACATCGTATCCCTGGTTATCTGCCGGAATGGTGTAAGGAATCTGAATCTGGAAAGCAGTGTTAGTTTGTTGCTGCGTTGTGGTGACATTTTCGGGGCCAAGAGAAGTAATACCTCGTATTCGCAATGGCTTTTCCTGTTTTTGCTTATCAGCCACAACAACCTCATTTAATTCCATCCGGGCCTCCGGTGTTCCATAAGATTTAAGAGGACGGGGTGGTTGAAAATCCAGAAACCATGGTTGTAGTTCGGGCTTATAGTTACTGACTGACGGATTTCCGGTTGACAACGTCAGATTAACATCTTTCCATTCTTCATCGGTATTTTGGAAAACTTTAGCTTTATAGACCAATGTGACCGGATCATCTGTGTCGTCCACTCTTATCTCGTAGAATGGTTGCCAGCGTGCCTGACGAACGGTATAGGTCAACTGAACGGGCGCATTAACCGGTCTGTTGGCTGTAACGGATACCTTTACGGTGCTGGTTGGACGGTCTTTTCGTGCATTGAGTTCATTAAGCTGTCGGTTGAGTTTGTCCAGTCGGTCTTTCATTTTTTTTGTAGTCTGCCGGTTGGAAAAAAGGGACTCATTTATTTCGGAAAGTCTTTCTCTGAAGAAGTCGGTTGCCCGGATGAGCTGTTCCACATTGACGCCGGTTTCATCGCCACCAATGGATTGGTTGCTGAGCAGCATCTCCCGCTCTTTAATGAATACATCCTGTGCATTTTGCACAAGTTCGATGCTGTCCTGAAGTGCATCGCGCTGTTTTATGAGATGTTCAATGCGTGTATCGGTTTTTGCCTGTTCAAGGTAATCGATGCTGTGGTTGACCGAAAGAATGGTAATGTTATTACCGGCAGCGACTTGCAGACTGTTGGGATTCAGTTGCGAAGTTATGCCTTTGAAGTATAATTCACTGTTGCCCGAAGGAATATTTACTGTTGCCCGGCGAGTTACCTGAGCACCGTTGAGGTAAACGACAACATCCGATATTTCGGAATCTATTTCTTTTACGGTTTGGGCATTGGCCAGTGTAACCATTAGAATGCTGAAAAGAAGGGATAATGTTCTCATTTTAGTCTTTTTGGGATTTATTGTTTTGTGATTTCAGTTAGATGCCTTCCGGCAGGTAAAATAATTTATATAATTTTGATATGCTACATTTTAGTAAACGAAACGCTTTAATTCCAAGCAATTGATTTTCAGCTCACTGTAAGAGTTTGACTGAGTTATGGTTTAAAGCAAAACAAGAATAGTGCCGTTTCTGACTGTTTTTGTGAATTATCTTATGACTTACTTTTTTCCGGTCCACCAAATAGCTCCTTCCAGGTGTTTTAGAAATAGTGGATTGTGATACAATTCAGGTTCATGTCCCAGGGCTGTTTGAAAAACTCTTCCTTTTCCTACTTCCCTGTACCAGACCAGAGGGTGGTCGCCCATACGTTGTTGTGCTCCTTCGAACCATCGGTTGTCATCCACATCGTATGAGTTTTCATCAATGGAGATCAGGACATGAACATCGGCTCCTGGATTTCGGTCAAAACTGTACCATTCGTCAGTGATGATCCAGACAGAGTCCGGGAAATGTTCAGTGGCCGGATGCGACCTGTCTTCAATAATAAGTTTTCCTTTCTGCGAAGGCGGATGCCCGACAAACGAAGCGCCAATGGCTTCTACATACCATGGCCATTCATATTCTGTGTCTGTTCCGGTGTGTAGTGTCAGAAGTCCGCCGCCGTTTTCCACGAAATCTTTCAAGGCTTGCTGTTGACTCTCATTTAGGATGTTTTTTGTTGTATGTACAAACAAAACGAGGTCAAATTCCGGTAAATCATTTGAATTGAATACATCTGCTTCTTCGGTAGCTGTAACTTTCCAGTTGTTTCGTTCCGCCAGCCGGCCTATTGCTGTCAGACTTTGTGGAATGGCACCGTGCCGGTATCCTGCGGTTTTTGAAAAAGCAAGGATATTGAGTTCGGTTGGTTGTTTCATGGTCGCTGTCTGTTACGGATGTTTGGCTGCAAAGTTTCCAAAAAGGTAAAGTATAGTTATCCGATCTCAATACAAAATACGGTTTCTTCTCCGGGATGTGACTTAACAGTGAGTCTTCCGCGGTGGAGGCGGACGATTTGGCGGGACAAACTCAGACCGATACCGCTGCCTTTTTCCCTGGTGGTAAAAAAAGGAATAAATATCTCCTCCATTATTTCAGGTGGAATACCGGGACCATTGTCTTTGATACAAATCTGTACACGGTTTTGTTGACTTTTTGCGATTGAAACTGTAATTTTCCCGTCTTTTCGGCCTTCGAGTGCTTCAGATGCATTTTTTAGCAGATTAATGATCACCTGAGCAAGAAGGTTTTCATCTGCCTGTATCCGTAAATCAGCATCCTGTATTTGCAATGATATTTGAATGTCAGGCCAAAGCGATTTATTGAGCATTACCGTATCTTCGATAAGATTTTTAATATCAACGGTTTTCAGTTCCGGTGCCGGAAGCCGGGTTAGCTTTCGGTACGACTCCACGAAATTTATCAGTCCTTTTCCTTGTTGTTCTATGACGTCCAAACCTTTTACCGTATTTTTTATAATTTCCTTATTGATATGATCCGGATTTATAATTTCCTTGTTTTTTACATAATAGCTTTTAAGTTTTTCCGAAAGAGAGGTTATTGGAGCTATTGAGTTCATTATTTCATGGGTCAAAATCCTGATCAGTTTCATCCAGGAATCCAGTTCTTTTTCGTTAAGCTGTTCGTTGATATCCTGTATCGAGACAAGCATCAACGACTGGTTTCCTTTTTTGAAAGAGGTTGATTTCATCAGGAGATTGACTGCTTTTTGCTGATCAATATTCAGGGTTAACATTTTTTGGTCGCGGGGCTGCATGGAGCTGATCACGTTGGCCAATTGGGGATGTATCTTCTCGAGCTGTCGCAGGTGTGTTATCTGTCGTAATTTTAATGTTTGTTTCAGTGCATTATTGGCATTGTGTACAAAGCCATTTTTGTCAAAGGTGAGGATGCCGGTTTCCACGTGTTCTATAATTGCCTGGAGAAATTGTTCGCGCTGCCGGGTTTCTGTTTTTAATTTTCGCAGCTGAGCATTTATTTTTTCAAGATGGCAGCTGAGCTGATTAAGAATCTTATCGTTTTTCTTTTTGGAAAGGAAAGTGCCGAGTCTTCGTTTTTGACCGCTTCGAAGAAGTAGTTTATTCGTTCCAATGCCTTTTGCTGATACAAGACCAGGTGGATGATCAGAGTTGCGGTAATCATTCCTCCTGAAATTCCTGCAAGGTTGTTTTCGAGATGAAAAAAAGCCCAGCCGGTAGCCAAAGCTGTTCCTGCTATTAGTGTGAGGATAATTATAGTATATGTCTGAAAAGGAAGTCTCATCCGTATAAAATTTATTTTAAAGGTCGGATAGCCTGCCCCTATTCACCGGGACTCGTTTCATCAGATGTTAAACTTTTTCATCTTGTTGTAAAGAGTCTGACGGGTGATACCCAGCTCCTCTGCTGCAGCCGTAATGTTTCCCGGATATTTGTCCAGGGCCGAAATGATAAGCTGCTTTTCCATTTTTTCAAGATTCAGGGTGTTGGAGTTGGTAATTCCGGCAGTGCTTCCGGTTACGGGTTTCAGAAAAAAATCGTCGGGTTTCAGGACATTACTTTCGCCTAAAATTACGGCTTTTTCGATGGCGTGTTCCAGTTCACGGATGTTTCCCGGCCAGTTGTATTTCAAAAGCTTTTCCTGTGCCTGATGGTTTATTTTTAGTTGGGGTTTTCCATATTTCGATGTGTACTTTTTCAGGAAGAAGTCTGCCAGAACCAGAACATCTTCACCACGTTCGCGCAATGGCGGAACCTCGATGTGTATGGTGTTGATGCGATAGAGCAGGTCTTCCCTGAAAAGGCCCTCTTTAACCAATGCCGGCAGATTGCGGTTGGTAGCACATATCAGCCTGATGTCAACAGGAATGGCCTGATTAGAGCCGACACGTATTACTTCCCTGTTTTGCAAAACTGCCAGCAATTTAGCCTGCAGGTGAAGGGGAAGATTCCCGATTTCATCAAGGAAAAGGGTTCCGTGATTGGCTATCTCAAATTTTCCTGCCCTGTTTTCTTTGGCATCGGTGAAGGCGCCTTTTACATGTCCGAACAGTTCGCTCTCGAAGAGGGTTTCGCTGATGGCTCCCATATCAACCCCCACGAGCATTTCGTTGTGACGGTTGGAGAGCCGGTGTATCTCCTGTGCAATCAGTTCCTTGCCTGTCCCGTTTTCGCCGGTTATTAAAATATTGGTATCGGTTTTTGCTACCTTTCGAACCAGGTTCAGTACGTGCATAAGTTGAGGAGAAGTGCCTGTTATGTGTTTTCGATTTTCGTTGAGACTACTTTTCAGATCTTTTTCTTTTTGTTTCAGTGTGCTTACTTCTTCGCGTGATTGGCTGAGTTGTACGGCTGTTTTTACTGTAGCCATTAGTTTGGAATTATCCCATGGTTTAAGGACAAAATCGGTAGCGCCTGTTTTAAGAGCTTTAACGGCCAGTTCCACATCACCATAAGCAGTAATCATCACCACCGAAATGTCGGGGTATTTGGTTTTTATTTCTTTAAGCCAGAAAATACCTTCATTCCCTGTATTTGCTCCTGTTTTAAAATTCATATCCAACAGCACCAGGTCATAATGAGCCTTTTCCAGCTCCGAAGGTATCCGGTTTGGGTTCGAAATACATTCGACTTTTTCGAATTCTGTCGAAAGCAGAAATTCCAGTGCTGTTAATACGCTTTTGTTGTCATCAACGATAAGTATATTCCCTTTTGACATTTTTATTTTCAAATGTAGAGGGTTGAGTTGTCGATTGCAACAAAGTGTCAAAATATTTTACAGGTGTACGTGTGAAATTTTTACAACCGCGAAAAGGCTATGGTTTCTAAATTGCTGAATTGTAGCGATTTGTTTGTTTTGGTGTGATTGTGGATTATTAAAAGGCTGAAATGGTGAAAAGGTGCAAAGGCAGAATGGTTGAAGGGGGAAGGGCAGGGTACTTAGTGCGTGTCTATAAACACGCAAAGATTTTTACAATTTGTGTGTCTGTTCAGAAAGTGCCGGTTGCAAGGCTTGCGAAGCCGCCAAAACCGGAGTTTACTAATCGTAAATGAGGATTTTGGCGGCGAGCGTAACACAGCAAATGGTACTTTATGGACAGACACTACTTAGAATCCCGGAAATTTTGCATAAGGCCCCGGAGGTCATGCATAAGCGTCTCGAACTTCTGCATAAGCGTCTGGGACCTTTGCATAAAGCATTCGAGGTCATGCATAAAGCACCGGCTACCTTGCATAAACAGTCAAAAACTTAGCATAAAGGTTTCCATCAATAACTGGAAAACTTTCGCGAAAGTCTGATTAAATCTGAAAATCTAAAAATATTTAGCACATTATGTCAATGGATCGAGTTATAGAGAAGAAAAAGGGAATCAGGAAACGTCACGTTTACATGGGGACAGGTGGTATCGCATTCCTGTTTCTTTTGTACCAGATCATCTGGGCCGATCACAGTTCGGTGATGCGGGTAGATAAGGAAAAGGTGACCATCAGTACTGTGGAACAAGGTCTTTTTAACGATTACATCACCATTATTGGCCAGGTAGAGCCCATTTCTACAATTTACCTGGATGCCATTGAAGGCGGAAGAGTTGAAGAAAAAGTTATTGAGGAGGGCGCAATGGTAAAGGAAGGCGATGTTATTCTCAGGCTCGAGAACCGGCAGCTTTATCAAACTATTCTGAACAGTGAGGCTGCACTTGCCGAAAAGGAGAATTACTTACGGAATACCCGTATCAGTTTTGAAGCGGAGATGATACAATCGCGGCGTAACCTGCTTGATAATAAATTCAGCCTGCAGAGGAAAAAACGAAATTATGAGCAGTCCAGGATGCTGTACGAGGAGAAATTAATTGCCAGAGAGGAGTATTTGCAGGCAAAAGAAGACTATGAATACGAGAGAGATTTGCTGGAAATTAATCGTTTAAAGGCAAAGAACGATTCTATAATGCTGATGACCAATATGAGAACGCTGGACAACGACTTGCAAAAAATGCGACAGATGTTAGGGCTTGTTCGTGAGCGATTGGAGCATCTGAAGGTGAAAGCCCCGGTTGATGGTCAACTGGGAATGCTCGATGCAGAAATTGGTCAATCCATATCCCAGGGACAGCGAATCGGGATGATTCACGTACTGTCCGATTACAAAGTAAAAGCTCGTGTAGATGAACATTACATCGACAGGGTGAGAAACGGCCTTCCATGTTCTTTCGAACGGAATGGCACTGAATACAGGTTGAAGGTAAAGAAGATATATCCTGAGGTGCGTGACGGTCAGTTTGAGATTGATATGATCTTCGAGGACGCTAAGCCTGAGAAAATTCGTACCGGTCAGACCTATCACATCAAGCTTCAATTGGGACAGCCGGCCAATGCTGTGCTGATACCGCGCGGCGGCTTTTTCCAGAGCACCGGGGGCCAGTGGGTATTTGTACTCAACGAATCGGGGACCGAAGCTTATAAAAGACCCGTGAAAATTGGCAAACAAAATCCCCGGTACTATGAAGTTATTGAAGGACTCGAACCGGGCGAAAAGATCATCACTTCGGGCTACGAGATGTTTGGGGATAATGAGAGATTGGAGTTGAGGTAGGTTGGAGGGGCAGAGAGCAGAGCGCAGAGGGCGGAGCGCAGAGGGCAACGAACTATGAAGTTTACAATTATTAGAGTAATAATTCATTAACTTGTATATAGTACTAACCTAACATCTATTATTATGGCACATTTCAGGTTTATGGATTTAGAAATTTGGAAGGATTCCATAGCATTGAATCGGAAATCTTATGATTTGGCAGATCAAATTAGCAACGCTAAAAGCTATCGTTTTGCTGAACAATTAAGAGCAGCATCTTTGAGCATATCCAATAACATTGCAGAGGGGGCCGGATCGTTTTCAGACAAAGACTTTGCAAATTTTCTTAATATAGCCAGACGGTCTGTATTTGAAACAGCGAATCTTGTATTTATTGCATATCAATAGAAATATGTCGATGAGGATTGTTTAAATAAATTTTTGGATGAATTGGATTTATTGAGTAGGAAAATTTCCCGGTTTAGAATGAGAATATTAAAAACTAATGATAATAATCTTTAGCGAGAAGAATAAGAACTTTATGAAAAAAGTGATCAAAGATATTTCAATCCTTCAGGGTAGCTGCTAATAGTTTTTCTAAATAAATTAATAACAAAGAGCATTAATACAAGGCAGGGTGAGTGAATGTGAGATTCTCTATGCTCCATGCCCCATGCTCCAAGCAATATTTGAGTTATGCTAAAAACAAAAGACCTATCAAAAGTATTTCGCACTGAGGAGATTGAAACCAGTGCGCTGGACAATGTGAATCTGCATGTTCAGAAAGGCGAATTTGTGGCCATAATGGGCCCGTCGGGATGTGGCAAATCTACTTTGCTCAACATTCTTGGACTGTTGGACAATCCTACCGGGGGTGAATATTATTTCGACGGAATGGAAGTTGGCGGTTTAAAAGAGCGACAGCGTACCCGGTTGAGAAAAGGAAACATTGGCTTTGTCTTTCAGAGTTTTAACCTGATTGATGAACTCAATGTTTATGAAAATGTGGAGTTACCGCTGATTTACCTGAAGCAGAAAGCAAAAGAGCGTAAAGAACAGGTGGAGGAGGTGCTCGAGCGCATGAAAATAGGACACCGGAAGAAGCATTTTCCGCAGCAGCTTTCGGGGGGCAGCAGCAGCGTGTTGCCATTGCCCGGGCAGTTGTTGCCAATCCCAAGCTGATACTGGCTGATGAGCCGACCGGTAACCTCGATTCCAAAAACGGACTGGAAGTAATGAATCTGCTCACCGAACTTAACCGGGAGGGTACAACCATTGTGATGGTAACACACTCGCTGCACGATTCCGAATTTGCACACCGGGTGGTCAACCTCTTCGACGGCCAGATCATTACAGAGGAGATGAAAAAGGAATTGGGGGAGATGATACTTTAAGACGGTTGAAAGATGGAAGGGTGGGATGGCAGGATGGTTAAATGGTTAAAATGGTGTAAAGCGTGTTCATTAATTCAAGCAACCATACGCGCTTAACCCGTCTTAGAAAATAAATTAGAATTTAAACTGATGAAGGATATTTTATTAACATTCAGGCGGCTTAAAAAGAACAAGACCGCTTCTCTGCTTGGAATTTCCGGGTTGATTGCGGGTCTGATATGTGTACTGTTTATTTTTTTCTGGACCGTTGATGAGATAAGCTACGACCGGTTTCATGAAAAGCTCGACCGCATTTTTGTGGTGCATGCATATCTGGAAGGAGGTAAAGAAAAGGTCACCTTTGATGGCTGTCCGCCGGCAGTCGGGCCTGCCATTGAAAGTGAATATCCCGAAATTGAGACAACCAGCCGGTACCGGCCGCCCTGGGGGGTTAAATATCTTATCAAATATGACGATAAAAAATATCTGGAAGATGTCGCTTTTGCCGATTATTCGTTGTTCGACATTATGTCTTTCCCTTTTGTTCGCGGAGGAAAAGGAGAAGAGGGTTTGGATAACAAAATTGTGATAACGCAAACCACCGCCAGAAAATTCTTTGGTGAAGAAGATCCAATCGGAAAAGTGGTAAAATTCGATAAGACCTACAATATGACTGTTGTGGGTGTAATAGAGGATATACCTCATAACTCATCCGTAAGGTTTACCGGGTTAATACCTATTGGGCATATTCCGACACTATATAATAGTCAGAACTATATAAATACCTGGTATAATAATAGTTTTATCACATTCGGGCTGCTGACCAGACCCGAAAGTTTTGATAAAGTGGCTTCTGCCATAACCAACCGCATTCAGGAGGAAATGCCCGAGTCAACCAATTATTTGAGGGCCTACAAGTTTAAAGATGGCTATTTGTATGAAGACAATCACATCCGCAATGTCCGGATTTTTGCACTTATAGCACTCATGGTACTCCTGGCCGCTACTTTAAACTTCATTAATCTGAACACGGCCCGGTCGATCAGGCAAATTAAAGAAACAGGGCTGAGGAAAACACTTGGGGCATCCAGGAGAAGCCTGATCCGGTTAATTTATTCTGACATTGCCATTATCTGTTTTGCGTCTTACCTGGTTGCATTTTTAGTCGCTGCAGCTTTATTGCCGGTTTTTAATAATATGATTGGCAAGCAGATTGATCCTCTGGTTATTTTTTCGTGGCAGCCACTGTTAGCTTTGGTCATTATCTATGTACTTACTGTTTTTTTGGCCGGAAGTTATCCTTCGTTTTATCTGACTTCATTTTCGCCGGTGCGGTCTATGAAATCGGACATTAATCTGGCAAAAAATAAAGGAACCTTTCGTAATGCCCTGGTGACTGTGATTTTCATTGTCTCGTTAATGTTACTTACATCTACTTTGATCATTTCAAGGCAAACAGGCTTCCTGCAAAAAATGGATATCGGTTTTCAAAAGGAACACTTAATGTATGTTTACCTGGATGGCAAACTTAAAGACCATTTCAAAACTTTCAAGGAAGAGGTGAATCGAATAGCTGATGTGGAGTCTTCGACGGTTCTTTCCTATCTCCCGTTCTCCATAGGGAACAATGGCGAAGGCTGGAATTGGGAAGGCAAGGCCCCCGATTTCAAACCACTGGTAACCGACTGGAATGTGGATGAGGACATGCTGAAGACCATAGGTGCCGAAATGGTTGAAGGCTCTTTTTTTCGAACCACCGATCAGGAAGGAGTGATAATTAATCAGGCCTTTGCCCGGATTATCGGGTGGGATAGTTTTGTCGGGAAGTCACTGGAGGCTTATGGCAATTCCTACAGGATTTTAGGCGTTTTAAAGGACATTCATTTTAACTCCCTGGCAAAAGAAGTACAACCGATGGCTATACACACCATTGGTGGCCACTGGACAACCAATTACATGGCAATAAAATTGAATACCAATAATATTCAGTCTGCAATAAGCCGGATAAGAGAAGTTGCTCAAAAAATAGAACCTGATATTCCGGTAAGCTATGGTTTTTTTGATGAGGAATTTGGCAAAATGGTGGCTTCAGAGAGAAATCTGCGGGTACTGGTTGCTATTTTTTCCGGGTTTTCAATTGTCGTGCTGGTTTTGGGGCTACTTGGTGTAATAATGTTTATGGCCGAACAAAAAACCAAGGAAATAGGCATCAGAAAATGTATTGGTGAGCCGGTAGAAAGTATTGTCGGTCGACTGATCAGACCATTTCTTGTGTCCGGATTAGTCGGGTTTTCAGTGGCTGTGCCATTGTCGTGGTGGTTTATGAACCGGTGGTTGCAAAATTTTGCTTTTCGCATTGATCTGAATATCTGGATCTTTTTGATTGCCGGAGGGCTGATATTAATGATGGCAGTAATGACTGTTATAGTTCAGAGCTGGCGGGCGGCAACACGAAATCCTGTGGAAGCGCTGAGGTATGAGTAAGAGCCCCCGGGGAGGGGCTTTTGGTTTTTGCCAGTATTTGAGTGTGTATAGTCAATCAGAAACGAGTAAAAAGGCATGTGGCAAAGAGTAAAGGGTAAAAAGAAGAGAAGCTGAAAAATGATAATTTACTAAAATATCTTCAGCATGAATATTACGATTAAATATGCATTACGGAAGCTTTGGAAAAGCAAATCCTACACGATTATTAACGTGTTCGGGTTAAGCATTTCTCTGCTGGTAGCACTTGTTATATTGTTATTCAGCACTTATCATTTCAGCTTCGACAGATTTGTGGATAATTACCGGAGCAGTTACCGCCTGATCTCCCGTTATGGTGATGGAGCCTACAATGCCAATACTTTTGCCTGTTTTGAAGAAGATTTGCAAAATATGAAGGAGATAGAGGAAATGACTGTGTGCTATAAGGAGCACAATGTTGACGAGGTTTTTGTTGGAAATCAATCTTTTAGTACTGGCAATTTGGTCTTTATCGACGATTCTTTTTTTGATTATTTTGGAATAGAAATGATCGAAGGAGTTCCTGAAGCCATCAACCAGCCCAACATGGTGTTTCTCACGCCGGAAATGGCATACAAGCTTTTTAATGACGAGGACCCCCTCGGTAAAAATATTGAATTAAGGTCTTTTACCCGTGATGCAGACGAACGGATAACTTATACGGTTGGTGGAATCGTTGAGCCGTTACCCAAAGCTTCTCATCTGGATTATGAGATGCTTATTTCCAAAAAGGGACAGTTTGCCTCAACCATCGATTTCGTCAAAACACACAAAGTTTTTGGTGCTGCCATTTACGTAAAACTTGTTAACTCGGTTGATATTCAAGAATTCGAAAAGCACTTGATTTGGTTACCCGAAGCAAAACTGGGAAAACAATTTGGCCCCCCGGTTGATGCCTTCAACCACAAGCTGCAACCTCTTGAAGATATTCATTTTACACCCGAAACGATTTCTGAGTTAAAACCAACGGTTCGCCGGCCAACGTTATATATTTTACTATCAGTAGGGGCATTGATGTTGGCAATGGCAGTAATAAATTTTGTGAATTTATACACCGCAAGAGTCACTTTCAGAAAGCGCGAATTTGGTATTATGCGTTGCTATGGAGGGAGTCAAAGTTATTTGTGGATGAATATGGCAACTGAGATGATTTTTTTGATAATTTTCAGTTTTGCATTGACGGTGATTTTTATCGCGATATTTAATGATAATTTTTCACATAGCTTTTTTAAAAGCCAGATCATTTCGATATACAATACCCGTTTTTGGGTATGGACAGTATTCTTGTTTTTGCTAACTACAGCATTAATATTAACCGCCTGCTCTTTTGGATTTATTCCCGGCAGACGTTCTGCCCTTGTTAAAAATCCGCTGCATAAAAGTAAAACCATTATTCCTTTGGTTATTTTTCAGTTTGTGTTGGTGATTGGATTAGTTGGATTTACTTTTTTGTTAAACAGACAAATGAATTTCGTCAATCAAAAATCTCTTGGATACTCTGCAAAGAATATGATGATTATTGAATCCCCGCAAAGGAATGAAAAGGTTTTACTCTGCAGAAACGAATTAAAAAAGATTCCTGGTGTCGTTCAGACTGCAATTGCACATCATTATCCCGGATTCAGGTTACAGGATATGACTTTTGAAAATAGCGGAAACGCCTTTCCTTTTAAGTTTGGTATGGTCGAAGGAAGAGCCATTGAGACACTTGATATTCAGCCAATAAAATATTTTGTTCCCGATATTGAAAAGGCACAACAGGGATGGGTGATAAACGAGACTTTTTATCACAATCTTCTCCAACAATATTCCGAAGAGCAAATCAGCACCGGCAATTTTCCTGTGGATGACAATGATTCAGATTCGAGTAGCCAGCAATTCAGGATTCTGGGTGTGGTAAAAGATTTTCATTATGCATCATTTCACAAACCTATTGAAAATTTCGCTTTTAGTATTCAGAGTCCGGAAACCGATTTTAACCGTTTCATTCTGGTCAGATATGATCGGCAAAATTTCATGAATGTTTTGGATGGTTCACAGAAAGTAATCGCTGATATTTTTCCTGGCTATCCGTTTAAGTATTCTTTCCTGGACGATCAGGTACAGGCTCAGTATGAATCGGAGACAACTTTAATGAAACTGGTTAATGTTTTTTCGATTTTGTGCATAATAGTAGCTTGTATGGGATTGGTTGGCATCACTTTGTTTATGCTTGAAAAGCGAACCAAAGAAATAGGCATCCGCAAAGTAAACGGCGCCACCATTTCAGAGGTTCTGATAATGCTCAACAAAGACTTTGTAAAATGGGTAGCCATCGCTTTTATCATAGCCACGCCTATTGCTTATTACGCCATGAACAGATGGCTTCAAAATTTCGCCTATAAAACCGACCTGAGCTGGTGGATTTTTGCCCTGGCAGGATTACTGGCACTGGGAATTGCGCTACTAACGGTGAGTTGGCAGAGTTGGAAAGCAGCCAGGAGAAATCCGGTGGAGGCACTAAGGTATGAATAAATAAAAAAATTTTTTTGAAATTATGATTTTGTCGGTTAAACAATTCTCAATTAAAATCTTACAATATGCTGCAAGTCAATTGTTAGTATATAGGGATTTTTGTTAAAATCCAGTATGTCAAGGTTGTATGAAACGAGCATGGCAAGGCTTACCACAACAAGAATATGTATAAATGCTTGCATGCACATTCCATTAGGCCAATAACTTAAGTAAACCATATTCCAATGAATTTTTTAATCTGGAAAATATCATTTCGTCAACTCACAAATAATAAGATATATTCATTGATGAGTATTGGCGGACTCGCACTTGGATTTACCGCCGCTATCATCATCGGGCTGTTTATCAGGTATCAGAATACATGGAATACGATTAATGAGCATTACGACCAGATTGTGATGGCTAAGCGTCATTATGCCAGGACGGTCTACACAGGCAAGGAGGATAACAGCTCACCCCACTGTCCTGTTATTACAGCCGCTATGCTTGAGAAATTTCCGGAATTTCGATCCATAACACTGGTTCATGAAGTGCAGGATAATTATTTCTCTAAATCAGCGGGGTCAAACCTGTTCCAAACTGATTTGGGGTTTTATGCCGACAGCATCTATCCTGATGTCTTCACACTTCATTTTGTTTCAACTCCCGAGCCCGGATTGTTGAGCAGCCCGAACACCATACTTTTGTCAGAATCGTTGGCTCGTAAAATTTTTGGTAGTGTCGATGTTACAGGGCACAGCGTTGTTATGAATAAAAAAACTAATTTAAGGATAAGCGGGGTGTATGAAGATTTGCCTGCCAATACTACTTTCAGACCGGAGTATATTATTTCTTTTTCGACACTCCTTAACCGTCTTGGGATTGCCCGGAATGATATTTGGACGATTGGTTGCCTGGTGTTTGCCAGGCTTCATTCGGGCACAGACATTGATACTCTTAATCCTAAGGTCAGGGATGTTCTTTCGTCGCACGATGCCCTAAAACATGAAGAGATAACTTTGCTTCCATTGTCTCAGCTCCAAAGGTATTACATGAGTGATTATTATGTCATTGTCTGGATATTTACCCTGGTGGGTATTTTTATTCTTTGCATGTCGGTGTTTAATTATATCAACTTATCGATTGTAAGGGCTGCATCCCGAACGAAAGAAGTTGCTGTAAAGAAAATGAGCGGGGGTCAGCGAAAATCTCTTATAGGTCAGTTTCTTAGCGAATCGTTTCTTTTAGCGTTCATGGCAATGATGCTTGCGGTAGTATTTGCGACAGTCATTTTACCTTTTTTAATAACATAATGGAGGTTGACTTGCCTTTGAATTTTTACCTGGAGCCCGGGATCATTGCTTTATTATTAGCTTTAACAGTTGGCGCCGGAATTTTGGCCGGACTTCATCCTGCTTTTTTCATTACCTCAAAAAATATTCCCACACTTGTTAAAGCCAACCTGTTGGCCGGGACAGGACACAAAATTAATCTAAGAAAAATGTTGATTACGGCGCAGTTTACAATTACTTCTTTTTTGCTGTGTCTGACTGTCTTCTTTTTTATTCAGGTAAGAGATATTAAAAATAAGGATGTTGGGTTCAATCGCCACCGCTTGCTGTATGCCGAATTGAATAATACCGGCGATCCGGTAAACTTTGAGGACCTGAGAGCCCGGCTACTGAGAAATCCTGAAATTGTAAATGCTGCCATGTCGGATTATCTTCCATTTGTAAGTTTTGGAGGAGGTATGACCAATTGGGAAGGGGCAGCTCCCGACGAACAAGTGATGTACCGCCCTAATAATGTCTCGTTCGATTATGTTGATAACATGGAGATTGAAGTTGTAAAGGGACGTGATTTTTCACGGGAATATCCTTCCGATGCGGGTAAAGCATGTATTATTAACGAAACGGCTCAGCGAGTTTTCGGATGGGATGATCCGATTGGGAAGCGCATCAACAATGGTCAATGGAAAGTGGTAGGGGTCGTAAAAGATTACCATTTGATGGATGTTCATAATATCATTGAACCGGCAATACTTGTGCTGTCACTCAATAACATTGAAGGGGAAAAAGTACTTTCATTCAGGTACAAACCCGGAACCAGCGAAAAAGCCAGAGCGATAATTTCAGATGAGCTGAACAGGCAGTTTCCCGATACACCCTTCGAGGTGACCTTGCACGAGAATGCCTTTCGCAGTGAGACGGCTTTCAGAGCTTATATGTCTTTCTACAGGGCATTGGTATTCTTTTTTCTCTTCACGTTGTTACTGGTAATTGTAGGATTGTGGGCACTTGTTACGTTTACTACCCGAAAACGTACCAAAGAAATTGGCATAAGAAAGATCAACGGATGTTCCGTTTCAGGCATATTCTATCTCTTGAATAAAGAATACCTGCTCATCGTGGTTTGGGCCATCCTGATAGCATTGCCTCCTGTTTTGATGGTTTATAGCCGTTTCCCCGGCGCCTATAAACTTCCTTTTTATCCATGGATAGTATTTATTGCGGTAGTCATTATATCGGTAATTACTTTATTGGTAACGGGCTTTGTTACTTTCCAGGCAGCAACAAGGAATCCGGTGGAGACGTTGCGGGATGAATAGATCGTTGGATTTTTTGATAGTTTATAGACGAGCACAAATTAATTACTCTAATGAAAAACTTACAATTTACCATCAGATTATTAAGCCGGAACCCCTTATTGGTCTTTGTTAACATTCCGGGGTTGGCTGTAGGACTAAGCGTTGTCTTGCTTCTTCTGGTTTATTTGGAACATGAACTGAGTTTTGATCAGCATTTTGAAACCAAGGAGCGGGTGTTGCGCCTCAATTCGGAGGTGAGCAATCAAAACGGTTCCGGTATCTATGGCATCAGTTTAAGGGACGCTTATACTGTTATTCCGGATGAAGTCCCCGAGGTAGAAGCTGCAACACAACTGTTCCGCTGGTTGCCTGTAAGGGTAAAGAGTAAAACTGAAATTTTTTCGGGCATGAAACTGTTGTTTGCCGATCCCGGATTTTTTGAAGTATTTGGCCTTGATCTTATTACGGGAGATGAGGCTACCGCTTTGTCGGGTAAAAACAAGGTTGTTCTTTCATCTTCTACCGCCAAAAAGATTTTTGGCACAACAGAATGTGTCGGTGAAATTCTGAATGTGTCAGAGGAAGAAGCGACGGTTAGCGGCGTAATTCGCGATCTGCCCGAAACAACCCATTTTAATTTCGACCTTCTGGGTTCTATGGAAACGGTTAATCCCGATCGATTTGGCGGACTTGAGTTTTACACTTATTTTTTAATCAGGAAGAACGCCGATATTAAAGAGGCCGGGAAAAAGATATCAAGGGTTAATGATCAGGTTATGGTTCCATGGAGCGAACCATTTGGTTCTAAAGTGAGGTCATTTACCGAACCGTTATCAGAAATTCATTTGCATACGAAGGTAACACATACTTTGTCGCCAAAAGCCGATCTGACCCAACTATGGATTATTGGCGGAATTGCTTTCTTTATATTGTTACTGGCTGTTGTTAATTTTGTAAACCTCTATTTTTTGCATGGGGAGGAACGCATTACAGAGGTGGCATCGCGCAAAGCTTTAGGTGCCGGCAAATGGAGTATTGAAAAACTTTTTCTCTTCGAAACCGGATTGATAGGATTATCATCGTTTGTTCTCGCATTGATTATTGCATTTTTGGTGCAGCCTTATTTCTCGATGCTGATGAGGTCGTCACTTGAGTTGTCGCGCCTCTTTTCATGGTCAGGGGTTTTATTTATCGCCGGTTTGGTATTGCTTTTTACCCTGATTTCCGGATTCTGGTCTTCTTTTTATCTGTCACGGGTTAATATTGTAAATGGATTACGCGGAAAAACAAGTGTATTGCCCCGAAAGGGAAGAATGACAATAGCTGCTGTTTTAATTCAGTTTTCGGTGACCGTTTTCTTGATAACAGCGGTTATTGTTGTACAGCAACAGGTTAAATACATGAAAAATGTGCCTGTGGGTTTCGACGTGGAAAACGTGTTGGAGATAACCGGATTTAACAGTCAGATTGCCGGGCATATCAGAAGTATTGAAGACGAATTGACACGCCTGAGTTTTATTGAGGGTGTTGCCTGTTCTCATCATCAGATGGGCGGGGGTGCAAGTGGACAAGGGATTCGTCGTTATGGTGATACCCGGAAGTATGCTTCCATATCGGAATATCGTGTACAACCGGGATTTTGCAAAACACTTGGACTCCGGCTTATTGACGGAAACTACTTTTCCGGAAACGAGAATAGCGGAGATCAGATTATCCTAAACGAAGCAGCCGTAGAAATGCTGCAACTGAAAAATCCTGTCGGGACATTACTTCAAATGCATAATACGCCAATGAAAGTAGCAGGGGTTGTCAGCAATTTCTTTTTTTCGGGTTATGCAGGAGAACCTGTAAGCCCTTTGGTTATTACCACATACGATCAAAGTGTTGAAGCTGTGTATTTGCGAATAAACAAAACGCTTTCGCAGGAAGATATGTCGGCCGTTGAAAAAGTTCTGCAGAAGTACGACCCTGAATATGTCCCGGAATATACTTATTTAGAGAAACGGTATGCCGACAAGTTTTCGAATGAGGAGCGGGCTATGAAACTGGTCACTGCGGGAGCTATTCTGGCAATTATTATCAGTTTTGTTGGACTCCTGGCCCTTTCGGTCTTCAATGTCAACCGGCGCACGAAAGAAATTGGTATCCGCAAAGTTTTAGGCAGCACCGAGCGTCAGGTCGTTACCCGTTTATTGAGTGATACTATTAAATGGGTATTGGTGGCCATTGCCATTGCATTTGTAGCCGATATTGCTGTCATGCGGCAATGGCTTACACAATTTGCCAGCAGAATATCGCTTCATCCCGGATATTTTCTTGTTAGCGCGATCTTTGCACTCATTATTGCCTTCACGGCCATTGCCTGGCAGAGCTACAGGGCAGCTGTTCGAAACCCGGTGGAGTCGTTGAGAGATGAATGAAGCGGGGAGGGTTGAAGGGTGGAAAGGTAGAAGGGTGGAAGGGTAGAAGGGTAGAAGGGTAGAAAGGTAGAAAGGCAGAATGGTGGAATGGTGGAATGGTAGGGAAGTTGAAAAGTATTGTATTATTCGTCAGGGAAATGACATTTTAGTTTTTCACTGTTGCCAAAAAATCACTAATTTGGCCTGCAAAATTAGTGAGTTGAACAATCAAGTATTAGCAATATGAATCTGTTTTTGATGATGCAGGCCGCCGGAGAGGCCGCTGCCCAGGGAGCTGAAATGGCTGAAGGCGAGGAAAAAGTTACCATCGATCTTATAGAACTTGTGATGCAGGGCGGCTGGATTATGATTCCGCTTTTCCTGCTTTCTTTTATTGCTGTTTATATCTTTATAGAAAGGTATCTTGCCATCAAGAGGGCGTCAAGAGAAGACAAGAGCTTCATGAATCGAATTAAAGATTACATTCATGAAGGGAAGATTGATTCTGCACTTGCTCTCTGCCAGTCGAATGACAATCCCATTTCCCGCATGATCGAAAAAGGGATTACACGCATCGGGCGTCCTTTGAATGATGTAAATACTGCCATCGAAAATGTTGGTAACCTCGAAGTAAGCCGGCTTGAGAAAGGATTGCCCGTTTTGGCCACGGTTGCCGGAGGTGCACCGATGATTGGTTTTACCGGAACGGTTATTGGTATGATTAAATCGTTCTGGGAAATGTCTAATGCCGGAAGTAACATTGAAGTAGATTTGCTGGCCGGAGGTATCTATACCGCCCTGGTTACTACTGTTACCGGTCTGATTGTGGGAATTATTGCCTATTTTGCTTACAATTGGCTTGTAGCCAGGGTTGAAAATGTTATTTTTAAGATGGAGGCCCGCACCATGGAATTTATGGACCTTCTTAACGAACCGGCCGGATAGCGGTTTGAATATATGTTGCAGTACCCGGGGAGGCTGCTTATTGATTAACGGAAACAATGCAAGAAAATGGCTTTAAAGTCAAGAAGTAAGATAAATCCAACATTCAGTATGTCGTCAATGACCGACGTGGTGTTTCTTCTGCTGATCTTTTTTATGATCACATCCACGTTGGTACATCCTACGGCATTAAAATTGTTGTTACCTCAAAGTCCTAACCAGACAGCGGCCAAACCTTTAACAACTGTCTCCATTACACGTAATCTGGATTATTACGTCGAAAACCAGAGAGTCAGTTTTAGCCAGATTGAGCCGTTGTTGAGAGAAAAAGTCGGGCAAAATCCCGAAATATACATCTCGCTCCATGTGGATGAGAATGTACCAATGAAGGAAGTGGTGAAGGTGATGAACATTGCTAAACGCAATAAATATAAGTTGATACTGGCAACACGGGCCAGGTGACAGGTATCCTGAATCATAGAAAAGACAGTTTATTTTATGCCTGATTCAGTCCAATGAAAAGCAAAAAGCATCATTGGAATTATACTAACGATTCATTTTTTATAGTCAATAGTTTTGCCTGGATGAATGAATTAATCAAAAGATGAGATATGAAGGCAATCGAAATCAAATCAAAAACAGATCGACAGGGGAATCTTAAGATCGATTACCCTGTTCATAAGTCCAATAGAAAAGTAAGAGTTTTAATTTTACTGGATGAAGAAGACAAGTTAGATGATGAGGAATCATTATGGATGAAATCGGTATCACATAATCCGGCTTTTGAATACCTGGCAGATGAATCAGAGGATATTTATACCGTTAATGATGGGGAGCCGTTAGATGATTAAAAATTCTATAGTTCTTGTTCCTTTTCCATTTGACGATTTATCTGATTCAAAAGTGAGGCCTGCATTATGTCTTACTTCTGAAATTGGAAGATATAAGCATGTTATTATTGCATTTATTTCAAGTAAGATACCAGTTGATTTAGTTGAAAGTGATATTGTTATCAAGAAGGGATCGGAAGAGTGGAAGGGATCAGGTTTAGCTGTAGATTCGGTTATTAGGTTACACAAAGTTGTTACTATCCCTAAATCTCTAATTAGAAGAAAATTGGGAGTTATAAGCAAAAAGACTGTAAATGAGATAGAGAAAAAATTGATGGATTTGTTTCTGGAAGACAAATAAAGCAACAAAAATGACCGATCGGACAAAAAAAGACAAACAAGCAGGTGTAATCGGAACTACCATCTTTCATGTGGTAATTCTGATTCTTCTCATGGTACTGGGATTGTCCAGTATTCCGCGAGAAGAGGAAGGGATATTGGTCGATTTTGGTGACTCACCTGTCGGAATGGGGGCAACCGAGCCTATTCGTAATGAGCCGTCGGGAGAACAGAATACACAGCCATCCGCTCAGCCCGAACCTGTCAGTCCGCCACCCGCAACGACACCGGAGGCATCTGAAGAGTCTGTTAACACTCAGGATTTTGAAGAAGCACCTTCCATTAGTGAAGAAGAGAAAGCGAAACAGGAGGCCGAAAAGAAAAGACTGGAAGAAGAGCGAAAGCGTCAGGAAGAGATAGAGCGTCAGAAAAGAATAGAAGAAGAACGTCAACGTCAGGAGGAACTGGAACGTCAACGAAGATCGGAAGAAGAACGGAAGCGCCAGGAAGAGATGGAGCGTAAAGCTCAGGAAGCCCGCAATAATGTCACCAATGCATTCAGTAAAACCGATGGTACCGGTTCTTCTCAGGGCGAAACCGGCGATTCAGGAAACCAGGGTGCTCTTTCGGGTGAACCGGGTGCCGGCAATTACGATGGCTCCGGAAAAGGAAATACTGGAACCGGCTTTGATCTCAGTGGCCGCTCATTGAGTGGTGCTCTTCCTAAGCCTGAATACAATATCCAGGAAGAAGGAATTGTGGTTGTTGAAATAACGGTTGACCGGAATGGTAATGTTGTAAGTGCCGAACCAATTTTAAGAGGTACTACCACCCAGAATTCTTACCTGTGGCGTGTAGCCCGTCAGGCTGCATTAAAAGCCCGTTTCAACAGTGATTCTGATGCACCCGCCTATCAAAAGGGGACAATTACTTATCATTTTGATTTGAAATAAAAGTATTATTTATCTAAAACACTCCCAATACTTTAAGTCCCGAGAAGAGCACAACTGCCAGAAGAATATACCTGATGTTTTTAGCTCCGATTCTGCCGGCATATTTCGAAGCAATCCATGCGCCGGCTGCATTTCCGACAGCCAGAAGGAGACCATAGCTCCAGACAATTTGACCGGCCAGTAAAAAAACAATCAATGCAACAATAGTAAAAGAAAGCACCATAAATACTTTTACAGCGTTTGCTTTCACCAGGTTGTATCCCGCGCTCAGTACCAGTCCTGCCAGCAAAAACAGGCCTACTCCGGCCTGAATAAAGCCACCGTATATGCCGATAAAAAAGAAAATTAAACTGTTAATAATCCGGGACTTTGTTGTTTTTATTTCTCCTGCCTTCCCTTTTATCCAACTGGTTGGTTTTAACAGGATTATAAAAAACATGGCAACCAGCAGTCCGCCTATAAAGTAGTTAAGAAAATCCTCATTGATTTCAACCGCTATCAGGGCACCAGCCAACGAACCGAAAAGCGTTGGGACAACCAGCGACCATTCTTTTTTAGGGCTGAGTTCCTTTTGCCGGATAAAATTTCCCGTTGCCACAATGTTTTGTACAACCACGCCAATCCGGTTGGTACCGTTGGCAACTGCAGGCGGAAGCCCCATAAACATCAAAAGGGGGAGGGTTATCAGTGAACCACTCCCCGCTAATGTATTTATGATTCCGGCAGCCAGACCGGCCAAAATCAATATGACGACGTCTGTTATTTCCATCTATTGGGCAAAGATGGGGAAATCTTTCATCATTTGGTTTACTTTGCTGCGAACCGAAGTAATGGTGTCTTCACTGTCGGGATTACTAAGCACTTCGTCAATAAGGTCCACAACCGGCCCGATGTGCTCTTCTTTTAGTCCGCGGGTGGTGATGGCAGCTGTGCCAACCCGAATCCCCGAAGTCTGAAACGGAGACCGGTCGTCGAAAGGAACCATGTTTTTGTTGATGGTAATATCGGCAAGCACAAGCGTGTTTTCGGCCTTTTTACCGGTCAGTTCGGGAAATTTGGTGCGCAAATCGATAAGCATACTGTGATTGTCGGTTCCGCCCGAGATCACTTTGTAGCCTTTTTCAATAAAGCATTCCGCCATTTTCCGGGCATTTTTCTTTACCTGCTTTTGATATTCTTTGTATTCGGGCTGCAATGCTTCGAAGAACGACACCGCTTTTGCTGCAATGATATGTTCAAGAGGGCCGCCCTGAATACCGGGGAATACAGCTGAGTCGAGTAAAGAAGACATTTTTCTGATTTCACCCTTTTTGGTCTTGATGCCCATTGGATTGTCAAAGTCTTTTCCCATCAGGATAATACCGCCACGGGGCCCACGTAGAGTTTTATGGGTGGTTGATGTAACAATATGAGCATATTTTACCGGGTTTTTCAGCAGACCGGCAGCAATCAGTCCGGCAGGGTGTGCCATATCAATCATGAGGATGGCGCCAACTTTGTCGGCAATGGTGCGCATACGCTCATAGTCCCAGTCGCGCGAATATGCTGAAGCACCCCCGATAATTAGTTTTGGCTTATGTTCCAGGGCAAGTTTCTCCATCATATCGTAATCAACCATTCCGGTATCTTCTTTTACCCCATATGCAACGGGCACATAAAGTTTTCCGGAACTGTTGACCGGTGAGCCGTGCGAGAGATGACCGCCGTGGGCCAGATCAAGACCAAGAAACTTGTCGCCCGGATTCAATACCGTCATCAGCACTGCCATGTTTGCCTGTGCACCACTGTGAGGTTGAACGTTGGCCCATTCGGCATCGAACAGCTTTTTCAGGCGTTCGATTGCAAGCGTTTCGCTCTCATCTACCACCTGGCAACCTCCGTAATAGCGTTTTCCGGGCAAACCCTCGGCATACTTGTTGGTCATACATGAGCCCATGGCATCCATAACCTGGTCGCTCACAAAATTTTCTGATGCAATCAGCTCTATGCCGTTGAGCTGGCGCTGATGCTCTTTTTCGATCAGTTCAAAAATTTTGTTGTCTCTCTTCATTGTTTCGTAAAGTTAGGAGCCCTTTAACGATGTGTAGATGTTAAGATGACAGGTTGAAGAAACGACATTCTTCAGCTAAATCATAATTCTTAACAGGAACAACCGACAAAAGGGCGGATATTACTTTTCAAATTTTCCCAAAGGTAAAGAATTCAGTTTATAAGCATATTACGAATCATCTAACATCTTATATCTAACCTGCATTATTTATAAATTATCTATTACGA
>NZ_AHZV01000219.1 GCF_000250735.1 Anaerophaga thermohalophila str. Valhall
TGTCTGTAATAACTGCTGTTACAGCTCAAAATACAAAAGGCGTTACCGATATTTTTCCGGTGCAGTTATCAACCATTGAGAAGCAACTGGATGCCGTGATGACCGATATTGGTGCCGATGCAGTAAAAATCGGAATGTTGCATTCGAAAGAAATTATTGAACTTATTGCTGCTAAAATAAAACAGTATAAGATAAGAAATCTGGTAATTGACCCGGTTATGGTGGCCACATCGGGTGATAAGCTTTTGCAGGACGATGCCATCAGTGCACTGAAAACCATACTGCTCCCGTTAGCAAGGGTCATCACTCCAAATATTCCCGAGGCCTCTATCCTGTTTGGCAAGGCAATAACAAGTCAGTCTGATCTACCTCTTGCAGCACGAAGCCTGTCTTACAACCAAAAGGTTTCGGTAATGCTGAAAGCAGGACACCTGAGCGATGAGGCACTGAAAGATGTCTTCTTTGATGCAGAAAACGATGAAGTAATTTCTCTGGAATCGCAGCGTGTTCAGACCCAAAATACACATGGCACAGGTTGCACCCTTTCGTCGGCTATAGCATCCTTTCTTGCACGTGGCGATGATCTTAGGACTGCCATCCGGAATGGGAAAAACTATATTACACATGCTATTCAAACCGGAGCTGATTATCAAATCGGACATGGTCACGGCCCGGTGCATCATTTTTATGATTGGTGGAAATAGTAAAAGATTGTCAGATGTAAAATTCGATTATCGGTAAAACTTTTTCAAACATGTGTTCCTAACCTGAATAAGCCGGAACCAATCAAATTTATATATTATTTGTTGCCGCTCCGCAGCTTTTTGTTTTTCATATTACATAATTCAACCGTTTTGTCGCCGCTCCGCGGCTATTAACTGCTGTTATAGGGTTGGCAATACTAAAACCGCGGAGCGGTGACAGAGCGGTAACGTTACCAATAAAGTCATTAACAATTAACCGCGGAGCGGTGACAGAGCATTAATTTTGCATAAAAAACACTAATATCAGGCGTAAGACACTATGTTTTTTCAGTACAAGTCTGGGAAAAAGCTACTACAGGAAATTTAGTCAACTTAAACAAAATGTTGGTTAATTTTATACCCTGAGCGCCTAATGCCTAATAACTAATGCCTAATAACTATCCACTAATGCCTAATTACACCCCCCCTGCCGGCAGTAATACAGCCTCTTTATGGGAAAACGCAAAGGATATCATCGACCAAATTTTTGATCATCCTTTTTGCAGAGGATTGTCAGATGGCACATTGCCCGAAAACTGTTTCCGACATTACCTGGCCCAGGATATGCTTTATATCCGACAAGATGCCAGGGCATTCGCCATTCTTGCCGGAAGAGCCGATTCTGATGAAGAATTTTCTTTTTTCCTGGCTATGGCCAAAGACGGTCTGGACATCGAACGAGCTTTACACAATGAGTTATTCCCTGTTTTTCAGATAAAAAAAGCAGACAAAATGTCGAATACTTGTCGCAGATACACAGCCTGGCTGACAGAAATAAGTCTGTCGGGCGCATATTCGACAGCAATTGCAGCACTTCTCCCCTGCTTTTTGGTTTATCATGAAAACGGAATTCGTATCCGGCAAAATGGGGTGAAGAATAATCCATACCAAAAATGGCTGGACACTTACGCCGGAGATGTATATGGTAATTATGTTGATAAATATCTTCACATTGTAGAGAATATTATGAATGATTCAACCACAAGCCAAAGGTATGAAATGGTAAATGCTTTCCGAAAAAGTACGCGATATGAATTGGAATTTTTTTCGGAAGCATGGGACATCCGAAACAGTAAAGCGTAATACACCCCCCCGAATTTTATTTGCATTTCGTAATCCATTCGGAATAGGTTTCAAAGATGGAAAATAGCTTTTCTCCATGTGGTATGGGTTCCCCTTGATAATCCGACGCTATACCAAATCAATAGGTTTCTCCAGCATGGATTGATAATATTTCAGTTCCAGGTGTAACTCAAAATCACGCATATCGCACAGGGGAAGTTTCGGTTTCTCTTTCTTTTACTTATCCAAAAACAAGCATGCTGTATCCAGATAATCAGGTGCAGCCTGCAGTAATCGTTCTTCCTTGCCTTTACCTCCGGATTTCTCGACCTGTCCCAATTCCCGTATTTTGCTTTTCAGCCTCCTGTACCAATAGCCCAGCTTGCGCAAACCTGTTACGTGTTTGTATTTCCTGACAGATTTCCCCAGGTATCGCTCTGGATGGTTAAAATCCTTGTCTGTTTTTGGGTCTTATTTTCCATTGTTGATAAATTATTTTTATAGTGATTTCACTACAAAAATATATTTTACACTTTATTTACAAAAAGACCAGTCGCCATAATCTAACAATCGCTTTAAAATATGGGGCTAAATTGTAGCGTTTTCAGTATATTTGCACTGTTAATAAATTAATTTTAATTTAAAATGAGCTCACTTGCTAACAGGATTAAAGAAGGCAGGAAAAACAAAAAGCTATCCCAGCAAAAATTGGCCGAGATTGCTAATGTCCATTATACAAATATCGGGAAGTATGAAAGAGGCGAAGCCGTTCCATCATCGGCTGTTTTAAACAGGATTGCCCAGGCTTTGGAGCTTTCTCCGGATTTCTTGATGAATGGTACTATTGAAGATAAGGCGGCCAATGAGATTCATGACCAGGAACTGCTTATTCAATTCAAGAAGATTGATAAAATGCCGGAAGATAAAAAATCGTTGCTTAAAGAGTTTTTGGATTCTTTTATTTTCAAAACTACGGTGCAAGGTCTTTCTAACCAATAAAAAAGCCCGGACTTGCCGGGCTTTTTATCATATGTTACAAAATAATCGTTTTCGCTTCTCAAACAATACTCCCCGCATTTGCTTTAAAGACTTATCTATTCTTGGGGCAAGCAAACAGGTTAAAATTAATTCTTCGCCTGTTTTGAGTTTTACCACCGCATAATGATAGCCCTCTATTGCCAAAAAATGAAAGTTGCTGTTTTTGTATAGTGCTGGCGACAAATAAACGATTACCTTTTCTATTTCATCATTCTTGTAAATCGTTTCTTTACCGTCTTTTCGCCTGATTAATTCAGTATCTCTAACTTCGTATTCTTCGCCTTTGTTCTTGGACAAGTATTCTAAATGCAAGTATAGTGATGTTATTGCATCTATACTCAAACCAATTGCAAATGCTATTGTCATTCCTCTATCAAAATCAAAAAAATATAAAATAACAATCAATATAGTCGCTAGGAAAAATAAGGACTGTAAAGCTGAAAAATGATTACGAATTGTAATTGATAATACTTTATCTCCCTGGATACCACCCATTTTTTATTGCATTTTCAAAGTTCCAAATCTGATACTGAATTTCATTTCCTAAAGGAACCAACATATTATCGTAAATATATTCAAAGCCTGTTGATATTCCACCTACAGCAGCTCCTCCAACAGCTCCCCACGGACCACCAATTGCAGCACCCACACCAATGGAAGCCCCAATTGAACCCGTTCTATAAACAAATCTTCCAGTTCCAATCTCTCCCGTACTTAGAGCGTTGATATTGTAACCTACGCCTACTAATGCTCCCGCTGTTCCAAGTCTACCACCAAACCTTCCAAGACTGCTATATGTTGAGCTAAACCTTCCAAATGTTCCTATTTTGCTGGATAAGGGTAGAGCCATTCGATATTCTAACATTCCTATTTGGGTTAGGCCAATTGCGCCCGAAGCGTAACTAGCTGCATTTCCAACATCATCAATTGCCATTGGTGGATGCCAACCATCGCCTCCTTGCGAACTGGCAACATCCGCTAACGAAGAATTCCCACTCACATACGCTTCTCGATTCAATGCATCGCCTATCGCAGTATTCACTATTCCTTCATAATTATTCCCTAACTGGTTGTGATAAATATTTCCACTGTTTCCGATATAATGCCAGGTTTCTCCGGTACTGTTGATACCTGCTCCGCCCGATGAAGGAAACCAGTCTGTTTGGGCGGCCCAATTGGCAAATTGGTCTCCTTTATCCCAGAACCAGTTCCAGGCATTGCTGACTCCTTCTCCGACCCAATTAAAAAATTTATCAAACACGTTATATCCACTTGGGTCAATATAAATCATCGGATTATTCATGCAATAAGCGTATCTGTCATAATTAAGCCATTGTCCGTGTGCCTGGATATAAGGGTCTGGGCTTAGGAATCGTGAGGTTAATGGATCGTATACCCGCCCGTTCATATTAATATAGCCAAATGCATCCAAATGCTCATGCATGGTATAGCCACGGCCGGTGATACCACTTACAGGTGTTGTAATTCTTTGTGTCCAGTCATCAGGATTGCGGCGATTTCCCCAGGGATCGTAAGCAAAACGTTCAACAACATTACCGTCTTCATCAGCTATGGCTACCAGCGATCCCAAATGATCGGTATAGGCATAATACAGATTATACTTATTCCCGCTTTGCACATAAATAGCTGCAAGTCCATCTCCAGCGCTAATATAATGAATTCTACGGAAATTCTTGCCACTTATCTCTTCTTCAAAATTGGGTTGATAATACCGGGTAAAGGACTTTTCGGTATCACTATATGTCATTTTCACCCGTTGGTTATTCACCCCATACGTTATATTTAGCTCTTTTTCACCTTCTATTATTTTCTCAACCTTCGAAAAATCAGTATAATGTATTTCTCTTTGATCTGTCGAGATGGCAGACGGTTTCCCCTTTATTGATGTAAGGGCATGAGGACCTTGATCATTTTCTCCATATACCATTTCGTAGCCTATTCCGGTTTTGTTCGTAATAGTTCCCGTATTAAGGTCATAAGCAATATAACTTGTGTTTACCAAATTATCGTCCTTGTATGTCAACCAGTCTGTTAATCGATTTTGGCCGTCATAACTAAATTTTTCTTTTTGACCGGTTAAATTATCTGTAATGTACTCCAGGTTACCAGCCTGAGTAAAGTTATAATTACGGTCAATAATGGTATTTGATTTAATGGATTCTGGAAATCCCCTGTTGTCAAATGTGTAACTAACTTCCATTTCACCTTTTTTGACTTTTGTTAGTTGTCCTCCGGGATTCTCATCAATTGCTTCCCAAATCATCTTTCCGTTGTTGTCAGAAATATTTTTCGGGACTCCATATTTATTATAGCTTCTGGAAATACTATAGCCGGTGGGATAAATTTCTTTTGTCAACCGGCCATATTTGTCATAGCTTTTCTCTGATATAAATGTTTTATTTCCTTCAATGGTTTCTGTTTGTTTTATAATTCTGTCATAATCATCATACTCAAACGACCGGGAATGCTGGCCATCAAGGATAACCTTTTCAATCCTGTTGTAATCGTCATATTCATAATCAGTTATTTGCCCATTAACATCAATATAATTAATCAGCCCTCCCTTTTCATAGTTATAGGAGGTAATAACCTCGGAGTTTCCGGAATTATGAATACTCTGGATTTCTTCGATCAGTTCTCCAAACCCGTTAAATGTTTTCTCTATTACACCGGCATCGGGATCAATGACTTTTTTACAATAACCCTGCAAATTATAAGTGTATTGAACGGACTCTCCCCCTTCGGGTGTTGCAGTTTTCGTCTGTCCCGATGGCCAATATACAAATTCTACTGACTTTCCATTTATTCTGCTATTAGTCAACTGTCTTGCAGAATTAAATGATTCCTCTTTCACTCCTTCCGGAGAACTTATTTTCGTCTTCAACGGAGAATATTCAATATTAGTAGTAATATTCTGCGGTCCGGTTTGGGCAATTAACCGGCCGAAATCATCATAATCGAAAGAACTTCCATCAGTAGCATCCCCTTCCGTAAAATAGGGAAGTGATTCATAATTTACCTGGCCTTTCGTATCGTATTTTGTTAAAACCGATATCTTTTTATTGCTATGTAAACCGAAATAATCAACACGGCGCTTTCGCCCTAATCGGTCATACCATGTCCATACCGGAGTTTGCCCGTTAGTTTCCTGATACGTATAATAATATGCATTATCAGGGCCATCACTCCCAGCCCATTGTAAGACATTCACTTTATGAACACCGTTTGGAAAAGTTGTATTAACAAGTCGTCCAAATCCATCATATTCATAAGTTGTTTTACGATCTCGTTCATCTATTTTGTACTCAGGTAATCCTGTATTTTCATTATACCCGTACTTTACAAAAGTTCCTTTTGATATATCGGATTTTTTACTAATAAAACGGCTTGATGGAGTGTATTCTATTTCTATTATCCTACTTTCTCCATTAGCTTCAGTTTCGATTGTTTCGGGATAACCAAAGCCGTTATAATCTCTAAAGCGAGTTATCAACTCATTCTCATCTCCCGGATCAACAGTCTTTTGAGTAATGTTACCATTTGAATCATACTCGAAGGTTGTTTTTCTTTTATGGACACCTGAACTGTTTCTTTTGGTTACTATTAAATCGGATGGTTTGTTTTTAAAAAGACTTCCCTTTTTTAGAAAAAGTGTAGTTTGCTCTGTTACAGATATTCCTCCACCATAATTAATTGTTTTTTTTGTAAGGTTACCATCATCATCATAGGTTTCGTAATCTATAGTTTTAGTGGTATTGTTTAAATGGTCTTTCACTTTTTGTTCATCAGATCTCAAAATATACCTGTTGTGTCCATCTTCTGCAGATAAAACGGAAAACAAAAAGGTTGTTGTTTCAATTGGCGTTTTTGGGTAGCCTGCCAGGCTTTTCACCTTCTTGTAAGGAACAAGAATATTCAAATTTTCCACCAAAGAATACTGACTTTCTGTTTCAATGTCCAACCTGGAACTTTTGGATATTACCTTTTTAAACCCTAAGAAGCCTTTGCCACCCAGATGAACTTTTGCCCCTCTGTAAAAATAGCTTTGCTTGTCTCCGTTAGGAAAATCAACGGAAGAAACCACCTGAATACCACCGGCAAAGTCAGAAATGGGATAAGATGCATTGTTTTCCTTCGAATACAAAGGGTTATCCGATAAACCATAAATATTTTTACTAATCAATGGGCCATAATGAATCTGATAGGTATTATCCATTCCTTTTCTAATGGTTTTGACGGCAAGTGAATTTGAGACGTCATGAAAGTGAATTCGAGTCATTGTCTCCTTCGTATCCGAGTTTTTATATTTAAGAGTTAAATACTTTCTGCCGGTTCCTCTAAAATCTGCAAGAAATATATTTTCAATATCCTCAAAAGAAAAATTTCTTCTTTCTTCTCTCTGGACAATCCAATTATTAACATTTGCGGGACTTCTCTGTAAGTAATTAAAACCTTGATGATAAACCCTTAATGTATATGAATATTGCCGGACATCTGGTCTTATATCGTTTTTAATAATGTTATAAAGAAGGCCTTGTTCCCGGAGGTCAGATTTTAGTTCCTCAATTTCGGCGTCCCATTCTTTTCTTTCATTGTCAACATAACCTGAATATTCATTCCATAAAAATTCCGGATCATCAGGTGGAGGACCAAAAGGATATTCTTGTGAAAGCCAGCTTGTATAACTCATTACATCAAGTGAAGCCAGGTAATCAGCGTAAACAACACCAGTAAGTAATATACCGCTTCTTTGATTTGGTGAAAAATTAACAACATCGACATTCGACACTGAAACAGGCTCTGAAGTTTTATAAAATCCGCCTTTCGAATACCTGTGAGGGACAGATAGGGAGAAATCCGGAAGGCCATTTATAGTATTTACTATGTCAAAGTCTGAAATATAAAAGGCAGTTAGGGTCTCGGTTTTTGAAACTATATCGGTGACACCATCATTATTTAAATCCCCAACGAAACATTTCTCGACACTTAAATCAATTATTCTTTTCAATTTCAAACGAGTATCATCTAAAGAATAAATCCTTAAATCATTATCTCGCCTTAATAATATATCTGTTTTTCCATCTCCGTTGAAATCTCCCGGATAGACACTTTTTATAGTAGACAATAGCAAATTGTCACTTAATGAGAGTTCATTTTTTCGCTGATTTTTTAGTAAGAAAATATTGGTTTCAGTAGTAAGAATAGAGCCATTGTATCCATCCCCATCAAAATCCCCTAAAATCGGTGGTCGCATTATCTTCTGTTTAATATTAATAACATTCATCTCAAGAGTTTTCCCATCCACCGTATATGTGGCCCACGTCGGGGTTGAGGATATTTTCAAATTGACCACCAAATCATCCGCCCCATCATTGTTGAAATCTCCACAATTATACAAAAACACTGGATCCAAAATATTATACCCATTGGGAGGAATAATTTCGGTATTTTCTACTTCATACCAGGAATCCTTACCTAAACTAAAAATGCTCAACCAATACTTTTCTGTATTTGTATCATAATCCACTTTTGCAATGTTGTCTTTACCATCTCCGGTAAAGTCTCCACACACCAATGCCTTACCATTTATGTCCGGAATAGGTCTGGTTTCGGGAAAAATATTTCCCCATTCAAATACCGTTTCCGGTAATTTTTCTCCATTCCTGTTTTGGACTTCAATTTTGTAAAGTAAGGGGGTTTTCAAAGAATTTATGGCATAATTTAGTTTATATCTGCGATACTCTTTTGAACTTTTAGTTACTATTTCCTTTAGATATTTCTCCTTTTTCAACTCATTTCCGGCAATAAACTTTGGTAAAATTCCTGATGTTAATCCCATGTTCTCCAATGAGTAATATTCAAATTCTATATTACATGCAGGAGACTTACCCGTATTTTCATTCCCCGTATATTCAATTTTGGATATCCAGGTTTCTCCATCTTCCTTTGAATCATAAAAGTATCTGATATAATTGCCATTTCTGTCTTTAACTTTATTGAGGTACCATTTATAAATTCCTGCATTGTCTGATAAGGTCATTCTGGAATCTGAAGTTCTTCCAAATTCCAATATTTTCCCATCCTTGGTCTCAACTTCAAACCAAGCGGGCCCGTCTCCTGAGTTTCCTTTTGATGTGATGCGTGAATAATCTTCAATTTCAAAGCCATAAACAGCCCCATCTTTGCCATAAGAGCCAGAAATTAGCATCAATCTTTTGCCATTCATTGCAAACTTATCATTTCCGTCGAAAGAAACGGGATGACTATCTGAATCATAACAATAGCTATGATTTACTCTTTCTATACATGAAATACCGCCCAATGAAAAATTCAAACTTCCTATTCCTACACCGGCCTGACTATTATATACCAAGCTTAAAGAAGGCTTCATCCCTTTAATTCCGGGAGGACATTCAATCGGTATTTGATAGCTTGCAGCACCTGAGGCTCCAACATTGAAATTTCCGGGAATGCTTCCTACAACACTTCCCTCGTTTTTATTTTCTGTAAATTCACCTTCAGGTGTTTTATAGGTCTTATCTGAAGGAGGGAAAAGTAAAAACGGATCCACTTTAGCAGAAAAATAGTTATTCCCTGAAGCTTTATAGCTAAATCCATCTGATAATACAATAGAATCGCGGGCTATATATTTACGTGTGCCAGTTTCATTTGTATTAAGAAGAAAACTAACAGCTGGTTTCTGGCTGTCGATATCATTCATAAAAAAGAATGAAAATATGATAATGATTATGGGTAAATAAAGTTTATTCATAACAGTAAGGGTGGAATTAATTTTGAAGAATAATGAATTACTCCTTAATAATTTTATATCTCAATTCTTTTTGAGAACTTTTTAACAGCAAAATATACATTCCCGGTTCGAGTCTATTCATACTTAAAGGAAACTTACCATAAGCCTCTATTCTGCCATTCAGGAGTAATTTCCCCTGAAGGTTGAAGAAATTGTATTGGTAATTAATCTCGTCCTTGTCTCCTTGAATGCCTATATAAATTTCTCCTTTCGTGGGATTCGGATAAACAAAGACTTCATCTTCACCATTATATTCTTTAAATGGATCAGGATTTTCATCATTTCTTGAAGCCGATTTGTTCTCGAGTAGAATTTCAACATAGTGTCCGGTTCTGTTTCCCGCTTTATCATACAGAAAGACTACTTTATATCCATCTTCCCCATTGCCGGTATCTCCCGGGACTTTGTAAACAGAAATATCATCAATAAAAAGATATTTCCTAAATGAGCAACCGGTAAGTTCTTCTTCTCCCCAGGCACAGTGATATTGAAATTTTATTCTGTTTTTATCATTTAGCTGAAAACCATGCTGTTTGGAAAGTCTATGAAGATTTATGTCGTATTCATTCCATTCTCCAAATCCGGAAAATCCCATAATTTTCACATAAGTCTCCCCATCATCATCTGATATGAATATGCCTTCATTTTCATCATCTATAAAATCAGAAACATCTTGTATACAATACATGCCTTCTTCCTGATAAATTCCTTTCCATGCACCTTTTAAGAAAATTACATCATCGCCTGATAAATCTATTTTTAAAGTTGCGTCCATTATTACGTGCAGAACGCCATAACCAATTCCCGGAATAATATCACTCCAAATCATTAAAGACGATGTTCCTTCATAAGCATCAGCTGCTGAATAATAAGAATCATCAGTATTAATAATTTCATTATATCCTCCTGATGATTCCCGTTCCACAGTCCAGTTATCAAGTTCAAAGAAATACGTATGATTCTCAAAATTCATTGAGTAAGGAACCTGAGCTCTATTTTGCGCTATCATACTGAAATGCAAAAGGAATCCGATCGCTATTACTATTATGCTTTTCATTATGTTGTGATATATTATTTTGTCTCGAAAATTTCCTCAATTTGTAAAAGTCTGCTATGTAAATGCTCAATTATATCTTTCTGATTGTTGAATTTCAGTTCTAATTCTTCGACATCCTTATTTTTTTCTATCACATACAACGTCAACTCCTCAATTTTCTGCAACAGCAACTTGTTCATCTCTGCCAGGTTAACACCTGACGCTTCCAGTTCTTCGGCACTGGGAATATCCGGGAGGTGGTTATTCTTTTTAATAAATGCTTCCACTTCCTCCAGTTCTTTCAGATCATAATTTTCATCAAACACAAAATCGGCAGTATTTCCATTGGCTTCGACTCTTATCTCTGTAGCTCGAATATCACCATTCACATCAAATTTCGCCTGAGGAGATGTTACACCGACTCCAATATTGCCAAATTCATCTGGTTGCATGGTTTCCAATACCAGATTTACATCATCCATTTTTGCATCTACATAATTCTTAGACTCTTCAATTGCCTCTTCTTTTGAATTGGAAGCTATGGTGATGGCTTCTGCAATAGCTTCTTCCCGCGCTGTATTGAAAAGGTTAGTCGCCTCACTAATAGCTTCTGCCTTTGCTACATTGGATAGTTCGGTTGCTTCCATAATGG
>NZ_AHZV01000218.1 GCF_000250735.1 Anaerophaga thermohalophila str. Valhall
GCTGTATACACGGCCCGAAGAAGTATCGGCAACATAAGCCTGATCGCCGCCCGATGGAGATATACCCACCGTTTCGTTGTCATTTGCCAAAATGGTTTGTGTTTTTCCGTCTTTCGTTGTTACGGTTATCTCATTACCATCAATGGAAATATCTTCCACTTCACCTTCAACAGACACCTGGCGATCGGTTCCTTCTTTCAATGCCTCGTCCACATCTACATCCTGATAATCCGGGGTTTGCGTCGGATCTTTGGTAAAGTCGTCTTCACTCAGCACCATCCCTGTTTCCTCATTAAAGACAAGCGTCACCTCCCCGTCGATCATCCGATAATCGGTATTAATTGAAATATCTTCGAAAAGCACTTTAAACTTAACAAAGTTCAGCCAGGGCACCATGAGCAAACCTTCACCGCTGAATCTTCCATTGCCTCCTTCACCAGACTCCACTTCAACAAGGAAATCGGCTGCTTTAAATGTATCGAAACGATGTAGTTCGGGAAGCGGGTTTCGGTTCGAGAGGTCGAAGTTTCCACTACCTGTGCCACACGAATAATTTACATTCCGGTTGGTTCTAAACCTTACCACATCGCTTTCATCGCTTTCGCAATCATCACAAATGCTCTTCACTTTAATTTCATAGCGTGTAAACTCCGACAGGTTCGGGATTTTGTAAGTCGCCGATGATGTTGTCAGTTCCTCCCATTGCTCCTCTCCTTCTTTACGGAGCAAAATATGATAAAGCCCCACCGACGAATCGTAATTCCACCGCAATGAAGCAGAATTAAAAGTAACGCCGGTAATATACGGAGATGGCACAGGACATTTTTGTCCATATCTGAAAGTAGAAACCTCCGATTTTCCATCATTCTTAAAAAGAACTTCTCCTGCCCTGTCAACGGCTTCTACTTCCCAGGCATATTCACGGCCTGATTCAAGAGCCGGGAGAGTAGCATCATAAAGAAGAAAACGCTGTTGGGTTTCGGTCTGAAACAAGGGTCTTGAACTTCGGATAATCTCTTCTGCTGCCCGTCCCTCCGGTCGTATTTCCCATATCCTGAACCTGTAAAAAACATCGGCAAGCGGATTGGTAATTCCCTGTGTCATCCAGGAAAACCTTACTGCAGGCATCATGGCAGGATCGATTTCTTCCGTTTCGCGGGGTGTAACCAGACGGGGTGCCTGTATCAGATACATCATCACAAGAGCCGGGAAAGAACGTGATATGACCACATCACGATGATAATCGAGAACATCGAATCCTATGCGATAAACACCTTCCGGCAGACGACCATTGTGCCGGTACTGGTTTTTACTGTATCCCTCAAAAATAAGAGATTGAGGATTGAAAAGCCCGCTCAGATCGTCTCCGGTAAGTATTTCCGTGAGCCCGCCATCAAGATAAAGTGGCTCGGGAGTATAATCGGGTCTTGTATAGATGTGAATACCGTTTCCTTTAATTGAAAGTCTCAGTTTTACAGGATGTTCCTGCAAAGAAATATCATCAACAACCACCTGAAGATTCAACTTCCCCGGCATTGAAACAAAACCATCAAGCGACCAGGGTGCAGGCGGATTAACGGTGGTATAGGTACGGATGGGGTAATGAACCTGGCCCACTGCCGTTGAAATAAGAAAAACAAAAAATGAAAGTATATATAACCGGTTTCTCATAGGTTGGTGTTTAGTTATTGGATGTTCATAAACTCGTAATTGCTCATTGAGCCCGGTCTAAAAAGCATCTTTGTTGCCAGACTCTGTGTTGTTTTAAATTTTTACATCCTCATTAACAATGAGTTAATTCCGGTGCAAAAATTTTAAACGCCATGATTTTGAAAAAAATATGCTTTTTTTACCGCACACATTGATCATTAGTCATTGGTCATTGGTAATTGATCATTGATCATTGCCCATAGTTTGTATCTTTCCCCGGCCAGGAAAAATTATAGCTGTACCGGAATGAAATTGTATAATATTGTTTGTTACTTCCATCTATTTTTCTGTTGTTATAGGTTCCAGACAAGGAAAACCGGTGTTTCTTTTTCAAAGTACAGGACTGACTCAATCTTGTAGTGAATACACTTCCGGATGATTCTCCGTCGACGTATGTCCCATTCCACGCTGCCGAAAGGGATGATTGCAATATTTTTTCAAAAAAGGACTTTCGGATACTCAAAACCGGCCCCATCATCTCATTTATCTGGTCGGAAGATTTATTTCTGCTGTAATTCGTGTTTAATCCGAGCGATAAATTTTGAGGTTTCGCAGACCATTGATAACCTGATGATGCACTAACAAAAGTTGTATTGGTGTTTTCAGGCACATCGGATTGTGACTGAGATGCTTTCTGCAAAGCCAGATTGAACATCAAAGCATGAGTATCACTTTCCGAATCACTCAACCGCCAGTTGGCCGACAAACCTGCATTTTCACTTATTTGCGTAAACCGTAGTGTATCCATCAGCTCATATTCTGTTTGTGCCTCCACCTCATCAAAAAGGGTTTGTATATGAGTGTAGCTGGAATAATTGGAATACATCAAATTAAACATCAATCGCTCCGACGGGCTAAACCCAATAGAAATATTGGTAACAACATCCCTGGTATCCGAATCGCTCTGATCATCAAGATTGTTTTGTCGAATGCCACCATTCGCTGCTGCCGTCACCCGTCCCTGAAAAAGAGAAGTGGCGACATCCAGGGTATAATGGACAAAATCGTTAACCATATAATACGAACCTAACGATTCATAGCCGGGTTCCACATATTCAACGGTTCCTCCGATACTCCCGATTGAAGTACTATAACTAAGCGACGTTTTGGCTGCGTGATAACGAGATGTCGCTGCACCATCAAAATCAGTAGCACCGCTATAGCGCCGGTCGTTACTTAAATTACTGATGCCCACATCTGCAATAACAGAAAGATTATCTGTTATTCTATAATTTACATGGGTGGAGAAAACCAGGTTTTCTTTAGGAGTAATACCCAGGCTGTCAATATACTCAACCGGTTTGTGTGTGTCGTCGGCAGCATAAAAAAATGACATACTTACTTCCCCTCTGTCAAAATTATAAGCGCCTTTTATTCCTGTACCGGTTCGGCGGTAAGCCGGATCGTAGCCCCTTACGGTGTCGCCGGGAAGCTCTTTCTGCAATCGACCATACATTGCACTGAAAGTAAACTTATCCGCGGGAGCGGCTTCTATCCCCACACCGGCAAAACTATGTCCGCTAAGGCCATAAGGAGAAAAACTCATCGAAGACCACCCCAGGTGCATTGTTACCCACTTATAGGAAGGACTCAGAGAAAACTGATTAAACGGCTGTGTATAAGTCCATTGTTCATTTGACCATGTAAACGACATTGGAATGGAAAGACCGTATAGAGAAGCGTTGAGACGACCTGTTGCCACAGTCGACCAGGGATTTCCGTAGTGCGAGGTGTTTTCCCGGTAAACCTGATCAACCGAAATTCCGCCGTCAACTTTTATCTCCCCTTCCTGACCTATTTTATCAAGCTGCTGGCCAGAAACGTATGTATTATAAAAAACGAACATAAAAAGAACTGAAAAAATTATCTTTCGCATTGTTTGTATTAAGGTCAAAAACACAGAATTTTAGTTTTTTATGAATGAGTCTGCTCCTAAAAGAGCTATTTTTGTCAAAGCCGGGGCAGGAAATTCTTGAATCGAAGCTAACTGATTGTTAATGAGGATTTAAAAATTTCCTTCAACAATAAGATTGGCAAAAAAAGACTTTTAGGTGTGGACTCATGAATGGCTCTTCTATTTCACAATAACCTTTTGCATCAGGCGTTCTCCCCTGCACTCAACGAATACCACAAACTGACCGGTACCCGTGATATTATATTCCTTTGTGTATTTACTTAACCCGGACAACCTGTCTTTTTCCAGTATTTGACCGGTTTGTAAATGAACAAGATAAAGATTGATACTTGCCGCTTCTTTGAGTTCAACATCAACTCGAAAAACCTCATCAGTCGGGTTTGGATATACCTTCATCGAATTAAATATTGAAGCCGATCCACCGACATCCTTTATCCCCTCAGATTTTGGAGCTTCGGGGGTTACCAATATCTGTTTCCTTGCCTGTCCTAAACATTGATCCATCAGAGCACTAAGTGTTACAAAATGAATCCCTTCTTCATTAAAAATAACTTCGCAGTAATAGTCTCCCTCCTCAACAATTTCGTAACTACCCGAAAATGCCCATTCCAATCCGGCAGGTTTTGGCGTGGTAACATCCACAATCATAAGGGTATCGCCCAATGGCACACTGGTTGCCATAAGAAATTCAGGTAACAATTCGGAGTGCTGTTCATTAACAACAACAGTATCATAGGCAAGACAATCGTCTTCATCACTTACTTCAACAATGTAACTTCCGGCATCTTCAATTATCAGACTACTATCGTTACTTATTTCCTTACCTTCAAAAAACCACCTGTAACCTTCAAAACTGCCAGGAGTCAGATAACCGGCAGCTTCACTGCAAAGTGTTAAATCATCTCCCAGTTGCGGATATAACGTGCGTTGATATTCTATCTCATAAGTATCTGTAATGGAACAATTTTTTTCATCCGATACAATTAAAGAATATGCCCCGGCATCTAATCTTTTAAGCGATGATGTTGTCGGGCCATGCAACCACACATATCTGTAATCGCCGTTCCCTCCCAGGGCTGTCACATCAATTTGCCCGTCGAAAACACCATAACATAAAGGCTCAGAAATTGAAGCCATTAATGATAAGGGCTCCGGTTCGGAAACAGTAAAACTCCGAAGATCGAAACACCCCAGAGAATTCTCAACACGAACATTGTAATTACCTCCGGAAAGACCGGTAAATGAGTTTTCTCCGGTCCCGTCAGGCCAGATGACAGAATAATTCTCGTCACTTGAATTTATTTCGACGGCTGCATTTCCATCAGCAGCATTGGCACAGGTTACATCGTTCACGGTCAGATCAGCTATTTCCAATGTACTCACATCAAGCGTCAGCGTGTCGAATCCCAGGCAATTGTCGGCATCTTCTACCATCAGATAATAACTGCCGGGATCATTTATCGTTAACCTTCGGGTTGATGCCACATTACCATTATCGGTACTCCAGTTGAAACGACTGTAATCTCCTGCGTCGAGAATCAGTTCATCATAATGACAAATGACAGTATCGGAGCCAATATACGGATGCAGAGTTCTTTCATAATCCAAATCAAAAGCAAATGTTGACGAACAATTATGGCTGTCGGTAATTGTCACTAAATAAGAACCCGGATCAAGATCATCCAGACGAGAAGCAGATGCGCCGTTAGTCCATTGATATGTATACCCGGGAGTTCCACCGGTTCCTTCTATCTCAATATTCCCTTTGCGACCTCCCAGACACAATGGATGATTAAACGACAAAGTATCAAAATAAACACTGTCAGGAGTTCCTATCGAAAACGCACGATGGGCCTTGCAACCTTTGGAATCGGATACAAGCAAATGATGATCCCCGGCAGGAATGTCACTGGCAAGAGTCCCTGAAGAATTGCCTACATTTTCAGACCAGGTATAATAGTAGGGCGGATTGCCTTTGCTGACATTAGCGACAGCCTCCCCGTTACTATCGCCCCAGCACCATACATCTTTGGTTTCGATGGAATCGATGGTCAAATCAGAAATATCGTCTACAAAGAACTCAAACGGGATGCTACATTCGTTTTCATCCGTAACAATTATCTGATATCGACCTGAATAAAGGCTGTCAATATTATGCATATTTTCTCCTTCCAACAACACCTGCTCAACATTACCATCAGAAAAAAGAGAATCTTTAAACCATTCATAATTAAATTCCCCGACACCGCCTTCGAATGAAGCAAAAATGCTTCCCTCGTTATTAGAACATCGGGACCTTACAACAGAATCTTTTACAAGGGAAATTTTGTCGGGTTGATCAATAAAAACAGCATCTAAAACAACAGAGCATCCTAAAGTATCTTTGACATGAGGGACAAACAATCCCCGCGGAAGATTACTCATTCTGCTTCCTTCTACCCAGTTTTCACCGTCAACAGAGATCAGGTAAGACAAATTTCCCCCTGAAATATCCAAAGAGAACCCGCCGGTGTTATCGCCGAAACAAGCAACATCTGTTTTTTTGGCCAATATGGCCCTTAGCGTGTCGGGCTCTGATACAGTAATCACCTCCGAAAACTCAACACCGGCACTGTCTCTTACCGTTATGGTATATTCATCTGCATCCAGATTATCAAACAGCCTGGTTTCATCAAAGCTTCCCTGATTCATCCGAATCAGATAATGACCCCATCCGCCAACCGGAGTTACTTCCAGCACACCATCTTCTAAACCATGGCAACTCACCGCCCTGTTTTCTTTTATATCGAAATGCAATGCGGTATCGGGTTCAGCAATTGATATTCGGCGAATCATCCACTCTTCATCCTCATAAATACATCCCGCTGTATCTCTGACCATTAAGGTATAACTACCGGCAAAAAGAGAGTCAACCGCAATGTTTCCCGAAGTGCGGCCTTCAGAGAAAGGCATGGAATCACCGGTTTTAAACAATTTGTAATCAAAGACACCATTTCCGCCCGATATTTCGGAAGCTATTTCTCCCGTATTGTCACCTTTTGCCCGAATGTAGTTGTGCCGGTACGTGATAATAGCCGTATCGGGTTCATCAACAGCGAAAGTCTTTGACGCAAAACAATTATGTGCATCGGTAACAAATAATTCGTAATTACCCTTAGGCAATTCATGAAAATCATATTCCCGGTCATCATATTTTTCGCCTAAAATGACAGACTGATCATCAATGTTCTCAATATGATAATGAAGACCGTTCCCGTCATCAATTCCATTGATCGTGGTTGCCTCAACCCGACCGTTTGCATAGAGTGGGCAAGTTGCATCACGTACATTATCTATCAGGATATTCAAAGTATCCGGTTCGGTAATCCGGTAGGATTCATTAATGGAAACACCGGCAGTATCGGTTACCTCTATTGAATATTCTCCTGCCGGAAGACCTTCAAAAATGCCTGAAGAGTTCCTTTCATTTCCATTAATTGAATAAGAATAAGGCCCCCAGCCTCCTTCAGCTTCAACTTCTATCCTGCCATCGTTATACTTGTTGCAACTCACATTAATCACATTGTCGGTTGCAATGCTTAAAGCCTTTTCCGGTTCAGCGATCTCAATCTCACGAGTAAACCACGACTCTCCTTCAAAATAGGGGCAGTTTGCCGTATCCCGTAAAGCCAGCATATAATTACCGGCAGACAGGTTTTCGACAGCAAAAACCGAGTCGGTTATAATTGTGGTATTGTCAAAAACATTTCCTTCGGGAACAGTTATCCAGCCAACCTCATACTTGTTGTTCCCCCCTCTGATGTTCATCGTAAATTCACCGGTGCTTTCATCCTTAACACGAATGTAGTTATGATCAACACTTACAGTTAAAGAATCCGGATCGAAGAGTTCAACGCCCCCAAAAACATCGGAGCAACCGTCGGAATCTGTTACCTTCAGTTCATATTTCCCTTTGCTCAGGTTGCCAATTGACGGATTGTTTTCATCAAGCGTACCAGTTATCGTATCAACGCACTCAAAACGATCATTCAGAGAAAAGAGAGAATACTCATAACCGGTTGTTTCCGGTGTCCATTGCATATCAACATCGAGTACTCCGGAAGCAGCACCGATACATGCAGGATTCGTGCCTTTGATGTTAATTATCTCAGTCGGATTGTTTTTTATCGGGATAGCCTGTAGTTCACCCTCATTCACACACCCATATTTATCCTCCACCTTTACTTCAAGAATATCTCCAACGGCAAGCTCTTTTACAATCCAATTTCCGGATATACTGGACACCCATTCCCCGCTGGAATTCTTTTCGTAAGAAAACTTATACTTTCCTCCATCAAAAGGATATCCACCTTCTGCTGAGACATGTAGCTCTCCGTTGCTTACCTCTTCACAGGACGCCGGAACGGGTTCAGTAAACAAGGAAAGAGAATTGTTGATTACAGGCATTTTAAATGTCTTTGTACCAATACATCCTTTTCCATCGGTTACCCTTATTTCATAGTCGGGATTGTTGGTAAGACCATCAATAATAAATGAATCTGTGTCAGAAAACGATCCGCTATCAACAGGGTCCTCTGCAGAACCCGGCTCCTGAAACAGTTCATAACTGTAGTCCCCGGCTTGTTCTAAATGGATCGAGATGCGACCGTTATTTTTACCTGAGCAGGCTACTGAATCAATAATTAACGGGGTAAAAGAAGGTGAATAACTATTATGCTTAAGGTTAATTGTCGTATCCAGTGAACAATTATTCTCATCACTTAAAGTAATAATATAATCATCCGATGCAAGATTCAGGATTTCGCGGTCATCACCATAAGTAACCAAATTATCTTCAGGAATAATATTTTCACCTCCTCTCTTACATGCAAGAATAAGATCAAGTTCCTCATTGTGGGTTATATTCTCAAGCAAAATCGCACCGTCTTCAGACGTTTCACAAGAAGCATTCTGAGGAGTAATTGTTTCAATGCTTATAGGATTTTCATTGTGCGGAACTTTGAAAATATGGAAGTTCTCACAACCTACACTATCCTGAATATAAATTTTGTATCTTCCGGAAGATTTTCCCACAAAAACAGAGTCTTCCTTAAATTCATCCTCCCCCTCTAATCTGTACTTATATCCTCCACGACCCTTATCCCCTCTAACATGAACAGAACCATTAGACGCAGTTGCACATGAAGAAGGATTAATTATAGACTCAATTGTATCGATAGAGACAGGGGGAATCCCTGTTATATTCAGGGTAGTATTAAATACACAGCCACGGAGGGTATCTGTTATTTCTAAAATAGCCGAAGATTTGGAAGCAAGATCAGTAATATCTCCCTCACCGTCTAAAAAATACTGTACATTGTCAATTTTGAGTGTATAGCTTTCACCTAATAAATGAGTATTTTCAACGTGTAAAACTGCATCATTAACAGCATTGCATGATGCCTGACTTTTTTGTGAAATTTTTATTTCATTTAGCGGATTATACTCAACAACAGTAAGGTTGTTCCGTGAAGTTTCGCATGAACCATCGTTTGTAACGGTCACTATATAATCTGTTCCGGCAGGCAAATCACTAAAAGTAACGGATTTATCAGTTGAGCCTGCTTCAATATGCTCAATCTTGTTGCTATCAAGACTTGATCCGGATAATGTGACTTCATAAATCTTGTTATCCCAACCACCGGAAACTTCAAATGTCAGAGAACCATTGTCTAAATCGCAGGTATCGGAAGTAGAACCGATACTTTCTATAGACAGAGATTTTGTCGGTTCGTTAATCATTGAATCCTCAGTTGCTTTACAGCCATTATTATCGGTTACAGTAACCGTATATTCCCCTGAACCTAAACCCTCAATAGTATGAGCTCTTGAATTTCCCTGGAAACTTCCTGAATTACCACCTGTTGCAGTAAATGAAAATGACGGGGTTCCATTCGTTACCTGCAATGCGATGGAACCATCGGTACCACCTTTACAACTAACATTTGTAGGAGTAGCTGTAAATGTCATTTCTGCTTTTTCAGAAATAAAAAAATCTTTGGAAAACACCGGTGCTCTTTCCCTTGCTGTATCTCCATTATCCCATATTTTAAGGGTATATGCCCCCGGTTCTAATTCTGAAAATTTTTGTATTTCTATTTGACCAAAGCTATCGATAACCGTAGTGTCATTGGTTTCATTATTAACACATTTAGCAAAGAAATCCGGAATACCCCCGGATTCAATTAAAAACTCGATGCTCCCTGTAAAAAGACTTTTGGTGTCTGAATTTGCACTATTACATTTTGGAAAGTAAAAAGTGGTATCAATCTTAATAGGGCCAGGTTCATTTAATTTCAAAGAAACAGTATTACTTTGACATCCGGCATCATCCTCAGCAAAAAAAAGTATATTTCCCCGCTCCTAATCGGGTATCGTCAAAAGCAAAAGGTTTACTGTTTCCATTCTCATCCTCATAAAAAACAGTATATCCGCCCTGATTCCCGTTAATTGTTCCACCAATTGTTATACTACCTCCATGTACAGGAATTTGAAACTGCTCATTTCCACCTGAAGTGGAATAATTTTGAACATCCAACCCAAGCTTTAATGGCTCTTTTTCTTCAATATATATGATTGTATCTTTATAACACAAACCCGAAGCTGAACCATCCGTATAAAATGCTTCAATACCGTAATAGCCCGAAGTCAACTTAAAGTTTTCATTGCTTATTTTATTTTGGTCTATTGCTAAACTATTTTGCCCCTTAGGAACATCAAAATAATCTGTAATCTGATCAACCCAGAACAAGGTATCTCCAATATTTTTGACCTGACCGTAATCACTGAGAGTGGAAGGTTCTTCAAAATATTTGATCAGGTTAATACGAACCTGATTTTCTTCATTACTGACGGGAATATTCCCTATTGTAATGGTTGCATCGTTTGAATCGTAACAGGTTGGTTGAGTAACTGACGGGATGGTTATGTCGGGATTTTCAAGGAAATAGAAACCTGTGATTGGTTCGGAGTAGTAATCCGGCAAAGAACTTTCTAATGATGCTTCATTATTGAATCCGGTCATTCCTAAACTTATACATTGATAAGGAATTGTTCTCATATGCTGTTTAATCCGAAACTTTAATTCCAGACCATACCACTCATCTCTTATATATAATGAAGAAAAAGAAATAGTTCCCGGAATGAGATCTTCTTTAATAGTAATCCACCCCTCATCTCCCGCAGTGGCCAAAGCAACTTGTAAGGATGCCCTAAAGAAAGGGGCATCTAAGTAAGAATAAGTAATCCCGGAGAATTCTGTATTCTTGGTTAAAACATCAAACTCAACAAACTCTGATTCACAAAAATATCTTTTATCTGATGTTTCTTCAAGAAATAATAAAGGGGTATTTATTTGAGAGAATGAAACAGTAGGTGGAAAACTATTAGTTGGCTCATAACCTGCTAATTCACTATTATGATAATAGATTTCATTCCCTGCAATTTTTGCCTGATTTTCTCCTGAATAATAAATACTTTCAACATAATCATCATAATAATACCGAAATCCAAATGAATTTTCAGGGGAATAATTTTCTATAATTTTATCGGACTTAAAATTCAAAAAAGCATCGTCAAAGGGATAGTGTTCATAAACATCCCAAATTGGTAATCCATCATAATAGAGGTTTAACTCATAAACCGTAAAGGGATTATCCGGTGTAGCAATAGAAAATCGAATAAATTTCACTGAGCCCGCTCCTACATACTCACTGGGAACCTGACCATTACCCTGGATTAAGAGAGTAGATACAAACAGAAGCGCAAGAATCTTTCTAATAGTAAAAAATCTCATAAACATATGGTTAACGGGTCAATAGTTTTCCTTTATATTCGTAATCTTCAGGCATCATATAATCCTCAAGCACTGTAGTTTCAAGAGGGTCTGTTACTTTAAGCATTTCCCATGACGAAAGGGATGATTTTTTCTTCCTGTAAATCAACAGCTTCCCAAAACCGGATAAATCAATATCCTGCTTTGTCCAAATAAGACGAAGAACTTTTTCCTTTTTATTGTATTCCATTTCAGGCACTATCCATAGGACATCTTTGGGTAAATTCATTCTCCCCCCAACCGCCTTACCCGGTTTTGATTCATTCCCTGCACTATCCACCGCCATAACAAGGTAACGATACAGCACATCAGGCGTTACAAGGGAATCTTTAAAAGTTGTAGCTTCTGCAGTCAACTTTTCTGCTAACTCCCAATCGCGGCTTCCCTCCTTGTTTCTGTATATAAGTTGCCACATGACATCGTCACCGGGACTTTTATTCCACTCTAGTTCAATGCCATCTGAAGTACTATTTATCGAAGTAATCAAGGGAGATGCAGGTGGTACCACATCTGGTCGTTTCACTTCAAGAATTTCTGAAAAACCCGACCAGTTCTGCCGTTGGTCAACTGCCAATATTTTATAGTAAACTTTCTTCGAAAGCGTTTTAATATTTATTGAGTCGGTGTAGTTATTTGTTAAAACTGTACTCCCGGTTAGCTGTGAAAACTCTTCGTGGCGCGCATTAGCGCGAAAGATGCGATAACCCAAAACATCGGAATCGGCATTGGCCTTCCATTTCAGATAAACATGCCCCAGTGAATCTACCTCAGCTTTAAGTCCGGTTGGTACCGCAGGAGGAATCGAATCTATTATCTGAACCATTTTTGGCGTACTTAACGGGCTGTTTCCATCACTATTATAAGCCTGCAAGCGATAATAACCGGTTGGCAAGGGCGATTGGTCCAGGAAAGAATGCTGAATGACGGATAAACTGTCGGCAAGTATCTCATAATTGTCTTTAAACTTTTTAGAGCGGTAAATACGAAATCCATCCACATTGTCTGTCTCCTCCATTTCCCAGGTCAGGCTGACACCTTCGGGAGATGAATCCGTTGCCACGATACGCGGGGCATACTTAATTTTTTTTCCCCGTTTACCTTTACCACCAATGAAGGCGGTCCCTCCTCGCCAAAAGGAGAAACACCAATAATCCGGTAAAAATAATCGCGATGATTATCGGGTAATGAATCCAGATAGTAATGATAGTTAATTTCATCATATCCTTCGGGTGTGGTATTGACCAGCAAAGATTTATTAAGTCTTTTAAAACCATTGTCCTCATCACTCGACCGCTCGATCCAGAACCCTGTATAGATACCTTGTTGTAAAGATTTTTCCCATGTCAGGGTAACGTTTTTATCACCGGGATCTGCCATAACATTGGTTGGAGCCGGCAAAGTACGATACTCATCAACGCCAGTATAATAATAGGAAGTATCCGTAACTTCTCCTCCGGGCTGATGTACCGGCCAAACTTTGTAGAGGTACTTTTCACCCGGTCTTACATCGCTGTCGGTAAACCAAAGCCCCGACAACTTTGCAACCTGCGGACTGATATCGGCAGCTAATAAAGCAAAACCCAGTTTTGATTCCTGTTCTGTAGCCCGGTTTAGAATATCCACCATTCCTGCACCATCGCCGGCCTCCACCTCAAAATCATCGCCATATATGGCCTGTGCAGCCACTCCTGCATAATCGTTATGTTCTGCCGGTTGTTCCCACATCTCAAGAGGAGCGGGTTTCAGGGGTTTTTCTGTTAACAGCTCGGGCACCGGATTGTCTATTAATTCTCCATCCTTCAATATAAGGGTACGGCTCACCATATAGCCATGATTATTCCCCGAAAGCCAGAGTTGATAAGTTACAGGAGCCCACCGCAAGAGGATGGAATCCGGCAACGGCCTTGCCAGTAAACGAAGTTGATCTTTATGGTTTTGAGCCGAAGCCGGAAAACTCAATATCCAAAAGACGGTAATACCAATGGCTGTTTGATAATATTTTTTCAGAAGATTAATGAAAACCATATATTTTACTATTTAGTGCGTGTCTCAATAGATTGTTAGATTTTTAGATATAAGATGTAAGATAATTCATCAGTATAAATTAACTATAAGTTATTGGTCTGATGGAACTCGCATCAAGCATTTATACATATTCTTGTTGTGGAAAACCTTGCCATGCTCGTTTCGTACAACCTAGATATACTGTATTTTAACCAACAAACCTCTTTGTGTGTAAACAGTTGGTTTGCAACGTTTCGCAAAAGCTTAACGGAATATTACGTCTATAAACTCGCAAAAAATTTCATAATATGTGTGTCTGTTCAGAAAGTACCGGTTGCAAGGCTTGCGAAGCCGCCAAAAACGCAGTTTACTTTTCGTAAATGAGTATTTTGGCGGCGAGCGTAACACAGCAAATGGTACTTTATGGACAGACACTATTTCGTAAATGTTTCAACCTGAGTAACATCAAACAGATTATTCAAATCAACAATTCCGGAACTGGATACTTTATTCTTACCGGGCAGCACATACTCAAGCTTAACGGGATACGTCCCCTTATCAACCTGTGGCCAAATATCCCGTCTTAATAATTCTTTCATTTTATCTGTTCTGTCACTTCTGACATGCTGCGCTATGTTGTTTCGGATTTCCGAAAAATCTGAAGCCCAAACCTTTGGCACAACATATAAAAGATGGGCAAACTCAGCTTCATTGCTTAAGGTTCCGGTCTCAATGTCAGTATCGGTTAAAGTATAATTGAAATCGATCTGCCATATATCAACAGGATGCTGAGGAGGTATCCCATATTCCGACTCATCACGTTCTACCACTGCTTCCCTGTGCCATGGATAGCCTTCATACAATAACGGGAAGATATGCTTTTGATACCAGTCGGCTCCCGACAATTGAGCGGTACGCCTGATCAGGGGCCCGAAACCATCGCCTCCGCTAATCTCATAGGCATCAAACAGCTCGTTGTCATAAATTGTAGTTCCCGGGAAATCGATTCCGGCACTGTAATTAAACAAGAAACGGACATTCATCTCATTCCCCGGAATCTTATCCAGAAATTTATTGTATTTACTGCTTCTAAAATCTATATCGTAAAATACTTTCTCTTCCTGTTCTGATATAACCCCGGTTGCTGTCCTGGTTGTAATATCGGCAAAAGAGCTATCACTTTCAGAGACAGTCCTTTCCGTTTGTTCGGAAACATTTCTGTCGACAGCATTATTATTAGAAAGAGGCACATTAACCAATTCAAAACGATAAAAGGTTTCGTTCAGGAGGCCGGACGGAACATTTGTCACAACCTCCTTTTTATCCGGATGGTATGTAAAGTCGGTATAAACAGGTATGCCTCCGTGCACAGGGAACCAACGAACCTTTTGTTCCCATCCGTCAACATCATAAAAGAAAGGAGCCAGATCGGATTTGAATATAAAATAAGCCTGCGGATGCTCTTGTGGATAGAAGTTCACCATCCGGTCAATCGGATAAGTATATTCCACATAATCGGAAGGAATCCGGTCGGGTAATTTCCCCGTTTTAAAAGTAACTTCTTTGGTTTCAACATAGAGTTCTCCGTTTTTATCCTGATATTGTTGCCATCGTCCGTTAACCTTTTCATCGAAACTGACTTTTGCAATGGCCTTATACTCTGTTAGCGGATCAAAAATGGTAGTCGGTGTAAAGGCAAGTGTCGTCTTTTCGGGATTCCACTCTATTTCCCCTTCAATTCTTCGTTCCCCTGCATAGACAGAATACTCTCTGAGATTAATTCTGAACTCTCTGGATAAATCTTCATCCTCTGAAATTTTCAGCTCTTTTCCCACCGGCATATTAAATACCGCCTGGGGCAGCGTGAAAATATCTATTTCATCAGCCTCATCGGTGGGTGTTAAACCACTTATGATTGTCATATCAGACAATTCTTCCGGAGCTGTCCTCAATTCACATTTATCCCCAATACTCGCTTTAAATCTGCAATGACCACTAACCAATCCTCCCAAAATACGGAATCGCCCTCCGACAACACCCATCATCCATGTAGGGTTTGGTCCTTCAAGACGCATAGCAGCAGCCGTTTGGAGATTAATTATGTCGAATTTTTTTCGTCTGCCGAAAATCCTGACTTTAATACCAATTTTCCCAGCAAAATAGGCATAAGCCTGTCCCCGGGCATACCAGCCGTCAATACCTACCGAACCTGATCTACCTTCACATCGTGCATAATCCCCATAATCGATCAGCATAATATCAAAACCACCTCCAAGGTCAAGTGATGCATAGAAAATAAGGAAAGTCAGATCGCCAGTGCTCAGTTCAAAATTGGTCCCGAAAGCAAGTCCGTCACCTTTAATCAACTCATTTTCACCTCTCTGACCATTAAAATCGGCCTGCGTCATCCCCAAAATTCTGAGTACTTTATCATTCATCAGCATGGCGGCCGGAAGGTCATGCCCCGCCATGAAGTAACTCCTGGATTTAATCAAACCGACAAATTCCACACCGACAGGATCAGCAGGGGTTCCGACCAGCAAATGCCACTTGCCGGGTTCGTGATGGAAGGATGCCCAGCCTGCGCGATTATTGGGGCCCACTCCTTTGAAAACACCTGCAATATTTAGCCAGACTTCCAATTCTGCATCAAAGGTATGCTGCTGAAAATCCATCAACATTCTTACAGATGCCTTCATTGGCGTAGTTGTTTCAAGGGAGGGCGTTTCTCCATTTGCCACCGCCCCGCTCATTTGTTTCATTTCAGCAGCGGTTAACGCTTCAACGGGCGCTATCATAGCAGCTTCACCATAAAAACTGATTTGATTTATGCCACCATGCCGGTTAAAGGTTATTCCAAAATTGATGTTTCCTTTTACCAAAGCTTCATTCACTATTCCGGCCTGCAGGGCAGCACTTATTCCTAATCCGGTATTCCTGTCGGGAAGGTAATTAACACCGGAAACAGAAGAAATGGTTTGGGTTCCGGGAACATCCGCCTGAAACGTTCTTTTCATCCCATAGCTTAGACCACCTCCAAAACCGTTAATAATAAAAGGAGGAGCAGGCACAGATGCACTACCCAGAGCTATAAATGCATCAACAAAAAAGTAACGGCCAAAGTCGGAATTCCCGAACATGCCGGCTACTTTAAGTTTTAAATCCCCGGAGCTGCTAAAAGTGTTGGCAAAACTGGCCTCAATATTCCCGTAAAAGGCATCACCATATACAGGATCGTCATTAAATAATTCGAGCCGTCCATTAATAGTAAAAGCGCCTTCTTTTGAGGCATCCACTTCAAAATATCCTATATCGAGCTTTTCGAATCGCCACGAATCAGCAGAAATATTCGCCAGAACAGAAAATTCGCCTTCTCCATTGATTCCGGCACCATCAACAGGCGATAAATTCGCTTTTACATCGAAAGCAAAACCAACAAGGTTTCCTCTTTTTTCCAGTTTGATGCCGGAAATGGTGACAGGGAAATCGACCAGTTTACAACTTTCAATACCCTCCACGGCAAGATATTCCACGTCGAAATATTCGGGGGCAGTAGAAAAGCGCATTCCCTGAAATTCAATATTCGGAAGATTAATCAGCTCATCTTCGTTTCCCGATTTAGTTGTCCGGAATGTTATATTCCCATCCAAAAAGGCCGTAGGAACAAATTTCCCATTTTCTACGAAAACTTCTATCCGGGAAGTTGAATAGAGCTCCATCCTTGCAGTAAAAGCATTGAAATCAATATTTTTAACAGGAGAAATGCCAAAATGATAAGTCCCATTTACATCGAAGAAAGCATCATAATCAAGGACTGAGCCGGTTCCAGGCAGTTTTACATCTCCGCTGAGCCCTAATGCCTGAAAGGAACCGGACAAAAAAACCAAGACTGAATTCATCAATAGAAAACGGCCAGCTCCCAATATTGCCATCTCCAATAGATAATACGTTTCTGGCTTCAATAACGCCTGTAAACCCGAAATCATCTATAAACAAACCTTTGGCAGCAAATGAAACCGGTGCGTAGCTGTTTTTATTTTGAAACTTTTTTGAAAGGTATACTTTTGCTTCATTTGCATAAACGCCACGCCAAAGTTTTGCCATTTCACCCTCATACCCTCCCGGATAATCTTTTGGCAACTGAAAAGCAGGAGCATTCCGGGAATCACTGCAATCTAATACTGCATGGTTAAATTCAAAATATGCCTCATCAAAACCTCTGATTTTAAAAGTCGGAATGCTTATGTCAAAAACAAAATTATTAATGTCTTTTAAAGTTATAAAGAAGTCATTTTGAATACTTCCGGTTTCTTCTCCGGTAAAAGGATTTACCTGCACAAAATTCTCACTGTCCAACTCCAACCTGGCATTTAGCCCGATGTGATTAAAACCGTCACAATCCCATTGGGCGTATGTGCCAGTCTTCCAGATAAGTGAAGCATGTTTGAATAAATTGGTCTTAATTGATTCTGTTAATTCAAGGCGAAAAGATGAGATTCCCCCTGAAAAAGAATAAGTAACGTCAGATGCATGAAAGCGGATTTTTTTCCCATCCAACGGGTTAGTTATGGTCAAAAAAGCATTAAACTCCGCGTGATCGGAATAAACAGCCGATTCATACACAACCAGGGAGTATGCACCGTCAAAAACCGAAACACCCACAGGAAGCGTAAAAAAACTTGCCGAATCCAGTTTATCAACAAATCGATCTTCTTCAATTACTTTTTCTAATATCCGGTCGAAAGGATGCGATGAAGAATTGTCATCTGTGACGGAATTTTGTTCAATGCTTGTTGAATTATCAAAAGTATTCTCCTACAATTCGACATTTTCGAAACGACGGATAGCCCCTTCCTTATATTCGTTTTTATTAAAAGATGACAAAAAGAGGAAAACTGCGCCAAGAATAATTAATCTGATGACTGGTATCAAGGAGTTCATTAACAAGGGTTTGGTTTGGATAATCGAATCTGTTATATTAGAGGTAACAAATATATATAAAGTAACATATATATTAAATTCATTAATCAATATTTTCAAGAGAATAATCAAAAGAAATATCCTCAATCCATAAGCGCACCTTTTCGAGTGCTTCGTTGTAATCGTTAGTTAATAATTCCCACAGGAACCACAACAACCCGACAATGACCCCTTCGGTGGCTTCGTTGTAATCGTTAGTTAATAATTCCCCCTCTTCATCTACACTTACCGGGAAATCGACGATAACGGAAGCAACAAATTCAATGAGGCGATAGGCACAATTGATTTTCACATCACTGTCGGGGTTTGGCGATGAACAATTTTTTTCATCGTCCATAATTGTTTTCAACAGAAAATCGATGGCCGGTTTGTACCTCATGAAAACAAGGTCAGGCACAAGCTCATTGACAACCAGATCGTTCATTCCGATTCTCCGCACCTGATCGACACACCAATCTGCTGCCTCAGAATCGCCAAGCCTTCCGAGAGCAATTTTTATCGTCCATTCTTTTCCCGGAGTAAGTTCATTTGATATCAGAAGATGCCTGAAGTGAGGAACAAGATCAGTTAATCCCAAACGAGCCGATAAACAGGTAATTTCCTCAAAAGGCGCATCACCGTCTATGACGTAGGACGCAATCATATTTTTAACAGGAGGCGGGAAAAAACGGGAATTAAAACCATTTAAGAAAGCACAAACACTTTTTCGATTCCCTATATTGGAATCACTTATTCCTCTATTCACCAGAAAATAAACAACACGATTGGCATTTCGGGTAAATTTGATGCCGCTTAAATAAACAAATCTGTAAATTCGCAGACGAGCAGCCGGGTCGTTTGTTTCAGATAAAAGCTTTGTTAGTCTCCTGATTAATTCACGATGTGCTTCTTCCGAAAGATCAGGAATATCCCTGAGCGAGAAATTCTTTCCTTTTTGAATCTCATCAATAATCTCATTAATTGAAGACTGAGCATCTTCATTAAACGGAATTAATTGAAAGTTGTGAGCATCATCGGCTGAAAAAACCGTGATCAACTGTAAATTTTTTCTCTGCCTGGATATTAGATTTTCTGATTTTGAAAAATCTGCCCAAATAGTTAAGATAAGAAGAGAAAAAACAAAAAAGGAGTAGCGGGGTAGAGTTTGCTTCATAGTTAAGGAATTAAAGGTTTGGCATAAAGGTTTAATCAATTAATGATGACAAACATAATAATTCATTTCAAAAAAACCAAAAAAAATAAAAAAATGTAATTATTTCACATTTCGGACAATTTTGTCTTGATTTTTTCAATTTTTGTCCTTTACTTTGTCATGAATCAAATTCAACAAATTAAAATATGGGACAACAAAATGCTCAAAACACTTCACAGGGTTACACTTACGCCGGAAATGTACAGGAACATCAATGCAGCTGCGGAGGCAATTGTGGCTGTAAAAACGATGATTCGCATGAGTGCAGCTGCGGCGGTGAGTGCGATTGCAAGTAAACGCTTTCTATCTTTGGGTTTTTGAAGGAAGTGAAGTTGCCTGAAGAGAAGCCCCGGCAGGAAAAGTCCTGACCGGGGCTTTTGTTTTTTGAGGCCCTGATTCCCCACAGGGGACAGAGTTCCGGGTTCCCGGCTTTGAGTTCGGGCTTTTGCGTTGGAGAGGGAAATGTTTGATTTCGGGTGATTGGTTGATTGGTCAAATGGTCATTAGGTCAATGGATAATTGTAAAGATTCTGGGTGCTGGGTGCTTGTTGCTGGTTACTGGTTGCTGGGTGCTTGTTGCTGGTTACTGGGTGCTGGTTGCTGGGTGCTGGTTCGGGGTTTGTTCGACCGGCTCCGCCGCTTGCTTTGCAAGAATTTGTCAATTGATAACTGATAATTGATAATTGGTCATTGATAATTGGTCATTGAAAACCCTTCTTACCTTTTTACTCTCTGCCCCTTGCTCCATGCCCTCTGCCCCATGCCCTCTGCCCTCTGCCCCTACTCATACTCTTCCACAATACCGCCGGTAATGCGCACCAGTTCGGTATGGGTATCAATAAGGTTCAGGATGTAGCGGTAATAATTGATGGAAGTCTGTAAGTAATTCAACTGAACATCGCGGTAGTTAAAAGAATTAATGGCCCCTGCCCGGAATTTTTCTTCGGTTAGCTCCATATTTACCAGCGAAGTCTCCATATTTTCCTTCCCCACTTCCACAAGTTCCCGACGAACCTGATAGGTATCATACAAATTAAGAAGCCGATTTTTCAGACGATGCCGCATTTCCTCAAGATTTGTCTGACCAATGGCTTCTTCCATCCGTGCTATCTGGATATTTCGGTTAATACGATCGCCGTCAAAAAGCGTGAAACTCAGGGAAAAATTGACATAATAAGAAAAGTAACCATCGGAAAAACCAGGGACATCAGCAGCACTGTTTAAAGATTCGGGATGTACATTATGACCTGCTCCCGCGGTTGTACTTAACGATGGAAAACGGGAACGCTTTTCAAGTATTTTCTGCTGCTCAAGCATTGCCAGGTTCAAATATTGATTGCGAATGCTCCGGTTACTGTTTTCAAGTTGGCTTAATAATTCATCCAACATATAATCGGGTGCTTCAAAACTCAAATCCCCGGATAATTCAAGTGGCTCCGATTCATCCATCCCGATCAGGTATTTTAATTCGCGCAGAGCACTCAGTACAGCAACCTCCTGCTCAAGGAATGCAGCTTTGTCGGATAAGTAAGCCGTTCGTGCCTGCAGGGCATCGTAACTGGTGGCCGCCCCCAAATCAACCCGTTCTTCTACATATTGCAGCCGGTCGCCCGACAATTCCATTAATTCCCGAAAAAGCGCCAACTGTTCCTCAGCAAAAAGTGTCCGATAATAAGCCATCACCACCGCCTGGATAGTATTTTCAACAATCAGGGCAAGATTACCTCCAATCAACTGTTCCATCGTTTCAAGGCGATCTTTACGAATGTGAGCCGAAAAACCATTAAACAAAACCCAGTTCAACTGCACACCATTTTGAAGCGAACTCGACTGATTATTTTCGCCGTAACGATCGCTGAAACTGTTATTCACAGAGCTCTCCCATCTGAGGGTTGGTAACATGCCGGCATTGCCCATGGAGTTATTAAGCCCTGCAATTTCCAGATCAGCTTCACCAATTCTTATATCATAATTATTTTCAAGCGCTTCAGCAATGAGTTGATCAAGGGAATAGGCATTGTCGTTGTTCTGCCCTGCCACAGGCAAAACTAAAAACAAAGCTATAATCAGAAATGTGATGATTTGTTTCACTGGTACGATGTTTTTGTTTTGTTTTCGACAGATTGAGTCCGCCGGTTCATATAGTAAAATTCAAAATATATCCGGAGGATTCTTAACGGAGCAAAGCAGCAGGGCTGATTTGAGCAAACTCCTCCGGCTCCGGACCATAATACCTATTCTATGGACCGCTTCTTAAATACGTTAACTTTTTCCACTTCCTCAGGTGATGGTCGACGGCCGGTCATCAGCCACTTGAGCAAGACCCTCACATCATTAAGCGCCATTATAATAACCGGGAAGAACATCAGGATAAATGCCGTACCGAACAAGATACCGTAAGCCAGAGCCATAGCCATAGGAATCAGAAATTGTGCCTGTCGGCTGGTTTCTAATATTATTGGATACAAACCAAGCGTTGTGGTCAGCGTGGTAAGTACGATCGGACGAAACCTTGCCAGTCCGGCTTCAAAGGCAGCCTCTTTTACCGTATACCCTTCTTCGAGCAAATTATTATACTTCTGCAAAAACACGACAGCATCGTTTACAATAACCCCCGAGAGTGCTACCATCCCCCAAACACTCAGCATGGAGAGTGGAATACCGTGTATGCCGTGGCCCCAAACCGCCCCAATCCATCCGAGTGGAACCATTAACAAAACAACCGTCCCTTGTCCGAACGACCGGAAGTGAAACATAATCAACACCATTATAATTCCGAAAGCCGGAATAAAATATTTGGTAATCTCGTTTTGTGACTCCGCAGCATATTTTTGCTGTCCCTGATAGTAATAACTTACTCCGGGATACCGGGATTGCAGCTGTGGCATTATTTCGTTACTCACTTTTTCAAGTATTGGCGGAATTGGTTCATAAGGATCAACCAGATCGGCATCAATACGCATTTCACGTTTGCCATTAAAACGCTGAATGGCCACGGGGCCTCTCTCAAGATTATATGTTACCAGTTCGGTCAACGGGTATTCACCCTGAAGCGTCTTAATCTTCATATCATCCAACTGGCCAATTTGTTCGCGATCATTCGGAGGGTAGCGCACCCATACTCTGATCTCGTCTTTCCCTTTTTGCAATCGTTGTGATTGAGCGCCAAAAAAAGCGTTCCGAACCTGGGTCATAATGGTAAACATATCGAGGCCCAGATAATAAGCCTTAGGTTTTAGTTTTATTCGTACCTCCTGGGCGCCGGGAGCCTCGTTATCAACCACATCGGTTAGTTCCGGTATATTTTCAAGCTCATCGAGCAAGAAATCACGTGCATGGTCCAGTTCTTCAAGGTTATCGCCCATCAGACTGATCGAAACGGGCTCACCCCACCGGTTGCGACCGGCTACGGAAAACTTATCGGCAGCAGGTACTTTTCCTATATGCTCCCTTACCCGTGTCGCAATATCAAATGCAGAGATCTCACTATTCTCAAGGTTTCGTAAATTAACGGCAATATGGCCGGCATGTGTTCCGGTTTCGTCGCCGTCAAAAGCATTTCCCATCACCAGATAGGTATAATTAACAAAATTTGACGTATCGTTATATTCCTCTTTAAGTTCTTCATTTACTTCCCAAACGGCTTTTTCAAAGTCCACGAGGTACTCGTAGGTCTGCTTTTCTCCTTCCCCCGGGGTAAACGCAACATTCACGTTGAAACTATCGGGCGGAATATTGGGGAAAAAGGTGGAAGCAATGAATCCGCCGCCAAACAATCCAATGGTAACCAATATCAAAGCCGGAGGCACTGCCAGGGCTATGTGTCGGTGCCGGAGTATGAATGCAAGAAGACGACCGTATAAACGGTTCCGCATCCATAAAATAAAACGCTCCAGCCGATCACGAAACCGGTTTCCGAAATTAACGGCATCTTTCTTTCGTTGTAAAATATGCGGTGACCCAATGTGGGCCGGCAACACAAGTGATGCTTCAATAAGAGAAAAAGCAAGGCTGGCCACCACCACAAAAGCCATCTCTCCCATGTGTTCCATATTTCCCTGAATGAGCATCAGCGGGAAGAAAGCCAAAATAGTAGTCGTTACCGACGTAATAACTGCCGGAAGTACTTCCATAGTACCATCTACAGCTGCCTTACGGGGTGATTTCCCTTTTTCGAAATGTGAAAAGATATTTTCAGCAATGACAATACCGTCGTCTACCAGAATCCCAACCACAAGTATCATCCCGAAAAGAGAAATCATGTTGATAGTAACACCGTACATGCCGGCTACTATAAACATTCCGAGGAAGGATGACGGAATACCCCATGCCACCCACATGGAAAGCCGGAAACTGAGAAAAAATGCCAGAATGATTATTACCAGCAAAAGTCCGATACCCCCATTCCGGTAAAGAAGATGAAGACGTGAATTCAACAGGTCCAGGAAGTCAAAAGTAACAATCAGTTCCGCATCGTCATGGGTTCTGTTAAATTCTTCGGCATAATCGGTAACATAATCTGAAATGGCCTCCAAATCTTCGGTAATCAGTTTATTCACAGAAATATACAGCGCTCTTTTCCCGTTAAGCCAGGCGCCGCTGGGGGTTTCTGAAAATTGCAAATAAACATTTCCCAGGTCCCGGATTCTGATTAGTCTTCCGTTAGGATCGGCCGTAACAACATAATCAGCAATCTCATCCGGATCGACGGTTCTGTTCCGTGCTCTGATAATCAGATATTGCTCATCACTACGTAACTGGCCCCCCGACACATCCCGGTTATTCCTGGAGATGGCATTACTGATGTCGGTATGGGTAAGGCCGTAACGAAGCAATACTTCCTCTTTCACCTCCACGGCTATTTCAAGAGCGGGATAACCACCGATATTTATCTGACTCATCAGGCCGCTTTCGAGAAAATCATCCTCTATCCTCTGGGCCAGCGTTTTGAGCCGCAACATGTCGGCCTCACCATATAGACCGAGTCGTATGGCAGGCGATGTAGACCGTTGCTTAAAAACGATGGGTCTTTCTGCATCAACCGGCATACTTGATATCCCGTCAACCGCATTTTTTACCTCCTGAAGTACCTCGTCAATGTCGTATTCACCGGTCGTTTCAATACTGACCTGGGTGAAGTTTTCGCGCGAGGTGGAATTAATCTCCTTTATTCCGACCAATCCGCGAATGGCTTGTTCAATACGAACCGTAATGCCTTCCTCCATCTCCTTTGGACTGGCCCCGGGATAGCTTACCGTAACATAAATATGACGGGTCTCACGTTCGGGAAAAAACGACTTTTTTAATTGCAGAAATCCGTAAATCCCCGATATAACAATAACAACAATAAACAGGTTGGCATAAAAAGGATATCTTACAAATGTTTCAATCAGTTTGCGCATATAGTTTTATCGAAGAATTTTATAGATTGGATTTCCGGTTACATTAAGAAGCGGCTCAACAACAAGTTCTTCCCCTTCTTTTAATCCTCTGAGGAAAAGGGTCTTATCATTTCGCTTAACGATTTCTATTGGTTTTTCTATCAATCTCTTTTCTTCAACCACATAAACATGGTTATTATTGAAAACAGCATTTCTCGGCATTTCCATGACTTCAGGGATCATTTCTCCGAAAAGTTCTGCAGTCAGGTACATACCATCATATAAGCCCGTACCGCCGGGTACAGAAACAAAAACACTAACCGCCTGAGAAGAAGGATTAACAACAGAAGCAATACGACTTACCCTGCCTTTCCAGGTTGCAGACGATGATTCTGCAGAAACTGAAACTGAATCGCCAACCGACAATAACTTAACTTCATCCAAAATCACCGGAACTTCCAGTTCATAAAGATCGGTACGAACTATAGTGGCCAGTTGGGTTCCCGGATTCACCACAACGCCCGGGTCCTGGGCAACATTATTAAATGCACCGGAAAATGGTGCCCGGATATAATGTTTTTCCAGCCTGGCCTGATCGGCAAGAATAGAGTAATAATCACTGATAATACTTCTGGAAGACAGAAATATCCGCTCTTTTGATGATTCGGGTTTTGGCATGTCAGGCAAAGGTTCTTCAATGTCTACGTTTTCAAAAAACTCCTGCCAGCGCGGAAAGGATTCCGAAAAATCAAGCCGAAGATCGGGTAAAATAACAGCCACACTTTGAAGAAATCTGCTTTTCCGGGCTTTGAGGCTCAGAGGAAATTCAGGATTCTCCACAACTGCAATGACCTGCCCTTCACGAAACTTTTGCCCGTTGCGAAAAGGGACCTCTCCTTCTTTTAATCGCCCGGATACCTCGGAATTCACAACTACTTCATTAAAAGCATGCAATCGTCCTGAAGAGGTAATAACAGCCTGCATATCTTTATATTCAACCTGTCTGGCTTTAACATGAACATCAACCTGAGGCTTTGGTGTTTTTTTTGACTCTTCCTTGAGCGAAAACAAAACAAACATTACAATAAAACCGGTCAAAATTATTCCGGTGGCAGCTAAAAATATCCAAAATTTCCTTTTCATTAATATTTAATACAATAGATTGTTAGATTATTAGATTTAAGATATAAGATGATTCGTATCGCGTTGAAAACATGCATTTTATCAAAACAAACCCCTTGGATATAACCAATTGAATATAAGGTGTTTAAAAAAATTAACGGACTATTGTCTATAAACTCATAAAATATTTTCACAATATGTGTGACTGTTCAAAAAGTGCCAGTTGCAATGCCTGCCCCGGTATCATCGGGGGCTTGCGAATTACATACAGTTTTAATTGACCATTAAAGGCGGGGAAGGTTTAATAACGACAGGAATTGACAACCTCCGGAACCCACAGAAATCAATTTGCCCCGACCTTGACAGACAATAGCTCTTTGAGAAGCAGTCTTATCTATTAAAAAAGTTTAACTAAGTATTGAATGAGCCCGGTCTAAAAAACATCTTTGTTGCCAAACTCTATGTTGTATTAAATTTTTACATCCTCATTAACAATGAGTTAATTCCGGTACAAAAATTTAAAACGCCTTGATTTTGACAAAAATATGCTTTTTATACCGTACTCATTGAATACAATAATCGCTGCAAAATTAGTTTCTTTAACGGCTCAAAACGAATAATGTTCATAAATTAGAGCTCGTCTATAAACTCGCAAACAATTTTTACAATATGCGTGTCTGTTCAGAAAGTGCCAGTTGCAAGACTTGCGAAGCCGCCAAAAACGGAGTTTACTTTTCGCAAATGAGTATTTTGGCGGCGAGCGTAACACAGCAAATG
>NZ_AHZV01000217.1 GCF_000250735.1 Anaerophaga thermohalophila str. Valhall
TTTATGGACAGACACTAATTAGTAGATTGATAAATTTCGAGTTGCATAAAGGTAAACCAATCCAATCAAGGTAGCTAAGGCAAAACTCAGCAAAGTACCAATAAGCATATATTCTGTTAATTTTCTGTCTTTAGCTTTTGAAAGGTCACTGAACCGGAATATGGATTTTGCAGCAATAAGAAAACCAATGGCCTGCCACTGGTTGAGCACAATAAAACCGAATATGAACAATCGCTCTAACATGCCAATATATTTCCCTGCATTTGGGAGGGATTCTTCCGTGTTTAATTCGCTATACGACCAAATGTTCATCATGTTTTTGACGACAACAGAAGACACGGAAGTAAGTGTTAGCAATGCTGCAATCAACAACAGAGATTGAGATGAAAAAAGCCCTTCCCAATTAATTTCAAAAGGCTCGTAAGCATAAACAAGTAAGGCAATTACAATCAAATGAGCCAGCTGGTCAAGCATAAAAAGCAAACGAGGATTCATCGATTCCTCCAATTTCAGTTTGATCGCGTCAATAAAGAAATGACTGCCAACAGAAATCAATACCAACGGCCAATAATGCCACTGAAATTGTAATACAAGGCACAGCAAAAAAGCATGAAGAGCAATATGAAGATAAAAATACCGCGATTTGAATTTCCCGGCTCGTTTGTCTTCGACCCATTTGTCGGTCTGAAAGACAAAATCGCCAAGAAAATGGGCGATCAACAGTTTTAATGTCAGGGCTATCATAGGCTGGAAATTTTATTCCGGTAAAAATCATTCATTTGCATAATCTCATAAAAGCCACCACGGTTTAAAGTCTCACTTATGTTGCTCTGAGTTGTTCCAAGCAGGCGTGCAATATCTTTTTGATGACTCTTAGGTTGTTCTAAAGCGGTTTTTATCACACCGGCAACTTTAGGGGTCCAGTTATCAATGGTCAACAGAGCCAGTTTCAGCATAACATTCAGGGCCTGATCTATTTCCTGGTCACCCGTTTTCAGTGCCAGAGTTTGCTTTTTCAGCGATTCAAAGCATTCTCCCGAGAAAACAAATGCAGAACCGTTCGACTCTGTTATTTTCGCTGCTTTGTGAGTCACCTCCCCTATCCCGATGGCCATGCGAACGTCAAGCGAATCGGAATGCTTCATGAAAGCTCTGATATGAATAGCAGCCAGCAATGCATCAATAGGATCCAGCATCAGCTGAAAACTGTCGCCCCGGAATATCTCCCACACCGAAGGTGGATTGCCATATTGACTCAATACCTTTTTCAGGTTTTCGATCCAGCTTCCGGCCTTTTGTTCCCGGGATTTTATTATATCGCCGATGATTACCGCTTTGCTCATGTTATCAAATGTATGGCTTTTTAATTCTATCTCCAAATTTATCGGCTCAAAAACCAATATTTAAATATATCGCATATATAACCGATTTTATACAAATATCGCTTTAAAAGGCGATTCTCGATTGCTAAAATGAACAGGATGCCGGGAATCAGATTTTGGATGGCAGGGGCGGAGGTTGAGGTTAAGGTTGAGGTTAAGGTTGAGAATGCACCACAGATGGCACAGATTATTCAATGATCAATTATCAATTATCAGTTATCAATTATCAAGTGAGGTTGAGGTTGAGGCTGAGGAATAACTAAGGCTTGGTAATACCCTAATTGACCAATCAAAAAATTAACCAGATACCAACACACAGAACACCAAACTCAAAACACGAAACACGGAATACGGAACACAGAACTCAAAACACAAAACTACTTACACCAATAATTGGGATTTTCCACGAATAAATTTAATATTGTGTAAGCGAATAATGCTAACATACGAGATTTAACAGATTATGCCCGTAAAAATACTTGCGACCGGTGACATTCATATTGGAAAAAAATCTTCCGGCCTGCCGGCAGAAACCGAAGAGATTGCCACCAAACATACATGGATGCGTCTGGTCGATTTGGCCATTAATAACCAATTTGATGCACTCTTGCTGACCGGTGACATCGTAGACCGCGACAACCGATATTTCGAAGCCATAGGTCCGCTGCAAACAGGTTTCAACAAGCTAAAAACAGCAGAAATTGCTGTATTCATCATTGCAGGAAACCACGACTTCGATGTTCTGAAACAGGTTGTAAATACATCGGAATATGACAACATCCATGTTTTAGGAGCAAAGGGAAACTGGGAAGTTAAATCATTCACCGCAAACGAAGAAGAAGTAAGGTTTGTCGGCTGGTCGTTCCCCAAACGTTACATGCATACCGATCCGCTTGAACAACTGGAGATCAATGGCTCCGATCTTCCTACCATCGGACTCCTTCATGCCGAATTAGATACACCGGACAGCCGTTATGCCCCTGTAAAAACAGAAAATTTGCTAAGCCATCCGGTAGATGCCTGGATATTGGGACATATTCATAAACCATCGGCCATTCCGGAACACCGGCCGTTCGTGCTTTATCCGGGATCGCCACATGCCCTGAGCGCCAAAGAACAGGGGAAACACGGACCACTGCAGATAACCGTGGAATCGAAAAACGACATCCGCATTGAGCAAATTCCCCTGTCGCCCGTTCGTTACGAAACGCTCAGTATTGATATTTCTAATGCACGGGATGAAGAAATACTCAGAAAACTGGTAATGGACAACATCAATCGGTGCAAAGAGCAAAATAAAACCGAATTGGCAGAAGTCCGCCACCTGGTTTTTGACATCATACTTTATGGCGAACATCCGGCCAGCAATGATATTGAAAAGTGGATGGCAACAATCCGCGATGATTTTTATTTGGTCTGAAGATGAATTAAACCTGTCGGTTCGAAAAGTAGAGTTTGACATCAGGCCCGCCGTTGAAAACATGGAAGAGCTGGCCAAAGAATCATCACCCGCCGGTTTACTGGCAGAAACCATCGTGGCCATCCAGAACGGGCAATCCACTCCCCTGCTGAACGAGTTATTGAAAAAATGGAAGGCAGACGCAGAACGAATCAACAATTCACCCGTCTATCAAAATTTAAGATA
>NZ_AHZV01000216.1 GCF_000250735.1 Anaerophaga thermohalophila str. Valhall
AACCGATAATGGTTCACCCTGTGAAAATACTATTTTACAGGGCAAGCCACACGCCAGTTGTCCCGGTAGGATGCTATTGGAAGAACAACAGGTTTTATCAAGACCTTTACCTTGTAAAACAATTATATAGAGCTACTTCGTGTCGCGACAACGTCCAGCGATATGGTGCGTGGCTAATCTTATTGGTAGATATTTTAGGCCCGTTAAGAATGCTCTTCAGAGGTGAAACTTGCTGTAAATATGATCCTTAGCCAAGTCCAATAACGCGCGTTAATGGCTGGCAATTAATATCTTTAAATAATTTTCCGGAGTCATAACCCCTAATGCACTGTTTTTAAAGTCTTTAGTATTCCGGGTAACTATCACATCTATGTCTCCAATCATTTCTGCGGAGAAGTTTTGTAAGGCATCTTCAAAGTCTTTAAAAGGTGAGTTTAGGGCTCGCAAAATTGTTTCTTTATCGGTAGTCAACACTTCAGTAATGGATATTAACTGATTTAATTTATCAACCACTTTTTCGTGCTTAGCATTCTGTCTCAACAAGTTGTAAACATTACTTATAATCACTGAAGTAATATGGCCCGTAATAACTTTAGATTCGCAAAGGGCTAATACTTTAGCTGCATTATCTGAAAACGGTTTTCGGTCGAAAAAGAAGTCCAGAATAACGTCGGTGTCAATCAATATTCTTTTCATCAGTATTAAATTAGTCCAAGTTATTGGTCTGATGGAACTCGCATGATTGTGTTTATACATGTTCTCTTGTGACAAACCTTGTCATGCTCGTTTCATTCTTACAGGTATTTTTCAGCAAGTCTCTTTGAGAGCTCCGTTTTATAATCAAAGTTTCGGGGTTCTTTAAATGTCCCCTTTAGAGATTTTACAATGGGGGTCAACTCAACCTCCCTGGCCTGCTCTTCTTTCGTTATGATTTTCAGATAATTCTCAACTATATCAGAAAGACTTCTGCCTTTTCCTGAAGCGTACTTCTTTGCTTTTTCAATTATAGATTGCTCTATTGTAAGTGTCAATTTAGTATTCATTTTACACTCCTCCAATAAAAAGATTTTATACGTGTAAAATTAATTCAAATTTATAGTACG
>NZ_AHZV01000215.1 GCF_000250735.1 Anaerophaga thermohalophila str. Valhall
TCTTCTATCTCTGTGTTCTTCTGTGCCTTATGTGGTGCATTCTCAACCTCAACCTCAATCTCAGTCTCAATCTCAGTCTCAGTCTCAACTAAAAAAATCCCGGGTGAATAAATGCCCGGGATTTTTGTTTCACTCTATAGCAACTTTGTGTTCTTCCTTTCCTTTGTCCGAGGCTATCGTGACTATGTATATTTCTGTGCCGGGGGCAGGAATGCGGTTGAGCGACTGCGGCTCCAGGTTTCCGTTATCGAGTGTTCTTCCGCTCATATCGGTTAAATGATATCGCAGATTGTTATTGTCAGGTGTTTTTATCATTATATGCTTATTTTGAGCGTACACTGTACATTGGTCTTTCTTTTCGTCTGGATTGTTAATATTTGTAGGCACGGTTTGGGTCACCATTTTCAGCGTAAACCGGGTATTGTTGCTTCCAAGGTTGTCGACAGTAAAATGATATGGATTTTCAGGGGATAATGTCCATTCGGTATGTCGATCGTGATCGATCAGAATGACGCTCTCCAGGTTTGTCATTGTCTGATTCACCAGTTCAATTTGGTAATCACCAGCTTTGCTGGCATAATAACCAATTGGAATTTCTTTGGTTTCGGTAAAAGCAGGAATGGCATTAATGGCTATCGGTTTGTCTTCCAAAGATGAGAATAACTCGAGAGCATCCGATGTTTTCGAGAGCATCTTGTCGGAATCGAGCCGGTCACGGTTATCAGAAGCATCTTGGTTGATAACGACGGCCGTTTCGTCTTTCACCATACCGTTGCTTCCGGCTATTTTTAGCAGTTCAGGCATAGAAGTTGATTTCAGATACGAAGTCGTGTTAGCCTGAAGGTTTGATGTAGAGAACGTAATAGAGGCCGAATCGTTTTTTGTTTCGGTAGGTACTTTTACCCAAAAGGCCTGATATGACGGGATGATTGGTGAAGCTATATTAACACCGGTACCTAAATCATAATTGTAAACACCATAAACTTCGTCTCGATTTTGCCATATCCAGAAAGCATTCGCTACATTGGTTTTTGAAATTGTAGACCAGTCGAGTGAGCCTGTAAAGGGATTTCCCACGAGGTTCCATCCGAGGGCTGTGGAAGACCACCCCAGGTCGACAACTATTTCAGAAAGGTTGATGTCTCCCGAAAAGATGACCTTTTCTGCATTGGTACGGAAGATGTAACCAATTCCCGGCTTTAGTATGGTATTTTCTCCAACTTCTTCATAGAAGCCCGTGCTGTTGTTATAGACAAACAATTTGTTGGTTACGCCCATTGTAGCCTTGGTTGCGCCCGAGGTTGGCGGGGAGATATTATAATTGATGGTGTCGGCGGTGATGACTTGTTCTATTTTGACACTGTCGGCATTTACAATCAGAATACCACCGGTGTTCAGGTAAGAAGCATTTAATTGATGGTGTCGGCGGTGATGACTTGTTCTATTTTGACACTGTCGGCATTTACAATCAGAATACCACCGGTGTTCAGGTAAGAAGCATTTTTGTCGGCCGATGAACGCAATCTGAATTCGCCGTTGACCGTAATTGTATCGGCAGAGTGCTGCATAACCGCCCCGGCCTCGAGGTCGATGTTGTAAACGGTAACAGAGCTGTCGGCTATAAGAGGAGTGGCGGAAGAAGGAACGAAAATACTGGTGTTTTCGGTAAAACTTCCGGAGCTCCAGTTGTCAGGGTCGGTCCAGTCGCCAGGGTCAGCACCTCCACCGCTCCAAATGTTTATTTTGTCGGTTGTAAAAGTACTTGTTGTACTTCCAGATTGGACGTTACCAATCTGATCTTCAACGGCCTCCATCGTTACTGTATATTCTGTAAGAGGCGACAGGTTGGCATCGGGATTTATTGTTATAACGTTGGTTGATGTATTGATGGAAACCGAGCAGGCTATGGTATCCTGACCCTGCATCAGTAATACAAAATCCGATACATTTGTGTTGTCAATAGCTGTGCCTGCGCTATAGACGGGCTCGTTGAAAGAAATGGTCATATTGCCGTTCTCCGGGAAATTGGTGGTTCCGTCAGTAGGTTTGATGGTAGTGATGGGAGGTAATTTATCAATTTCTATAGATGCTGTTTCGGAAAAAATATCTTTATCGGGATGTTTTGCGATGGCGTGCAACCAATGATAGCCTTCGGAAAGAGCGGAGATATCAATATTCGGATGTATGGTGTCGTTATTGGCTTGAAGTGAGCCACTTCCGGATGCCGCAGCCGGACTGCCATTGGATTTTTGACCGTTCATGATCTGCGTGTCAGATGGAGGTGTGGAACTTGAAGTGACCACAAAGTAATAATCGGCATCTTTGTTTGTCATCAGCGCCAGATCAATATTGCCGGGTGTTATGGAATAAAAGTAGGGATAGCCGCTGCTGAATTCCGGCGGAGAAGGTAATGTGGTAAACACCCATTCGGTGGTGCTGGTAATGCCCGAAAAATTAAATCCTGATGACTCTGATTTCACGAAGCCTTCATCAATAGTTACATATAATGTTTCATCATAAGGCATGGTAATGTTGGGAAACGAAAGCCGGTTTCGGTCGATGGTCAGGTTTGAAGAGGACGATGCGGAAATAGTGACCGCGTCGGTTCCGCCGGCATGATGTATGATCATGTTGCCAGTGCCTCTGACAATATTTTCATCAAAAGTGAGGGTCAGAACAGAATCTACTGGGATATCGATACTGTTGTTTCCGGGTTCGCAGGTTATGATTTGCGGCCCTGAAGGGGCAGTGAAAGTCCATGTGGTTGTATCCTGTATGCCACCAAAGTCTACACCACTGACAGCCGATTTAACAAAACCCGGATCGATGGTAATGTAGTATGCGGTATCGGGGGTGAAATCAAGATGAGATATGGTTAAAATACTGTCTGTTATATCTATATATTCGGTTTCGTCTATTGAAACGGATTGAAATCGGACGCCCCCGGAATTAGCATAGTGGATACGGAATAGCCCTGATGTTCCGGCTTCTATGATTTCGCTGAATGTAATAATCAGGTTCTCGGCGGCAGAGGAGACTTCACTGCCGTTGGCAGGTGACAAAGAACTTACCGTTGGGGGGAAGGCAGTGGTAAATCGCCATTGTGTGGTGTCGCTGATTCCGGGGAACGGCACATCTGTAGCAAGCGAGCGAACCACATTGCTGTCTATCCTGACAAAATAGGTAGTGGCCGGATTGAAATCATCGTGTGAAACGTGCAATTCGTTGTTGTTGATGCTCAACAATCCGGCATCGAAAGGAATGTCCTGAAAATAGGTGTTACCTTCTTTCCTGATTTTTATATAACCGGAAGAGCCCGTTTTTATGTTTTCTGTAAAAGTAAGTATCAGGGACTGATCGACAGGAGCTTTCGCTTCGCCCTGTAAGGGGTAGTATCCGCTTACCTGGGGAGCACCTGCTGTTGTAAAACTCCAGCTGGCATCGCTGATACCTTCCCATGGCGTGCCGGTAGAGGAAGAGAGTACCAGCCCCGTATCAACATTGATGAAATATTCTGTTTCAGGCTTCCATTCCAGATGATTGATGATCAGTGTATCGTTACTTGCTGATAGTTGCCCGCTGCCGTAGTTGATGGACTCAACAACAGAACTGTCGGCCGCCAGGCAGATGGTAATACTACCCGAGGTACCGATGGCTATGTTTTCGTTGAAGTCGATTTCCAGGGGTGCTGATATGGATACCCCGGTTGATGCAGCTCCGGGTGTGTATGTTTCCACTACAGGACCGCCGGTTGTGGTGAAAGTCCATCGTGTTGTGGATGAGATGCCCTCAGCAGCAATGGCCGTGGAGGCAGAAACAGCCAGGCCTTCGTCGGCCAGAACATAAAAAGAAGTGTTTCCCCAAAGTGGATCATGGGATATTTGTAAAGAGTTATCCGTTATGGCAAACAAACCCGCATCGGTGCTGGTATTGATGGTCTGAAACAGCTGATTGTCGCTTGCCCTGTAAATGTAAAGGTTCTTATTGTCGCCAGGTGCAATGTTTTCACTAAAGTTGAGCTCCAGCACACGATTCCCTTCGACGTTGGTTTCGCCACCGGGAGCAAAACTGCTGATATAAGGGGCAGAAGCAGTGGTGAAAGTCCAACCCAGATTGGTTTCATCAATAACTTCCGACGCAATGTTATTGTCATCGGCCGTAACCAGGCCTTCTTCAACAACTATGTTGAAAGTGGTACTGCCGGGAAAATTATCGTGACTTATAGTGAGTTTATTGTCAGTACTGTTGTAGGAAAAAAGAGCTGCATCGGTGGTGGTGTTAATAGTTTGAAATATGCTGCCACTATCGTAGTAAATAATTACATTTTTATCACTGGCAAGGGAAACAGGCTCGTTGTATTTGATGGTAAGGGGAGTATTGGCATGAACATTAGGTTCGGGAGTATTCGCAGGAGAAAAAGCAGCAATTCCGGGTCCTTCTGCCGAGGTAAACGACCATTCGGTAGAGCCGTCAATAGCAGCCGAACCTACTCCTGTACTCCGGGAGGTAACAAAACCCTCTTCAACATACACGTAAAATATCTGGCCGCCATTGAAGGCATTGTGACTGATGTTGACGTCATAACCTGACCCGGAAATGGTGATCAATCCGGCATCGTCCGTAGTATTAATGGTTTGAAAGAGGGTGCCGCCATCTTTATAGATATAGAGGTTTTTATTAGTGCCTAAGTTTATTGTTTCATCAAAGGTAAGTGTAAGTGTTTCCAACCCGGTTACCCCGGTGGCATTGTTTAAAGGCCATTTGGAAGACAACCCCGGCCGCGACACCGTGGTGAAACGCCATCGGGTGTTGATGTCGTCGATGCCGGCGAAATCGGTGCTGTCGGCAGCGCTTTCAACGGCACCTTCTTCAATGATAACGGAGTATTGTGTTTCGGGAGAAAGAGGAGAACTTAAAGCACTTAAATCAATAAAAAGCGTGTCTGCATTTTTATCTATAGGTCCATCGTAAGCATTGCCTTTGTATGTGAATCCATCCACAACAGTAGTTGAAGTTCCGGTTTCAATTACCTGGATAGACTTTGGAATATCTGATGAATTGAAAATAATATCTACATCAAATTCCAACTGTAACTCCACATCCAGCGGCACTTCAGTTGCATTAGAATCCGGGTTAAGCGAAACAATTTGAGGCGCCTGTCCCTGCATTGTCCATACAGAACCAAACAGTAAACAAAGAGCGGTGAGAAAGGGTAAAAACTTCTTCATACTTCATACATTTATGAATGCCGGGGGATGGGGCTCCCTGCATCGCGGGTTACTTTAGTAGTGACGAATGGAGTTTAATTTATGACGAATATACGAAAAAAATTGATGAATGGTTACATGGCATTTTTGTCTGGATGCTGGTTACTGGATGCTGGTTGCTTGTTGCTTGTTGCCGGTTGCTGGTTGCTTGTTGCTGGTTGCCGGTCGCTGGTTGCTTGTTGCTTGTTGCCGGTTGCTGGTTGCTGGTTGCTGGATGCTGGTTGGTTGGTTCGCTTGGCTCCGCTGCTTGTCTTGCAAGAATTGGTTGATTAGTTTCGAGTTTCTTGTTTTTTCGAGTTGTGAGTTTCGGGTTTTGGTCAAATTGGTTAATTCTTTACAGATAGAAATTGGTAATTGATAATTGATAAATCTGCGTAAATCTGTGATATCTGTGGTGCACTCTCAACCTCAGCCTCAACCTCAATCACCTAACCTGTTGGTTTATTCGCCTACTCTCAATCTGTTAAGAATGTCATCCGCCAAAAATATATTTGAGGCTGGTTCATTTTCTGATGTATTTCTGACAAATATTGCAGGAATGATTGTTTTATTTTTTGCAAAAGGCAGCATTTCTCCTTTTTGCCTGGTTTGATTGATCAGGGCATAAGGCTTTTCTATTTCCGACCATTTGCATTCTCCTACCAACAAGTAATTGCCATCAATGGATTCAGCAACTACATCTATTTCAACGGGCTCTTTTTTGCTGTTGATACCCCACCATCTTTGGGCAGGTCCAAATTGTATGCCTTCTATTGGTGCATAAGGGACGCTTCGTCTGCATAAGTTTTCCCATTCGGAGGATACAAATTGTGTTTCCCTTGATTTGAAGATATCGTAAACTTGTTGGGTAAGATTTAATTCTAACCTGGAAAGGTGGGGAACAACAAAAGTGAAGTAAAAATTGAAAAAAGGCTCAGCGATACGGTAAATGCCCTTTTTGCTGTTTTTTGAATTCTCTCCGAAAGGCAGTTCACGTTTTAAATAGCCCAGACTGATCAGTTTCTCAATGGGGCGTGACAATTGATTTGCAGGTTTGTTGAGTCTTGAAGCAATTTCAGAAACCCTGTTGGCTCCATTGCCTACGATTGACAGAATGGAATAGGCCTGAACCGATTCGCGCATGTCATCCAGGAACAACCGGGAAGGTTCTTCGTGTAAAACGCCCTGATTATCAAGGATTAGACTTTTAATGCTTTCCTCATAACTTTCCCCGTTCTTTCTGAGTTCCCAATACCGTGGCACTCCACCCCATATTGCATATTCTCTGACGGCATTGATGGCATCGGTTTCCAAAGCTTCTTTTATCCATCCTGCTTCAATTGGCCTTATTTTTATTATTTCCGTTGCCCGTCCGTAAAGGGGTGAGGAACTGTCGAGTGCCAGACTGTTCATCATTTGCTGGGAAGAGCCGCAGATGAGAATGTGATAGTTTTTATTTTGCTGCTGGTCGATGACTTTCTGAAGAACGCTTGGGAGCTCAGGGCTACTCCTGGTTAAATATGGAAATTCATCCAGGCATAATGTTATGGGGCTTTTTGCCTGGTTATTCAGGCTTTGAAAGATGGATTCCCATGTAGGATAAACCACAGTATCAAACCCCGGTATTTTTTCTGCAATAACCGACGCCAGCTGTTGTCGTTGAATGGTTTCATCGGTTTGCTGTGCCATGAAATAAATGTCTTCAGGCCCTATTGTATTTTTTATCAGGGTGGATTTACCACATCTTCGCCGACCGTAGATGACAAGCAGTTGCCCTTCTTTTTTGGTAAGTGACTTTTGAAGTCTGTTTTGTTCTTTATGTTTGTTAAGAAATTCCATACTTAATTAGTGTCTGTCCATAAAGTACCATTTGCTTCGTTACACTTGCCGCCAAAATCCTCATTTATGATGAGTAAACTCCGGTTTTGGCGGCTTCGCAAGCCTTGCAACTGGCACTTTCTGAACAGACACACATATTGTAAAAATTTTTGCGAGTTTATAGACACGCACTTAATCATTATGCTTCACAAAAATAATGTTTCTGAAGCATAATTATTGGTATTCTGTGCTTTTTTTTCTTATCCTCAACCTTAACCTCAACCTCAACTTGTTTTGTTGCTGGTTGCTGGTTGCTTGTTATAGCGGGCTTGTTGAGACGTACGGCCGTGCGCCTTTACTTGCCTCCCAAAAAGTTTCTTGTTCCAGGTTTCCGGTTCGCTCGGCTCTGCTGCTTGCCTTGTAAGAATTGGTAAATTGGTTAATTGGTCAATTGGTTCATTGGAGGTTGCTGAAAAAGTCAGCAACCTCTGTTTCAAATTTATTTTCCATTGTTCTTTTTGGCATTGCCCCAAAAAGAACCAAAAAGGTCTAGTCCGCTTAAACCTATCT
>NZ_AHZV01000214.1 GCF_000250735.1 Anaerophaga thermohalophila str. Valhall
CCCCGAATTAGCAATTACTTGAGCCAATCAATCACTAAAAAACAGGATATCCGAAAACTGTATGCGGGGGTTGAGGTTGCCTGAAAAGACTATTCTTTACTCTGTGGCACTCTGCGTCTACTCCGTGAAGATATGTGAAACAAAACAATTCAAACGCGACGCCGATGGCGTCGTGCATTTATGTATTCTAACAAACCAATAATTTAGACTAATTTTATACTGATAAAACGAGCATGGCAAAGTTGGCCACAACAAGGATATTTATAAATGAGTGCGGTATAAAAAGCATATTTTTGTCAAAATCAAGGCGTTTTAAATTTTTGTGCCGGAGTTAACCCGTTGTTAATGAGGATGTAAAAATTTAAAACAACACTGAGTTTGGCAACAAAGATGCTTTTTAGACCGGGCTCAAAAATGCTTACATGCGAGTTCCATTAAAGCTTAAAAAACAAATTTACAGGGATGAAGATTCTTTTATTAAAAGTAGGAAAAACATCTGACGAATGGCTTCGCGAAGGTGTCGGGCATTACTATCGGCGGGTGAAGCACTACTTACCTTTTGAAACAAAAATAATTCCTGATATCAGGAATGCCCGTAAAATGACACCAGAGATATTGAAACAAATGGAAGGGGAGCTCATTCTGAAGGCTGTTGAAAAGCGCGATCGCCTGGTTTTGCTGGATGAGAAAGGAAAGCTCTTTTCATCGCGGGAATTTGCCGGGTTTATTGAAAAGCAGATGGTTGGAGGGTTGCATCGACTGGTGTTTGTAATAGGGGGCGCGTGGGGATTTTCTGATGCTGTTTATGAACGTGCAGATTTAAAGATTTCACTTTCACCAATGACTTTTTCACATCAGTTGGTGCGTCTGATCTTCGCAGAGCAGCTCTACCGGGCCTTATCTATATTGAACAATGAGCCTTATCATCATGATTAATGAGTGTCTGTCCATAAAGTACCATAATTGTTTTTTGCACGGTTATTGTTATTTTCATGCATTGCTAAGTCGATTAGGGAAGTTTGTAGAATAGTCGGAGACCCGGGATATTTTCTTCATTGAAAGGATTTTTTATCCGGTCAGGCAGAGAACCGGGTCAGAAGATATTGGAAACTTCACGAAAATGAAATCTTATGTCCGGAAAACGTTGGTGGTGGATACTTATAATACTCTTTTTTGCAGGAACAGGAACCGGTTTGTTCCTGGAATTTTTCTTTGCCGGTGGTGAAAAACAGGATGTTGATCTCCGACAGATTGAGCAATTGGTGCAGGAGCGTCAGTCGGCGCTTAATAATATGTTGAGTGATTTTTCAGGACAAACGCTTGATGATACTGAACTTTTGTGGAGCAAAATGGATTCGGTTTCACAAACCGGGAATGATGTCCTGGTTTTCCGAAACAATCAACTGATTGCCTGGTCGAATCAGGCGATACCTGTTCAGGAATTACACCCAGTTTTTTTGATGCAACCCTTCATCCAACTTGAAAACGGATACTATCTGGTTCAGCAGATTCGAAGAGATCCTTTTTTGCTGGTTGGGCTTTTCAGATTAAAACAGTCGTATCCTTATCAAAATAAATATTTGAAAGACAGGTTTATGCTACCGGCAGGATTGTCTCCGTCGGTGCAAATTGTCAGACAGAAAAGTCCGCTTTACGAGCCTGTTTATGGCCTTGAAGGAGAATATTTGTTTTCATTGAGTAACCTAAAGCGCCGAAAAGGAGATGATGTAACAGGGGGATACGTTCTTGCGGCTTATCTTCTATCCGTTTTTGCTTTGTGGGGTGCTTTTTTGATGTGGCTTCAGCGTTCGCGAGGTTCGAGATGGCAGAATCAACGACTTTTTCTGGCGATGGGTATCTACCTTCCGGTTTATTATGGATTGTTTTGGCATTCCGGGATGTCGGCATTCAATCAGCTGGAATTGTTTTCCCCCATCCATTTTGCGGCATCAGACTTTTTGCCTTCTCTCGGTGCACTTTTGCTCTTTTCGGTTAATGTTCTTCTGCTTACGTTTTTGTTTTTTCGGTTCTTTAGATGGCCGTCTTTTTTAAAAAACAGAGAAAGCAGGATCAGGCAAAACATCACATTTTTACTTCTTTTTTTAGCGGTTCAGGGTTGGATGCTTTACCTGATGAGGCATGTTTATCATTTAGTAGAACATTCACCGGGTCCGGCTGTATTCTTCAAGGTTATAGAAATCAACGAAATAGCAATTGTAAAAATTGCGATTCTGGCATTCCTGTTTTTTTCATTCATTCTCCTCATTGAAAAGGTTGTGCGATTGTTCCTTTTTAGAATGCGGAGGGTTCAACTGTGTATTTTGATATTGGTGTCCACTCTTATTTTAGCTGTTATATGGGGAGGCCCCGGATATGGAAAAAGCGACTGGAGCATTTTGTTTACCGGGTTGATTGGCATATTGCTGGCACTGGTAAAGCGCGATTACCGGTTGCATCATTCATATAATACTTTTTTGTGGCTTGTGGCTTTATTTGCATTATATGCCGGAACGGTATTAATAGACCTTTCGATAGCAAAGGAGGAATCGGATCGTGAATTATTGGTCGAAAATTTATCATATCAATTATTGCGGGAGGAAGATCCAATTGCCGAAATGTATCTTCAGGATATTGAAGAGCAAATTATGAGAGATGCTCCATTGCGTCAGCTTTTGGCACAAAACAACATTAATCAGCCGGCGGTTCGTAACCATTTGCTTAAATATTATTTTTATGGTTACTGGGGACGTTACGATCTACAAATTGTGCCTTGCTGGCCCGGGGGAAATGTTGTATTCGAGGAGACCGGAGATGTCACTAATTGTTATCAGTACTTTTTCTCTCTACTCAGGCAGGATGGTCATCGTATTGAAGGAAGTAAGCATTTTTACTATTTAAGTAATGATAACGGCCGAGTTTCGTTTTTAGGTGCGTTTCGTTTTTTGAGGGTCATCCGCTCGAAACCACCCTTTTTATTGAGTTACAATCGAAACCCTATTTCGAAGGATTAGGATATCCGGAGTTGCTTGTCAGCCAGAAAGAACAGGAGCGACTGAAACTTTTCGAAGATTATTCTTATGCAAAATATGTAGACGGAAAACTGGTGCGGCGCTCGGGCGATTACAATTACCACGGTACCTTCAGCCAGATGGATTTTGGCAACGAGTCGAAAGTGTTTGTCAAAGAAGGGGGATATTCACATGTTGTTTTCAGACCTGAACCGGGTACAATAGTGATTCTAAGTCTTCAGGATCATACTGTCTCCGATATTTTCATTGCTTTTTCTGTATTCTTTATTTTCTTTTTTGTTTTCGGACTTTTACTCGTTGGACTGATACAGGCTCAGGCTCTTTCTTTTTCTTTCTGGCTTTCGGTTCAAAAGCGAATACAACTCTCGTTTGTCGGATTAATGCTTTTTATTTTACTTGTTGTAGCCGTTGGAACGGTAATCTATACCGTAAATCAGTTCAGAAACAAACACGAAGAGCTGTTAAATGATAAGGTACAGTCTGTCTTACTCGAACTGGAATCGAAAATCGGTCTTGAAGGCCCATTGGATAAAAGCAGCAGGGATTATCTTACTTACCAGTTACAGACCATCTCCAATGTGTTTTTCTGTGATATCAATCTTTTCGGGATAGACGGTATGTTGCTGGCATCATCCCGTCCTGAACTTTTCGAGCAGGGGCTTATCGGGGCTCAGATGAATCCTTCTGCATATTACCGGCTTGCTATTGAAGGAGAAAATCGTTTCCTGGAACAGGAATCAGTGGGTGAATTGAAATATACCTCTTATTATGTGCCGTTTTACAACCGCGATGAAATGTTGATGGGATATGTTAATGTTCCTTACTTTGTGGCTAATAGCGAGTTACGTGAAGAGGTCTCTTCGGTAGTCATGACTGTAATAAACTTTTATCTTCTGTTTTCTTTTATTATCATCGGAATTGCCGTATTCCTTTCGCGTCAAATTACCAGGCCATTGCAGGTATTACAAAATAAGCTGGCCGACCTGAAAATTGACAAACATAATGAAAAGATCGATTACGAAGGTGATGACGAGATTGGAAGTCTCGTTGGGGAATACAACAGAATGGTAGATGAGCTTGCAGAGAGTGCCGCCAAGCTGGCCAGAACAGAGCGTGAACTGGCCTGGCGCGAAATGGCCCGTCAAATAGCTCATGAAATCAAAAACCCGCTTACCCCGATGAAGTTGAATATTCAATACCTTCAGCGGGCATGGAAAGATAATGTGCCCGACTTTGGCGTCTTTCTGCAGCGCGTATCGGCTACATTGATTGAGCAAATTGAAAAATTGTCGTCTATTGCGACAGAATTCAGCCATTTTGCCAAAATGCCTGCTGCCAAAAGGGAAAATATTGACCTCCTTGAAAAAATAAGAAGTTCGGTGACTTTATTCTCTGGCATCCATAATGTAGAAATAAGTACCGATTTTGGTGGTTATGAAAGCATTATTATCAATGCCGACAGCGAGCAAATTTTAGGTGTGTTCAACAATTTGATCAATAATGCAACACAGGCTATGCCTAAAGACTATCTCGGGAAGATTGATATTTCGGCTTCAGTTTCGGAAGGGAAAGTGATGGTGAAAGTACAGGACAACGGGAAAGGCATTCCGGAAGAGATTCGTGAGAAGATGTTTGTCCCGAATTTTACGACCAAAACAAGCGGTATGGGACTTGGCCTTGCCATTGTAAAAGGTGCTGTGGAAAGTGCAGGAGGTGAAATTTGGTTTGAAACAGAGACCGGAAAAGGGACAACATTTTTTATTCAGCTTCCGGTTGTTTCCCAGTCCTGATTCCTTATGACCCGTGTTTCTGCCCATCGGTCGGCAATTCTTACTTTGTATTTTATCAAATGATAAAGGTCAAAAAGGTTCAGAATGGGGATTAACAGTACAAGCCCGCGGATAACCGATTTTTCGGGCCATCCCGACATAGAAGCATAATGTGGTAAAGTTATGGCTCGTAAATGGAATAATTTTTTCCCAAAACTTTGTCCATCCAGAAATGAAAACGAGTCTTTGGCCAGCAAATAAATGAGTCCAAATATCCACCCTATTTTGGGGAACAGCGATAACAATAGTGCTATCATTATATCAACAAACCCGGCAAGCAATCTTTCTGAAACCGGCACTTTCTCCCAAAGTAATTTTTGATCTTTCACGTTCATTGTTTTTTGAAAAGATGAGTTTGGCAATAAAGATGCATTTTAGACCGGACTCAAAGATAGAAAACCCGCCGGGAAATAAAAATCAGCCGATATCTTCCATTCTGATAATGCCATTCAGGATGGCATAGACAGTGAGACCCGATACGGTTTTTATATCCAGCTTACGGGTAATATTTTTACGGTGAGAGATGACAGTATGGGTGCTGATAAACAGTTTTGCAGCTATTTCTTTATTGGTAAGGCCGAGTGCAACGTGTTTCAGAATTAATTTTTCTCGTGGAGTGAGTTCCTCTGTATCTTCCTTTTCGGGCGTTTCGTCGCGGTATTTCTGAAGATGAAAAGAGATTTTTTCTGAAAGCTTACTTTTTGAATCGAACACTGAAATCTGGTGGGAAGGGCTGTCTTCGGGAAGCGGAGTATTTATTATATAAATAATTCTTGCTCTGTCGGGCAGTTTTGATACTAATTTTTCATGACTAACAGGCAATGTAATAGCCGAATTAAGCAAAAGTATATCCGGACTGAACTCTTTCAGCGTCAACATGATGGTGTCGGGATGACCGGCCGCTTTAAGTTCGGTTATGCCATCGGTTTGTTCTAAAAGGCCGACAAGCCCCTTGCGAACCAGATACGATGTTTCAGCGATTAATACTTTTGCCATTTTCAGATTATCCCTGGGGGAATTTTTTGTGAAATTGTTCTTCCAGTTTTACGACCTGGGGAATGAGAACATTTTCTTCCAGAATTGTATGGTCGTTCAGATCATTTCCAAGCCTGAATATTTCTATGAGGATGTTTGTAAAGACACAGTTATCCGAAGGAGGAGCCAGGTATTTCAGAAGAATATTACGCAAATCTACAAGTTTCTCTTCTATGTCGCTATGTTCGTCCAGAAAGTCCTTAATTGTGTAACCCCTGGCCTTTTTCAGAAAATCCGGATCGGGATGCTCTTTGTTCAGGTTCTCTTCCAGATCGAGTATGTAAGGAAATATTTTTTCTTCTTCCAGTTCAATGTGCGTAGTAAATTCGGTGATGTATTCCCTGAAGAATTTCAGCATCAACTGCATGTTTTTTCCACCTGACTGATCCATTGATTCCATCCGGACAATCTCATTTTCAATTCGCGGTATATGATATTCTATATAGCACGAATGTGTACTGCGCAAATATTTTACCAGCCATTTTACAGGATGATTCATAAGGGTCTCGCCCGGGAAAAAATCACGTTCGTCGTACCACCGTGACAGATTGAGAAAAAAATCCAGATCAATGCCTTCTTCCCTGCAAACAGTTTGCACACTTTTGTCTTTAAATCCAAAAGGTATCTTTAATCTTTGCAAAACAGCCAGAAGTTCGAAGTTTGACTGTACCAGGTCGGACATTTTCATTGTGGGACTTATATGCATCTCTATGTTTATTTAGATTTATTATAAACAAAGATAATAAAAATTGGCAGACTCTTGTAACCAGGGGTGGTCTTTCTTTTCTACTTCTTTCTGAAAAACACATTAATCGGGACTCCCGTGAAATTCCATTTCTGCCGTAATTTGTTTTCAACAAATCGTTTATATGGCTCTTTAACGTATTGCGGCAGATTGCAGAAGAAAGCGAAAGAAGGGACGGATGCAGGCAACTGGGTAATATATTTTATTTTAATATATTTCCCTTTGTTGGCTGGCGGCGGATAGTTCTCAATCAGTGGCAGCAGGTAATCGTTGAGTTTTGCAGTGCTGATGCGTCTCGATTTGTTCTCATAAACCTGAAGAGCTTCCTCCAGAGCTTTGAAGATGCGCTTCTTTTCTGTTGCCGAAGTGAAAATAACCGGATAGTCGGTATATGGAGCCGTTTGTGCCTTTAGCATAGCTTCAAAGTCCCTGGCAGTGTTGCTGTCTTTTTCGATAAGATCCCACTTATTGACCAGCACGACAACACCTTTCCGGTTGCGTTCAATCAGACTGAAAATTTTATGATCCTGGCCTTCGAAACCACGTGTAGCATCAATCATCAACAGGCACACATCCGAGTTTTCGATGGCTCTGATGGCTCTCATTACGGAATAAAACTCGAGGTCTTCATGGACCTTTGACTTTTTCCTGATGCCTGCTGTGTCTACCAGAAGAAAATTGTGTCCGTATTTATTGTATTGAGTAAAAATGCTATCTCGGGTTGTGCCCGAAACCGGTGTTACGATATTTCTCTCTTCCCCGATGAGGGAGTTTATGAGGGATGATTTTCCCGCATTTGGGCGGCCTACGACGGTAAATTTTGGAAGTTCTGTGTCTTCTTCTCTACTTTTTCCCGGAAGAAGAGTAACGAGGTGGTCGAGCATATCACCCGTTCCGGAACCGTTAATGGCCGAGATGGGGTAGAGATTATTGAGCCCCATTGAGTAAAAATAGGAGGCTTCAGGGATTAATGAATGGTTGTCTACTTTGTTTACAGCAATAACAACATTTTTTGCTTTTTTCCTCAGAATCTCGGCGACCGCTTCATCATAATCGGTGATACCTGTCGAAACATCAACAACAAAAAGGATAACATCAGCCTCTTCAATGGCAATAAGTACTTGTTGGCGTATGGCTTCTTCAAATTGATCTTCGGAATTGATGGCGTAACCACCGGTATCTACCACCGAAAAACCTACGCCGTTCCACTCCGCTTTTCCGTAAATCCGGTCACGTGTAACTCCACTGGTCTCATCAACAATTGCCTGACGAGATTCTGTCAGTCGGTTGAAAAGCGTCGATTTCCCTACGTTCGGGCGTCCTACTATGGCTACTATGTTACCCATGGGCTTTTACTGGTTTGTTAGTTTGTGCCTAATGCTTGTTCGTTTCTTTTCAAATACAAATGTTTGAAAAATGGGTGCAAAGATAGCAAAAATGATTGATTTACAGGATTAAATCTAGATATTATTTTGAGATGCTGAGGTTAAGGTTGAGGTTAAGAATTCACCACAGAGAACTTATAGATAAAAGGCAAAAGGCAGAAGATAGAAGCAAGCAGAAACGCACGGCCGTGCGTCTTAACAAGCCCGAAACCCGAAAACCGGAACCCGGAACACGAAACACGAAACCCGGATTGAGGCTGAGGATGAGAATTCCCCACAGATGACACAGATTCTTTGCAAGCAAAGCGGCAGAGCCGAGCGAACACGGATTATTTATAGAGGCTGAGGAAGTTTAAAAAGACTAATTTTCTTCTCTGTGAGACTCTGTGTGAACTCCGTGTTACTCTGTGAAACAATTAATTACACAGACTGTCACAGAGTAACATCGGGACTGATAGTCTGCCCCGATTTACCGGGAAGTATAATAAGGGTTTGCTTCATCAGTATAAAATTAGTCTAAGTTATTGGTCTGATGGAACTCGCATGAATGATTTTAATACATGTTCTCTAGTGACAAACCTTGTCATGCTCGTTTCATTCATCATATCTTCTCTTTACGATTGCAGTGTCCTTAAATTTTGTGTTCGTGGTATGGAATAAAGGAGGTTAGAGGTGAATTTATTGTTCGTATCCGAAATTCTTCAGAAAATTGTCTTTGTCGCGCCAATCTTTCGAAACTTTAACGTATAATTCGAGGAAGACTTTCTTCCCCAGGAAGGTTTCAATTTCGTGGCGTGCATCGATGCCCAGTTTTTTCAGGGCTTTTCCCTGGTGTCCAATGATTATTCCCTTTTGAGAGTCTCTGGCAACATGGATTATACAGCGGATGTCGTTCCTTGTTGGTCCTTCTTTGTATTCTTCGACTTCAACCTCCACCGAATATGGTATTTCCTTTTGATAATTGAGCAATATTTTTTCACGAATAATTTCGGAAACAAAGAACCGTTCAGGCTTGTCTGTTAATGCATCTTTGTCGAAATATGGTGGAGAAACCGGCAATAGCTCTACGATTCGATCATATAAATTGCGAATATTGAAGTCATGTAGGGCAGATAAGGGAAAGATTTCGGCATTAGGAAGTTCATTTTTCCAGTAATCAACCAATTCTTCCAGTTTTTGTTGATCAATAAGGTCTATTTTATTTATGGCCAGAAGCACCGGAACTTTTGTTCTTTTAACCAGTTGGAGGAATTCGTCGTTTTTATCAGGGCTTTCAACAGTATCAGTAATATATAACAGTATGTCCGCATCGGAAAGGGCCGATTTGGAAAAGTGTAACATCGATACCTGCAATTTGTATTTCGGTTTCAGCACACCAGGCGTGTCAGAAAAAATGATTTGATAATCATCCGTGTTAACAATCCCGAAAATCCTGTGCCTTGTGGTTTGTGCCTTAGAGGTTATTATTGATAGTCGTTCCCCTATCAGGTGGTTGGATAATGTTGATTTTCCGACGTTGGGATTTCCAATAATATTTACAAAACCGGCTTTGTGTGTCATAACTTTTTTGCATGTAATTTTCTGCGAAGATACAACAACTGTACGGATTTTCAGTCGGTTTTAATGTACACTCTTCGTTGCAATAGTTAGTTAAAAAAAGCCTAAGCGCAGAGACGAAATGACGCAAAGTTTTTATTATGAGATAGTTGTGGCTTGTGCTATTAATTAGTGTCTGTCCATAAAGTACCACTTGCTTCGTTACGCTTGCCGCCAAAATACTCATTTACGATTAGTAAACTCCGGTTTTGGCGGCTTCGCAAGCCTTGCAACCGGCACTTTCTGAACAGACACATGACCAGAAACAACTTTTGCGTAATTTATAGACGGACACATGATAATTAGGAAACTTTCCCTGCTTTATAGACAGGCACTAATTATGTAAACAATTAATTGCCAGACATCTACAGAAGTTCGACAGCGTGTTGTTTTGGAAAAAGGATAGAAATTTTACCTGTGGAAATTGACATTGTCTGTCATTTTTATTACTTTTATTTTTCTGTCTCCAAAATTTTTCGGCCTTTGGGTCTGTACCTCAGATACTTGACATTTTTTCACAAAAAATAGGCTGTTGTATTTTGGAAAAACGGCCCAAAAGCCATTATCTTTGCAGCCGCTTTAGAAAAGGCTGAAAGCATGATACAGGAAGGTTGGAGGGGAAGAAAGAGGAAAAGGAGAAAAATAATTTTGTTGAGGAATAAAAATTATTCTATCTTTGCACTCGCTTTTCGCCAAAAATGAGGCCTCCAAACGGGCAGGTCCGGGTGAAAAAGCCAAAAGAAAGAAGGATTACAGGAATAGTACAGACGCAATATTTTGCGTTTTCTATAACCAAAGAAAGATCTTTGACACTATTGATGCAAAACCAAAAGCAAGGTAAAAGCGGACTCCGGGTCAACTTTATTAAGGGATTAATCGAAAGCGTACTAATGGGTGAGTTACTTAAAAGAG
>NZ_AHZV01000213.1 GCF_000250735.1 Anaerophaga thermohalophila str. Valhall
TTATTTAAGTATTATTCATAATATTCCGTTAAACTTTTGCAAAACGTTGCAAACCATTTGTTTGCGTCCAAAAAGGTTTGCTTGTTAAAATGAAATATTTCAAGGTTGTACGAATTATCTTACATCTAACAATCTAACAATCTAATAATCTAATAATCTTACATATAGCATCTAACAATCTATTATTATCCAATATTTCCCAAAATTTTCTCCTCGCTCGATATCTCTCCACCGGCAAGAAGCATGGCCACATCAATTAAAGCAAGATGTGAATAGGCCTGTGGAAAATTACCCAGCAGTCGCTTACTTTCAAAGTCCAGGTCTTCACTAAAAATGCCCAGATGATTGGAATATTTGAGCAGTTCATCAAATTTTTTCCGGGCTTCTTCCTTCTCGCCAATCATGTAAAGGCTACGGATGAGCCAGAATGAACAGATGGTAAATGCTGATGAAGGCTGTCCAAAGTCATCATGGTTTTTATATCGGTACATGAGCCCTTTGTATTCCAGTTCTTTTTGAATTGCTTTCACTGTACTTCTGAATTTAGGATCATCTCCGTCTAAAAAGCCGAAAGACTCCATGAGCAACGCAGAAGCATCAAGGTCTTCAATACCATAGGCCTGGGTGAAGGATTGCTTCTTTTCCGACCAGGCATTTTTCAGAATATCATTCTTAATTCTATCGCGCAAACGACTCCACGACTGGATATATTCTTTTTGGTGGAGTAGCTCTGCAATTTTGATACCCCGGTCGGCAGCCACCCAGCAGAGTACTTTGCTGAAGGTAAAATGTTTGGTACTGTGGCGAATTTCCCAAATTCCTTTATCGGGCTTTTGCCAGTTGGTCTCAACCACCTTTATGATGTTACGTGTGATGGTCCACAACTCTTCGCTGTGTTCAAGCGAAGTAGTGAACAGGTGAAATAACTGATAGATGACATCCACCAATATTCCGTAAATATCGTTTTGTTTTTGTTTATAGGCTGCATTTCCTATTCTTACTGGCTTGCTGTTTTCATACCCCGAAAGATGCGGCAATTCATACTCGGTGAGCTTTTTTTCTCCATTAATGCCATACATTATCTGGATTTTTTCTCCTTTGTCGGGGAGCAGATCAATGATGAAATTCAAATATCTGTGCGCCACGTTGAAGTGCCCCAGTTTTGTCATTACTTTGATGACCATTGATGCATCCCTTATCCAGCAAAAACGATAGTCCCAGTTTCGTTCTTCCCCAATCGTCTCGGGAATTGATGTCGTTACGGCGGCAAGAATGGCACCTGATTTCTGATAGCTTAAAAGTTTCAGAAGAAGGGCACTGCGCATAATTTCGTCATTGTATTTTTTGAAACGCGTAGTTCGTTCGGCCCAATTAAGCCAATAGACTTTTGTTCGTTGTAACTTCAAATACGCTCTGCTAATAGTTTGTGCCAGTAACTTCTGGTTATAGCTGATCAGAATAAACTCATCTTTTTCTATCGTAATGGGTAACTGCCCAACCACAGATAATTTGTCCATGCTGGTATACAGATAGAGCGAATCGTAACTTCCCTTGGATGTATAAGCTTTTACATATTTCCCGTTAAAAGTGATATTGGTACCATACCTGGCATATTCCAGACGTGGATCAAATTGGATTCTGATCTTTGGTTTGCCTTCAATCCATTTGATGTATCTGATCAAATCAGGTGGTATGTAATATGAACCGTTATCCGTTTTATACCGTGGCATGAAATCATGTATTTCAAATGTTCCGTCAACACATTCAAAACGTGTTATCAAAACATTCGAGTGAAATTCATATCTTTGAGTAATTTCTGCTCCGGCAACAGAGATAATAGAAAAATGACCTCCTTTCTCCTTGTCGAGAAGAGAAGCGAAAACAGAAGGAGAATCAAATTTTGGTAAACACAACCAGTCAACGGATCCTTTGTTTGATATCAATGCTGCACTTTTTCCGTTGCCGACAATACCATAGTTTAGATTGTTCATGCGCTTTTAAGTGTTCAATTTGTTCGGTTTTTGTTTTATTTTGACGGTGCAAAGTTTGTAAAATAAAGAAAAAAGAACTATACTTTGAATAAAATAAAAATCATAATCCTATGAAAAAACTCCACATCGTTTCTAATCGATTGCCATTCAGCATAGTTTCCGATAACAATGAATTGTCATTAAAGCCGAGTGTAGGCGGACTGGCCACCGGTATGAAATCGGTCTATAAGGATTTCGAAGGTCGGTGGATTGGCTGGCCGGGTATGGCTACCGAGAGTTACACCAGCGATCAGTTTCGTGAAATTGAAGAAATGCTGAAAAAAGAGGGATGTGAAACCGTTCCACTTACAGCCAATGAAGTACATACCTTCTATGAAGGCTTTTGCAATCGCACTATATGGCCACTTTTTCATTATTTCAACCAGTTTGTTGATTATTCATCCGAATTTTGGGAGTCCTACGTAAAAGTGAACCAAAAGTTTGCCGATAAAACACTTGAAGTTGTTGAAGAAAATGATTATGTGTGGGTTCACGATTATCAGCTGATGCTTGTTCCAGGCATGATTAAGGAGAAAAGACCCGATATTACCATTGGGTTCTTTTTGCATATTCCTTTTCCGTCTTACGAGGTATTCAGAATACTACCCTGGCGGAATGAGATACTCAAAGGTTTGCTGGGGGCCGATTTAATTGGCTTTCATACCTACGATTATGAACGTCACTTTCTTAGTAGTGTACGCAGGCTGTTTGGATATGAAATATCGTTTAACCAGATACACATCGAAGAGCGGATTGTGCTGGCCGATGCGTTCCCTATGGGAATCGATTACGACAAGTTTCATGATGCTGCCCTGAAAACATTGTCCAGGCCACTCCAGGAAAAATCGACTTTACACCAGGAACTGGAAAAGTATTTCCTTGTTTCTCCAGATCGGAAATTAATCCTTTCCATAGACCGCCTGGATTATTCTAAAGGAATTCCAAACAGACTGAAAGCATTTGAGAGATTTCTGGAGAAATATCCGGAGTATCGCTCTAAAGTAACTTTGGTAATGCTGGCTGTACCTTCACGTAATTCGGTTCCTCAATATCAGCAGCTCAAGCGTGAAGTAGATGAACTGGTTGGTCGCATTAATGGTTTGTACGGTTCGGTAAATTATTCTCCTGTCTGGTATTTTTATCGTTCTATGCCTTTCGGAAATCTCGTGGAACTTTACAGTATGAGCGATGTGGCATTGCTAACTCCTGTACGCGACGGAATGAACCTGGTGGCAAAAGAATATGTAGCTTCACGTACCAATCAGACCGGGGTAATGATTATTAGCGAAATGACAGGTGTTGTAAAAGAGATGGGAGAGGCCATAGTGATTAATCCCAATAATGAAGACGAAGTGGCCGATTCTATTAAACTGGCTCTCGAGATGCCAGTGGAAGAGCAAAAGGCAAGAATGTCGGTGATACAGAAGCGCCTTAAACGGTATAATGTGTTTAAATGGGCTGAGCAATTCGTTGCTTCTCTTAAACGGATTACTCAAATTCAGAGTGATTTTCTTGCCAAGAAAATAACGCCTTCGCTGGCCAAAAAACTCCTCGAGGATTTTTCAAAAGCTAAATCGCGTGCCATATTTCTGGATTACGACGGAACCCTTACCCATTTTAAGAAAGCCACGCGTGAAGAAGAACCCAGTGCTGCACCCGACGATACACTTCACGAAATTCTTGACGCGCTTACAAATGATGACCGCAATGAGGTGGTTTTGATCAGTGGAAGAGATAAAGAAACACTAAGCAAATGGTTTGACCGTTCCAATGTTAGCCTGATCAGCGAGCACGGCGTTTGGATGAGAGAACGGGGGAGCGACTGGCAGATGCTGACCAATGCAACCAACTCGTGGATGCCAATGGTCAGACCTATTCTCGACAGTTTTGTTGTTCGTACGCCAGGGACTTATCTGGAAGAGAAAAACTATTCCCTGGTTTGGCATTACGAAAAAGCTGAGGCCGAATTGGGTGAATTGAGAGCAAATGAGCTGAAAGATGAATTGACTACTCTGGTGGCCAATCACAATCTTGAGATTATGGAAGGCAACAAGGTTGTTGAGGTTAAAACAGGCGGAATTAACAAAGGCGTTGCGGCGAACAGGTTCCTTCTTAACAAACAATTTGATTATATTATGGCTATGGGAGATGACTGGACCGATGAATATCTTTTCAGAGAATTACCACCCGAAGCAATTACTATTAAAGTTGGCATAAAACATACAAGTGCTTCCTATAAGCTCGAAACGGTTGATGCTGTGAGAAGCTTCCTTCGTATTATGTCAGAGAATCATTGAGGATTTTAAACAATTAACTTTTTTATTTATGAGTGAATTTCAATTTTCGAATCAGGAAATGTCACCTGGCTTAAAGAAAATCTTTAAGAACATCCGTTCCATTATAACTGTTGTTGTTCTTTTGATTATTGCCTGGAGCGGATTTTTTCAGGTAGGCCCCGAAGAAGCGGGTGTTATAGTTAGGTTTGGGAAATATACTAAAACTGTGATGCCCGGACTTAATTTCAAAATACCTTTTATTGAGCAGGTTTATAAAGTTCCGGTGGAAAGACAGCAAAAACTGGAATTTGGTTTCAGAACAACCGAGGCCAATGTGCGTTCGCAATATACTAAAAGCGGAACACAGGATGAGTCGTTGATGCTGACCGGCGATCTGAATCTTGCTGATGTGGAATGGGTAGTGCAATATCGCATTAATGACCCCTATAAATTCCTCTTCAAGGTTCGCAATCCCCAGTCCACTTTGCGCGATATTTCTGAAGGAGCTGTCCGCCAGATTGTCGGAGACCGCACCGTGAATGAAGTTTTAACGGTTGGTCGGACCGAGATTGCCTCCAGTGTGCAGCAACTGATCCAGGAGTTATCCAATAGCTATGAACTTGGTGTGAAAATAGATCAGGTAGTGCTTCAGGATGTTAATCCTCCCGATCCGGTTAAGGCAGCATTTAATGCGGTTAATGAAGCACAACAGGAAAAAGAAACATTAATTAATAAGGCCAAGTCAGAATATAATAAAGTGATTCCCAGGGCAAAAGGACAGGCCGAGGAGACCATTCAGAAAGCCGAAGGATATGCCGTAGAACGCGTTAACAATGCAGAGGGACAAGTTGCCAGATTTAATGAGTTGTATTCGGAATACATCAAAGCTCCGGATGTTACCCGTCAGCGTATTTATCTGGAAACAATGCAGGAAGTTTTACCCCGACTTGGCAATAAAATTATTACCGATCAGGACGGCAATAATGTATTGCCTCTACTGCAGATGCAAATGGATAATGTGAAAAAACTGAATGCGCCAGCATCTGCAGAAGGTGACAAATAGTTACCTGTCAGTCGGTGAGTATTTGGCCGTCGTTTGGAAACACAGAAAAACATCTAAATCGATCATGCACATCTGCCGTCGGGCAGATATTAAAGCGATGAAATAACTAAATTTTATTTGGATGAAACGAGCTTGGCAGAGGTTGCTACAACAAGTATATGTATCATTCCCTGCATGCGAGTTCCATTGGACCTTGAAAATTAAATTTTATACGAATGAAACGAAATAAAAAAATAGCAATAGTAATTGTAGCTTTCCTGGCATTTATCACTTTTCTCAGCAGTGTATATGTCGTTAATGAAACAGAGCAGGTAGTTGTTACACAATTTGGAAAACCTGTTGGTGAACCCGTAACAACCCCGGGGCTGAACTTTAAGGTACCGTTTATTCAGACTGCCAATTTTTTTGAGAAGCGTTTTCTGGAATGGGATGGTGATCCCAATCAAATTCCCACTAAGGACAAGAAGTACATTTTCGTGGATACATACGCCCGCTGGCAGATAGTTGATCCGCTTCAGTTTTTTAAACGTTTAAGAAATGAACTTGGGGCTCAATCCCGTTTAGACGATATACTGGATGGCGAAACCCGCGATTTTATAGCCAATCATAATTTGATAGAAGCGGTTAGAACAAGTAACAGGACGCCAATGTCGAGTGGTGTTATCGGCGAATTAATTGGTGATAGTCTTGAGAATATTGATGTTGGCAGGGAAAAAATACAGGCAATGATTTTGCAGGCTGCCAATGAGCAAACGCTTGACCTTGGACTAAAAGTATTAGACTTTAGGTTTAAACGTATTAATTACGTGGAAGATGTAAGAACCCAGGTGTATGAACGGATGAAAAGCGAACGATACAGAATTGCAGACAAGTTTCGTTCCGAAGGTCAGGGAGAAGCTTCCAGAATCAATGGAGAAAAGGAAAGAGAGCTGAAAACTATACAATCACAAGCCTTCAGGGAAGCCGAGGAAATAATGGGACGGGCAGACGGTGAGGCTGCAGCAATTTATGCCAATGCCTATAATAGATCGGCTGCATCCCGTACTTTGTACAGGTTTATGAAGTCAATGGAAACTTTTGAGAAAACTTTTGATAATAATACACATGTTATTTTATCAACAGAAAGTGACTTGTATAATTATTTAAAGAATGCAGACTAATTAGTGTCTGTTCAGAAAGTACCATTTGCTGTGTTACGCTCGCCGCCAAAATACTCATTTACGAAAAGTAAACTCCGTTTTTGGCGGCTTCGCAAGCCTTGCAACTGGCACTTTCTGAACAGACACACATA
>NZ_AHZV01000212.1 GCF_000250735.1 Anaerophaga thermohalophila str. Valhall
TGTATTCAGTGAGATATTCTTCGGCCAGAGATGGCTCTTGCTCATACATCAGGCTTGCCGTATTATCAATGGCAGGTTGCATTTTTTCAAATTTATCCTCCAACTCTGTCTGCACTTTCCGGATATCCTCAATCATATAGCTGTAACGGCTGTACGACATATTGGAAACCCAGTTGAAAACCCAAAAAGCAGCATCCCAGGTAAATTCAAGCATATTACCGTTTCCTTCTGCATATTCGCGGGGCGCGCTCTCAATACCTGCATACATGGGAACATAAACCGAAGCGTTGGCATCATCAACACCAAACCAGAGAATGCCACCAACAGGATTTGGAAGCCAGTTACGCATTTGTGCCACAAATGAGAATCCCGTTTGCTGAGTGGCAATGGCACGTTCGTTAAGGTATTCCATGCTGTCTACTTCCCATGTCAGGGGTCGCCAGCGATAGGGTACCTTAAACGGGCCGGCTCCTGCATCTTTTGTCATGTCGAGTGGCGTCCCCTCAAAATGATCGCGCATGATGTTCATAATATCTCTCGCACTTACTTTTTTCGCGGGTTTGAAAAACAGAGGCAATCGTTCCTCCGATTCGCCCAGGATGAAATCTGTATATTGGTCAGCTTCTTTTTCATTAACATGACGAAATGCACTCCATACCCTGGCTTCGCAAAATCGAATAGCACCGTAATCTATGGGAGCATAAGCATCGGCAAAACTGAAATCCTTGTTTTTACCACCAAAATAACCCTTTTCACGGGCAAAAGAAATGACATCGTGTGAGTAGAGGCAATTCTCTTCATCATTCAGGGGAAACGTTGTAATACGGGCCTGGTTGGCATGCGCAGTCATGTATCCCTCGGGTACTTTGCGTGCAACCCAAACAGCTCCTTTGTTTTTCGGTCCTTTACCAATCATTTCCATGATCCACACTTCATTGGGATCGGCAATGGAAAAGCTTTCGCCTGAACTGTAATAACCGTACTCCTCAACAAGCGACGTCATGATATTGATGGCATCGCGAGCGGTTTTTGCTCGTTGTAAAGCAACATAGATCAGGCTTCCGTAGTCCATAATGCCTGTGGTATCACGCAGTTCACTACGGCCACCAAAGGTTGTTTCGGCTATGGAAACCTGATTTTCATTCATGTTTCCGATCACTTTATAGGTATGAGGCACCTGCTTTATCTCTCCCAGATATTTTCCGGTATCCCATTCATATATATCGAGCATAGCATCTTGGGGATGGTCCTGTGCCGGCCGGAAATACAATTCACCGTAAAGAACATGCGAATCGGCGGCATACGTGATCATTGTGGAACCGTCCACGGAGGCATTCTTTGAAACCAAAATGTTAGTACAGGCATAAATTCCGGATGTGTTCATCGAAAATCCGGTAATCAGGGCGATTATCCCAAATAAATTCAGTGCTTTTTTCATATCAATTCAATGTTGTTATGCTTTATTGTTTTGGGGGGGAAGAGTTGCAAAAATAAGAAAAAACGGGTGACCGGACATGATTATTGACAAGATATTGGAAGAGGGGTTTAAAATGGGGTAGTAAGCAGCCTCGATGCTTATGATGATCTGCCCGAAAACATCCCTGACCTTTTTGCTGAAAGACCCATAATCATATCCGGGAAATACAGGGGACAACCGCAAGGTGTATTAAAAGTAACTCAACCTCAACCTCAACCTCAACCTTAGCTGTTTGGGGACAACCGCAGGGTGTATTAAAAGTAACCGGAAAATCAGGAAAGAATACCATCTCAAAAAGCCTTGAAATTAATGCTGATAATCATGAGAATAAGGCTCCTTATTTTATTAAAAAGGCGGAACTGTTTATTCCGCCTTTTATCAGTATAAAATTAGTCTAAGTTATTGGTCTGATGGAACTCGCATGATTGTGTTTTATACATGTTCTTTTGCGACAAACCTTGTCATGCTCGTTTCATTCGTATATAATTAGTCTAAGTTATTGGAATGATACAACTTATCATACTTTAATTGATGTTAGATTCTTCGCTCCGCTCAGAATGACAAACTGTCTAATGTCATTCTGAGGAGGTAACGACGAAGAATCTGTTCCCTGTTTTTAGTTTCTTTGATGATTAGAGGTTAATTATACATGTTCTTTTGTGACAAACCTTGCCATGCTCGTTTCATGGTGATGATTTTTTATGGTATTGTTTGTAAATTACCACCTCTTTATGAAAAAAATCAATACCCGGTGTGATTATTATTGCTTGCAACTCTTTGTAGACAAGCTTGAATATTATAAAATCCCATTCTTTTATTAATTTTACCTGTCGACTTTTTCGAAAAAGGATTATTTACGACATCGTGAAATCATTAATAAAAACATATTTCCAGTTTAATGAATAGCAAATTTTTCACCAACGAAGAATCCGATACATTATTAAATAAAATCAAAGGAGTATTTGAATATAAGAACATTTACTTTTTTGATGCTCTCGTGGGATATTTCCGGGCTTCGGGATATTTTCAAATTCGTGATTTTGTTGAGAAAGCTGCCGAAATTCGGGTTCTTGTGGGGATTAACATTGACAAGTTGGTTTTGGAAGCGCATCAGCAGGGTTTGCTTTTTGATCCAAATGCGGAAAAGGCCCAAGAGGAGTTTTTCCAGAGTGTCAGGCAAAACATTCAGGAGGCAAAATATGACCGTAAGGTGGAGGATGGTATGTTGCAGTTGATTGAGGAAGTGGTTAAAAAAGGGAAATCAAAGACATTGTATTCACGAGTTATCCCTGTTATTTTGTTGCGCAAAACCTTGCCAGGGCGGGAAATTAAGGGGCATAATCTGACGTGTAAGTTGTATGAAGCTAAGTCCGGAATAATAAGAATTTATCTTTTTCATGAAGAAAATAAGGGCAGAGTTATTGTTGTTGGAGGTCTTAAGGATAATCAGGATAAAGACTTGAAATCAGTAAAAAGGATAATAAAAGATTATCAGGATGAAACGAGCATGACAAAGATTGCCACAAAAGGACATGTATAAGTTCTTGCATGCGAGTTCCATCCGACCTTGATAAATAAATTTTATGCGGATGAAAAGAAACGAGAATATTAAAGAAAAAATACTTAATGAACCTTCCTATTGGATCGAGGGAATTAATGGTTTTCTATATGATGCCATTGTTTCTTATATGGAAGAAAATGGCTTAAACAGGACGAAACTGGCTGAATATTTAGGGATAAGCAAAGGCCGTATTTCACAAATTCTTAATGATGGAGATATTAATTTCAGCATTGCCAAAATTATTGAAATTGCACTGAAGGTTGGTAAATATCCTGTTTTTGAGTTGCAGGATAAACAAGAATATTTGAATCGTTCTCCAAAAACAAAAAATGTGGTGAATATGGTTATGGATTATGACACGGAATCTTTTGCTGACCAGGAAATTCATGAAGATGGTTCAGATGCTGAGACTCCGGTTGTGTCCATAAATAATAATTATACTATAGAAAATCAATTGGCTTATAGCGAATAATGGCAAAAGACAAAGGACATATAAAAATAGAATATAAGATCATTAAGATCCATACAACGGAATTCTTTTTTGAAGATTTAAGTGAACAGGAAATCGATCAGTTGATACAGAATTCAGGTTCACTTGCCATTAATATTAATAATACGGTGAATATTGATGCGGCGAAATCTGTTATTGCAATAGATGTTTCATCCAGACTTTTAAAAAAAAGTGATGAAACGGTATTGATCCGTCATACTGGCCGAACAGCTTTTCAGATCAAAAATCTTCGTGAAACTTTTGACGAAGAGCAGCAAATGTATAAGATTCCAACCGATTTGTTGGTACAGCTGCATAGTCTGGCTTATTCTCACGCACGAGCATTAGCTGCAACAGAAGTTAGTCCGACAGCTTATAAGGATAAATTTTTCCTTCCGGTGGTTGACCCTTCTAAATTTATTCAGAAGGAATAAAATTTTTTAAAAGGTTCGCAATCTTTAATTCTGGTTCCGGCCCGCAATATTGTAAACCGAACCTCACCTTCCGGTTATTTGTAAGTAATTCACGCATGCGATTTTATACTGTATTTGGGCTTCAGTATAATCGTTAAGTGACTTTTGAAGTTGTGCCTGAGCATCAAGCACATCAGATACGTTTACCATGCCGGCATCGTAGCTGTTTTGATTAAGCCGGAGATTTTCGTCGGCTTGTTCTACTGAAATTTTTGCCAATTGCAATTGCTTATAGGCTTCGTTAAGCGTATTTCGTCCTTGTTGCATTTGTAACAGCAGTTTTTCATTGGTGTCGTTTACCCTGTTCCGGTTTTGTTCCTCTTTAATTCGGCGTTCTTTCAATTTGTGTTTGGCTTCCCACCATCCCGATATTGGTACGCTGATGGTTCCGAATGCCATTCCGAATCCGTCCCCGCTATCGTCCATAATATCAAGATATAATGCTCCTACACCTATTGCTACCTCCGGCAGATATTCGCCTCGTTGCATTCTTGTCAGGTACTTTTCGGCATCAATGCTTCGTTGCAGCATCATGTATTCTTCCCTGTTTTTCAGCGCTTCGAAGTGATCCACGTAGTACATTTCAGGTGTTTCGGATATCTCTATATCATCAACGAAGTTGATGTTCTCTGAGTATTCTACACCAATAAACTGGCAAAATGCCATTTTGGCCAGTTCTATTCCGTTTGTCAATTGGCTGAGGTTCATTTGCAGTTCATTCTGTTTCAATTTAACTTTTAGCAAATCATTTTGTGTAACCATTCCCGCCTCCCATGCGTCGAAAACCTCTTTGTGTAAAGTATCGACAAGATTAATGTACTTTTCAAGGGTTTTCTTTTTTTTGTTGAGTAAAATAATTTGCCAAAAATTTTTTTCGGTCTCCAGTATCATCTCCTTTTCAGTGATTCTTAACTGAAGTTCGCTTACTTCAACTCCTATATTGGCAAGTTTATTCCCTGTGGATATTCTTTGTCCGGTATAAACGGGCTGAGTGGCCGTTGCGATGCCAATAACTCCTTCTTCCAGCATAGGGATTGCAGCCCCGGGGAAATAGGCAAATTGTGATGCTGTTTGTAAATTCGCGGGATTACCATCATAAACCGGTAAGTCTCCGCCCGGCATCTCCATGTTTATCAAAGGGTCGGTAAACCGGTAAGTAAAAGCAGTAGCGCTGACCTGTGGAAAATATTTTGTATAGGCGGCCTTTTTCGCCTCCTTAGACGCCTCCACTTCAAGCATTTTGTTGTTCATACGAGCATTGTTGCTTAACACCATTTCTTTACACTGATCCAGGGAATAGGTCTGTGCTTTTACTGAAAAGGGTAACAACAATACAAAAACTGATATGATGGAATATTTTAGGTTCATTGTACTAAAATTTATAATTGTCTTATTTTTGTGTCCGGGATTTCACTTGATTATTATCTTTATCTCTGACGTCAAGAATTTTAACACGGACAAATAGTTTCCAATAGACAACAGGTAAGGTCAAAACGAGTAATACCATTCCAAAAATAGTTCCCCAAAAAATTGTAATACCCGTAGGCGACCATAGCGATGAATTGCTGATAATCATGGGAATAATTCCTATTGCAGTTGTCATTGAAGTGAGAAAAATAGGAACGATGCGTCTTTTACCGGCTTCGTAAGCAGCTGTTTTTGCATTTTGCCGCTCTTTCGTTCGTGAATTTTCGGCATGTTCAAACAGGATGATTGCATTTCTTATGGTGATACCGAAAAGCGTGATAAGTCCCATAAATCCGGTTAAGCTTAACGGGGTACCTGTAATCCATAACCCGAATGCCATTCCGGGAATAATCAATGAGAGTGACAGTAAAGCGGTAAGCGCAACACTAATTTTCATAAAATTGAACAATAATAATAAGAAAAACAGACAAATTGCGACAATAATTGCCTTCGTAATCAATGGTATAACCTCTCTGTCGGCTTCATAAACACCTCCATATTCAAATTTTATGTCATGAGGTAATATAGGAGATATTTTGTTTTCCATAATATTGCTCATTGCTGAAAACGCATCTGATTCGTTTGCCCCTCTTTTCACATCAGCTAAAATGCTGATTGTACGTACACCGTTGCGGCGTACAATTTGTCCTTCGTTCCATACCGGTTTAACTGTGGCTACCTGACGTAATGGGACCGATATCCCGGGAATGGCGGTTGAGATGTATTTATCTTCAACTTGCTCCGGATTATCAAAATCTTTTTCTTTCGCCGTTTTCATCACAATTGACAAAGGATAATCCTCCTCCCAAACCGTTTCAACAGGAATGCCTGAATAGTATCCCGCGAGTTCCAATTCTGTTAACCCTCTTACAACACCCAACCTTGAAGCTTCAGTTGTATTAAGATTTATTTTCATGCCCGGCAGCGGTTCTTCATAATTGGTGTGTAACCAAACCAATTCCTCAATGTCACTAAATGATTGAATGATCGTGTCAGCATATTGTTTTAGTTCAGAAATATCATCACCAGATAAGCGCACTTCCATCGTGTTTTCTGCCAGGGTGTACTCTAACTGCTTAAATTTGACGAAAGCATTGGGATAATGATTCTGATATTTTGAAGCATAGTCATCGAGTACATCGACCGTTGCCTGGTTCGATTTGGTATTCACTATAAACTGTGCAAAGTTTTCCCCGCCAATATTTGGAGCATAAGTGGATTGGAAACGGGGGGATGACATCCCTATAAATGAAGCTATCGAAGTCACCCGTTCGTCTTGTGCCAACACTTTATATACACTGTCAGCAACACTTCGTGTCTCTTCAACGGGTGTTCCGTAAGGCAGGTATATCTCAACGGCAAACTGATCCCGGTCGGCATAAGGAAACATTCGCGTATCAAGATTGAAAAAAACAACCAAAGAAAAGATTACAATAACAGCTGTTGTACATATAGTAATATAGGGATACCTGAAAGTCCAGTCCAATGCCCTATTGTAAACATTCTGTACAATTCTGTTCAGATTAAATTTTTTATTGTTCGAAATAACCTTTCTCTTTATGAACAAATACTCCATAAAAGGGATATAGATCATTGCCAGGATGAAAGAAACAAACAACGCTATGCTGAATGTCCATGGGAAATGAATGATAAAGTCTTTCCATATTCCTGTAAGGATAGTTAAAAGAGGGAAAAAGACAATACAAATCGAAAAAGTTGCGAGCAAAATAGCTCCGCTGTAATTTTGGGCACTGAGTACAGCCGACCTCCAGCGCGAAAACCCTTTTTCAAGATACTCAAAATAACCGTCTATAACCACTACGGAATTATCCACAATCATGCCCAATACAATAATCAGAACCGCGAGGGTAACCATATTGAGCGGGATGCTGAATATGTACATTATACCCAGTGTTATAAATATTGTGATGGGAATGGTTGTAGAAACTATAACGGCCGTTCTGAAAGGGAAAAGAATCATCATAACAAGAATGACCACTATAATGGCTATTATGAGGTCGCGAAGGAATGAATTTATAGAGTTTTTCACTACTTTGGGTTGGTCGGCAATGCGTTCAATGGATACATCGTCGGGGATAACAGTGGAAAATTCACTCAGAATCTCATCTACATCTTTGCCATATTTTACGATGTTAAACCCCTCGCGCATTTCCATAGAGAGGATAATTGATTTTTTCCCGTTATTCAGGGTATAGCTCGTCGGACTTTCGTACTCTCTTTTTATGGTTGCAACATCTTTTAGCCTTAAAATATTTCCCTGCGGGTCGGAATAAATGATTTGTTCCGCTACTTCCTTCTCTGTATCGTATAAGGGCGAAACGTATAAAGGCATATTTCCCTGAGTGGTTTCTATCATTCCCGAGTAGGTCGTTACCCCCTGAGAAAACAGGGTGGTTGCCAATAGTTTGTAATTGAGGCCGTACGCAGCCAGTTTGTCCCGGTCTAAATAAACGGATATCTGTTCTTTCTGAAGCCCGTATTTACGCAGATTGGAAGCTGATTTAAGCCGACGTAATCTGTCTTCCAATATCTCTGCATAATCTTCCAGTTCGCGGTAGGTACGGGTATCCGATTCCAATGCAATAAGTAGCGCTGAGGTATCTCCAAAATCGTCGTTTGCAATAACGGCCAATACACCGCTGGGAAGCTGTGATTTAAAACCGGATAATCCATGTTTAATTTTTGACCATACTTTGTCCTTGTCTTTTACATTCTCCTCTAATTCTACCATCACATAAACAATTCCGTCGCGGGACATGGAATAGGTTTTTTCTCTCCTGACTTCATCATAAGTGAACAGGAATCTTTCCAACGGTTTTGTAAGTTGTTCTTCAACTTGTGCCGAGGTGGCCCCGGGATATACGCCGACTACTAATCCCTGCCGAATGGTGAATTCAGGGAACTCCTGCTTGGGCATTTCAATTAAACCATAGACGCCCAGAATCATTAGGGCCACTATAAAAAAGAACATTATCTTATGGTGGCGCATGGCCTTTTCTATTAATTCATAAACTTTACTCATAATGTTCTTAATTTTTGCCCGTCAGACACTTTTTGATACCCTTTTGAAATAATTTCATCTCCAATTGAAAGGCCACTGATTATCCCGACGCCCTCACTTTTTTGATGGCCTGTTTCGATGATCTGTTTTTTGGCCTGTCCGTTGACTACTTTCCATACAAATGTGTTCCCGTTACCATCCTGAAGAATACAATGATTGGGCACTACAATTGTATATTCACTCATGTTGTTCCTGATTGAGACATTACAAACCATTCCGGGCAATAGTTTATTGTCTTGATTGTTAACTAAAATCCAGGTATTGTAGGTGTGGGATACGGAGTTGGCGCTAACTCCTTTCCTGCTAACAGTTCCTTCAAAATGATCATCACCTGCTGCTGATACCCGAATAGTAGCCGGCTGTCCGATGTTAATAGTATTTATCTCTTTTTCGGGAACAGCTATTTTAATATTCACTTTCTCTATTTGAAGAACGGTTAAAACCGCTTGATTGGGAAGTATGTTTTCGCCTGCATCGGCCATCTTTCGGCCAATTATGCCACTAAATGGTGCATAGATGCGGCTATCTTCCAGTTTTTTTCTGGCGATTGCTTCTGCTGAGCGTGCTTGTTCAAGTTTTGTTTGCATCTCGATATACTGAATTTCCGGAAGGCTATTTTTGTCGTAGAGCGACTGTAGTCTTCTCATGGCATCTTCAGCCTGTCTGAGAGAAGACAAAGCGGCAGCATGCAAATTTGTTAAACTATATGAATTTAACTCTGCCAGCAGGTCTCCCTTTTTAACTGGTTGTCCCTCGTTAACATATATTTTTTCAATATTTCCCGTTACCGGAAAACTGACTGACACAGACAAGTCCTCCTCTATAATTCCGATATATTCACTGCGAGATGGTGTTTCGTCTTTTACAACCGTGTAAGTCTCCACAGAAATGTAATTTTCCTGGTCTGTATGGTCACTATTTTCTTTGCACGAGTATGCACTAAAAAACATCGCAAACCCCAAAAAATGAATCCAAAGCGGTTTTTTCATGTTCTAATCACTTAATTAAGTTGTTTTTTTTCGGAAGACAAATATATACCTGAATTATTCAAAAAAAAAGAGAATTGGCCCTGAAAATTTTCTGAAATTGAGTTATCCTGGCGGGAACCGGGAATTGCATTTAGGGTTACTTTTACAAATACAAACTTCCAAAAGCAGCACGAGTTACAACAAGAGTTACAACAGGAATCAAAACAAGAGTCTGTCTATAGTAAAGTGTTAAAGCTATTGAATGATAAGACTTTATCCACCAGGGATATTTCCGGGCACTTGGGGCAAAAATCCATTTCCGGACACCTGAAAAGAATATTGTCCAGGTTAATTAAAGATGGATTAGTGGAATGGACAGAACCTGATGCCGTGAAAAGCTCAAAACAATAATATAAAATTACTGAAAAGGGTAATTTGTTCCTGAAGCTTATTGAAAAAGACGAATTCAAATAATTTTCCAATACCCGGGAGAAACAAACTTTCTCTATTATTTAAAGTCATTATTTTTTCACAAAAATGGATTATCTGGGCAACAAAGAACTCTTAAACCTGCATAAAACCGGATTCCTTTCATCCCGGAAGTGCCCGGCCAGTGTTGTGTTAAAAAGTTACGAATGGGCCAAAGCACAACGGCAACAGGGCAACTGTATCGTGTGCGGAAACCATTCAACAATCGAGAAAGATGTCTTCGAAATTCTTTTAAAAGGTTCGCAACCTTTAATTCTGGTTCTGGCCCGCCATATGAAAAGCCGTTGGGATGAAAACATTACAACTGCACTTAACCAGAACAGACTCTTAATTATTAGTCCTTTCCCTGAAAATGTAAAACGCATTACAAGGGAAACTGCTTATTGCCGAAATCTTGAAATTATAAAAATGTGTGATTGTCTTACAGTCGGGTACGTATCACCGGGCGGACAATTAGCGAAATTACTTGAGAAGAAAAATTTTAGTTATCTATAACCCAAACTGGTCTGGGTACACGTCTTACTTTCCGATACAAAAATTCTTAAAAATATTCCCCAATACTTCATCAGTAGAAATTTGTCCGGTGATTTCTCCTAAATAGTGGAGTACTTCGCGGATATCCTGAGCAATGAAGTCACCCGAAATGCCGGTTTCGAGTCCCTGGCGGGTGCGAATAATTCCATCGCGGGCATTTTTGAGGGCTTCGTAGTGACGGGCGTTGGTTACCACCACTTCATCGTTGTCAATGGCACCTGTATCGACTGTTTTCAGAAGTTCGCGAACCAAATGATCGAGATTTGTGTGGTGTTTGGCCGACAAGGGAACAATGGCATCGGCGCCTGTTAATTCCCGAAAAGATTCTTCGGAAAAGCGTTTTTTAATGGTATCGGGACTTACCAAATCTGTTTTATTGATGACAACAATAAGTTGTTGATGGCCTGAATTCATGTGATTTTTGACATCCGAGACCGCCTTGTGAATTTTTTTGTCCTCATCGCGGGCATCCATGATCAGGACAACGACGGAAGCTTGTTTTATTTTATTGTAGGTCAGTGCAATACCCATACTTTCCACCTTGTCGATGGTTTCGCGAATGCCGGCAGTATCGATAAATCGGAAAGTAATACCTTCGATGTTCATTACATCCTCAATAACATCGCGGGTGGTGCCGTGAACATCGGAAACAATGGCTCTTTCTTCCTGCAGGAGGGCATTGAGGAGGGTAGATTTTCCGGCGTTGGTATGACCTACTATGGCAACAGGAATACCGTTTTTTATGGCATTGCCCAGCGAAAAAGAGTCGATGAGTTTTTTGAGTACCCTGTCAATTTCGTTGACAAGGTTGATTAACTGAGAACGGTCGGCAAATTCCACATCTTCTTCACTAAAGTCGAGTTCGAGTTCGATAAGTGAAGTAAATTCAAGAAGTTTAGCCCGCAGATTGATCAATTGGTTTGAAAAGCCTCCTTTCATTTGCTTCAGAGCCACCCGCCGGGCCGATTCGCTGCGAGCTGCAATAAGGTCGGCTACGGCTTCGGCCTGACTCAGATCCATTTTTCCGTTGAGGAATGCGCGCTGGGTAAATTCTCCAGGTTTGGCCATGCGAGCGCCATTATCAATAAGAAGGTTTAATATTTTTTGTTGAATGTAGATGGCACCGTGACAGGAGATTTCGACAATGTCGTCTCCGGTAAAGGAATGGGGTGCACGGAAAAGTGACAACACAACTTCATCAATTTCTTTTTGGCCGTCTGAAATGGAGCCATAATGAATTGTTTGGGCACGTTGCTCACTTAACTTTTTGTGTCTGGAGGCGGGTCTGAAAATTTTTTCTGATATATTGATTGCCTCCGGACCGGCAATTCTGATTACGGCAATAGCCCCTGTTCCGGGAGGGGTTGATATGGCACAAATGGTATCTTCGAGAATCATTGACTAATTTTTCCGCAAAGATACTTAGAAAAATACACTTGCAATAGACCGTTAGATGTTTAGATGATCAGTTGTCAGATACAGGCTAAATGTTATTTTGAGTTGCCAGGTAAAATTTTCCACGCAAAAGCTGCAAAAGATTAGCACGCAAAGACACAAAAGATC
>NZ_AHZV01000211.1 GCF_000250735.1 Anaerophaga thermohalophila str. Valhall
CTTTCTGAACAGGCACATGATAAGTGAGAAATTTTCTTGACTTTATAGACGCAACAGTCCGTTAAACTTTTACAATACGTTGCAAACCAATTGCTTGTGTTTAAAAGGTTGTGTTTGTTAAAATGCAGTATATCAAGATTATGTGAATCATCTTATATCTAAAATTCTAACGACCTGTTATAGACGGGCAGTGAGTAATGAATGAGATGATTTACTTTAACAAACTATTGAACGCACTCAAACATCAAAAAATGGAGTTTATGAGACTATCCAAAAGCAAAGAAGCATTTCAAAAAGCAGTGAATTTAATGCCTGGAGGCGTTAATTCGCCGGTTCGTGCTTTTAAAGGTATAGGTGGTAATCCGGTTTTTATTGAGAGGGGAAAAGGTTCCAGAATCTGGGACATCGATGGGAACGAGTACATTGATTTTGTGGCTTCCTGGGGCCCGTTGATGTTAGGACATGCCCGGGATGAGGTTGTTGAGGCCATCCGGGAAACCGCTGCAAGAGGAACCAGTTTTGGTGCTCCCACACTTCTGGAAAACGAGATGGCACAGCTTATTACAGAGATGGTACCCTCGGTTGAGAAAGTAAGAATGGTTAATTCAGGTACCGAGGCCACCATGAGCGCTTTACGCCTGGCGCGTGGCTATACCAAACGTGATAAGGTGATTAAATTTGCCGGCTGTTTTCATGGTCATGCCGACAGTTTCCTGATCCAGGCCGGTTCAGGAGCTATGACACTTGGATTGCCAGACAGTCCTGGTGTTACAAAAGCAGCCGCACGCGATACATTGGTCGCTTCTTTTAACAATCTGGAGTCGGTAGAAAAATTATTTGAGGAATATGAAAACCGGATTGCTGCGGTAATCGTGGAGCCGGTGCCGGGAAATATGGGAGTAATTCCTCCCCGCACCGGTTTTCTGCAGGGATTAAAGGAGCTTACATCTCACCACGGTGCATTGCTGATATTCGATGAGGTTATTACGGGCTTCCGTCTTTCTCCCGGTGGTGCCCAGGACTATCTGGGAGTAACTCCCGATTTGACGACAATGGGCAAAATTATTGGAGGCGGCCTGCCCGTGGGGGCTTTTGGCGGACGAGCAGAAATAATGGATTATCTTGCACCCGAAGGACCCGTCTATCAAGCCGGAACTCTCTCGGGAAACCCGCTGGCAATGGCCGCGGGAATTGCTGCTCTGAAGATTCTCAAAAACAATCCCGAAATCTATAAAGATATTGAAGCAAAGGCAGCACATCTTGAGAGAGGATTGAAGCGCAATCTTGAAAAGACTGGTGTTTCGGGAGTTGTCAACCGTGTGGGCGGAATGCTTACGCTTTTCTTTACCGGAGAGCATGAAGTTTTCAATTACGAACTGGCTGCTACCTCCGATACAAAGCGTTATGCTGCATATTTCGCGAACCTGCTTCAGAATGGTATTTATCTTGCTCCATCGCAGTTTGAGTGTACTTTTGTTTCAGATGCTCACACGATGGACGAAATTGACCGCTTGCTTGAAGTATCCGGGAAAGCTTTGGCCGCCCTGTAGAAGTCCTCTCTAACAATCTATTGAAATATAAAAGACAATGCACAACAGCCTCCTGATTGATAAGCTAAAAGGCAAACCGACTCCCAGGCCTCCTGTTTGGTTTATGCGGCAGGCCGGACGAATTCTGCCCGGTTACCGAAAACTTAAAGAAAAATACTCCTTCCACGAACTGATGAGCAATCCGGATCTGGCATCACAGGTTACCCTGATGCCGGTATACGATTTGGGTGTGGATGCCGCTATTTTGTTTTCGGATATCCTGGTAGTTCCGGTGGCACTGGGAATGGAAATGTCGTTTACAGGCAGCGGACCGGTATTCCAAAAATCGCTTGCGGAAGCAGAAAAACCATCGCAGGAATTAAAACCGGATGCTTCCAGGCTGGAATACATTTACCGGAATATTGATACGATCATTAACCAAAAGCCGGAGAATATTCCTCTTATCGGGTTTTGCGGCGCTCCCCTCACCACACTTTGTTATATGGTGCAGGGGACAGGCCGAAATCCCGATTTTCCCGAGGTGGTGAAATATCTTTATACAAACAAGCGGGATGCCCGTAAATTGATAGACGCCATTGCCGGGATGTCGGCTCATTATGCCCGGAATCAGATTCAACACGGAGTTGATGTTTTTCAGCTGTTCGATACACATGCAGGGTTAATCCCCGCAGACCTTTACATGGAACTATTCCTGCCCGCCATTAAGAAAATTTCGGAAACGGTGCGTAATACCGGGACACCATTTATTTTCTTCCCTAAAGGGTTGGGTACCGGAATTCAATATATCACCCCCGAATTGACCGATTTTGTTAGTGTCGACTGGCAAATGCCCCTCCGGCACGCACGAGGTTTACTGCCCAGGCAGATTGGAATTCAGGGAAATATCGATCCCCGTCTTTTATATGCCCCGCAAAAAGATATTGCAGAAAGTCTGGAAAAACTTATTCCGTTTTACCGAGAGCATCCCAACCTGATTATTAATCTTGGGCATGGCTTTTTGCCCGATATTCCTTACGAAAATGCCCGTTTTGTAACAGACTGGGTTAAACAGGTCAACTGGTCAGGATGATGCTTTCAGTTCACGAATCAGGTCATCCATGTTTACCGTGGCAAATGACGAAGCGTAATCGCTCATGGCATACGGAATAATAAGTTCTCCATTGTGAATATAGGTACCACAGGTATATACCACGTTGGGTACATAACCGGCCCTTTCATTTTCAGAAGGTATAAGTAAAGGCTCTTTCAAACGCCCTGTGACTTTTGTCGGGTCGTTCAGGTCGAGCAGACAGGCGCCAAGCGAATATTTCCTGACCGGCCCGACGCCGTGTGTTATCAAAAGCCATCCGTGCTCGGTCTCCAGTGGAGAACCCCCGTTGCCAATCTGCATCAGTTCCCATGGGTGAAGCGGCTCCTGGAGTATTTGAGCATGACTCCATTTGCTCAGGTCATCGGAAAACATGATGTAATTGTTGACTCCGTCGATGCGTCCTATCATGGCAAATTTTCCGTTTATCCTTCTGGGGAACAATGCCAGGTTTTTGTCTTTGGCGAATTTGCCATGGATCGGAAATATCCGAAAACGGTAAAAATCTTTTGTAACGATTAGTTTGGGCAAAATGGTGTATCCGTCGTATGCCGTGTAAGTTGCATAATACGACACAGAGCCGTCATCTTCAACAAACCTCACAAACCGGGCATCCTCAATCCCGTTTTTTTCAAATTTTGACAAAGGAAAAATAACCCGTTCGGAAAGATCGGTATCCAGCGAAAACCGAATCTCAGTATAGGAGCCGGCCAACCATAATATTTCCTGGAGCGCTTTTTGTGCTTCCAGGCTCAAATCCGACTCCTCTTCAATGTTTTGGGCGGCCTCCCTGACCTGATCGTAATTGAATTCATCGGGTAACTGACTGATCACCTTTTGATAGAGATGTTCCTCTATGCCCATTTCTTTGAGCTTGCTGGTGAAAAGTTTTTTCTGGTAATTGTGGCTCTTTACCGATTCGGCTTCATCAATCTGGCTGCCCTCATCCTGAACATGTATCTCGTTATTCTGGTCGATGATTGCTCTGCGAAAAACCAGTGATGAAATATGACCTTCACCGGTTCCCCGCAGACTGATGATGACACGGGTTTGTCCTTCTTCCAGGCCACTTTGGTCAGGGTCTTCTACAATAGACGGGTTGAACAAAGCTGCCGATTCGACGGCATATTCCATGGTGAAATAGGCTCCGATGAGGAGCTTTCGGTTTTCCGACAGAACGGTTTTCCCGTTAAGTCCGTCAACAAGATGCTTTACCTTGTTGTAATGCTTTTTGAAAAGGGTTGTAATGCTTCTATGTCGGCGGGTAAATTCGCGAAGTATCTGGCTCAGATTGGCAAGAACTTCCTGTTCCGGCATTTTCAGAAGGTTCAGAATAACTTTTTTTGCACGTTCGTCACCGTTGAAAAAGAAGCGGGCAATAACCCGGTTATTATCCGGGTATATGATGGTATTCTTGCGTTCAACTGATAGTTTCATTCGTATAAAATTTATTTATTAAGGTCGAATGGAACTCGCATGCAAGAACTTATATATGTTCTTGTTGGGGCAAACTTTGCCATGCTCGTTTCATCTCTCTTGTCTCCGATAATTTGATTCCTGAATACAGGGCAAATTTATTAAAATATTTCAGGGCCCGTTTCTATCATGGGTTTGTTTTCGGGGAATAATGTAAATCGGGTTAATTTTTTTGTGAAGTTAGTTTGACAAACTGACGTATATGATATTTTTAATTAACGCGGATTAAAAATTTAATTAATGCGGATTAAAATGAAATTTAATCCGCATTAAATTTCATTTTAATCCGCATTAACTTTAGATACTTAATCGTAATTTTTAAAAGCTTTCAAAGGTTTTTGTGAAAATGACCAGCGTGTATGACAAACATTCCTGTTTGATTACATTCCAAAGGCATAATAGTATTTGCCCGGATAATCTTCGTATACACCTTCCAGGAACACTCCGCCTTTGATTTTTTCCAGTTGGTTAACGAAACTTTCGACACTGCGTACACTGTTACCATTCACTTTGGTGATGATAAAACCTTCACGGACATCGGTGCTGCGCTTCAGTTTACCTTCTTTGAGCCTGGTAATTTTAACACCGCCTTCAATGCCAATTCTTCTTGCAGTTTCTTTATCTGCCTCTTCAAGTTCAACGCCAAGAATGGTAAGGACATCTCTTTCTTCTTTACGCAAAGGTTTGGTTTCTCCTTCGCGGTTTCGCAAAACCACATCAAAATCGAGCTCTTCTCCAAAACGATTGATTTTCAGTTTGACTTTATCGCCCGGATGGTGCCTTGCAATAATTTCCAGTAATTCTCCGGTTGATTTTACGGGGGTATCATCAACTTGTGTGATAACATCACCTTCTTTTACACCGGCATCACCGGCAGCACTGTTTTCGGAAATACTGTCGACATATACGCCACTGGTAACGTCGAGGTCTTTTTCCCGTGCCAGATTACCGTCTACCTCCCTGATCATCAGTCCGAGATAACCTCTTTGTACCGATCCGTATTTGAGCAGGTCGTCCACAACTTTGGATACGATGTTGGCCGGAACAGCAAAACCATAACCTGCATAAGCACCTGTGGGACTTGCAATGGCTGTGTTGATACCAACCAGTCCTCCTCTCAGATTGACCAAAGCGCCTCCGCTGTTACCAGGGTTAATGGCAGCATCGGTCTGAATGAATGATTCTATGGCATTCTGACTGTGCAGGATGTTTATGTTTCGACCTTTGGCGCTTATAATGCCTGCAGTTACAGTGGAGTTAAGGTTGAAGGGATTGCCCACAGCCAGTACCCACTCTCCAACTTCGACCTCGTCGGAATTGGCCAGTGGTAACGGGTCCAAATCGCCTGCCCTGACCTGTAGCAAGGCAATGTCTGTAGAAGGATCGGCACCAATTACTTTGGCTTTAAGTACCCTGTTGTCATGGAGTGTGACTTCTATGTCATCTGCATTGTCAATAACGTGATTATTGGTTACAATGTATCCGTCTTCGCTAATGATAACACCTGAACCCGTGCCAACCCGGGTTTGTGGTCCTCTTGGCCGTTGGGGAGAAGGAGATGGTGATTCAAAAGGCAATCCGAAAAACCGTTCAAAAATATCATCATTAAAAAAATGACGGAAAGGATCGGGAATGCTTCGGTATTGGTAATTTTGAACGTTTCGAATCTGCGTAGACTTGATATGGACCACAGATGGCATTACTTCTTTTGCTACATCCGTGAAATTCAGGGGAACAATATCGCCGTTTTTGTCGGTGGTGAATACTGCACTTACTGCGGGCGTGCCTGATACGTGTTCTATTTTTATTGGCTGTTTTTCATTGAATCCAAGGAGAAAAAAGCTTCCTGTTACTATGGCACCGCCAATAATTCCGGAAATTATGTATGATGCAATCCGTTTCATCATAATGCCCTCCTTCTTTTATGGTGAATAAACTATGAGCCCGGTCTGAAAAGCATCTTTGTTGCCAAACTCTGTGTTGTTTTAAATTTTTGTATCCTCATTAACAATGAGTTAACTCCGGTGCAAAAATTTAAAACGCCTTGATTTTGACAAAAATGTGCTTTTTATACCGCACTCATTTATTAACTGGATAAAAGCGACAGCGCCGGGGCGCAACGTCAGGCGTTGCAACCCCGGCGCCTCGTTTGAAGTTGACCTGTTTTTACAGAACAACCCATTTTACCTCAATTATGAAGCTTTTGCCGGCTCAGGAAAGAAAGCCGGTTATGAAATTTTTATGGTTTTTGCGGGTTTGGGTTTTACTTCATCTTTCTTGGGCAAAGTGATATAAAGAATACCGTCGGTGTATTTGGCTGAGATGTCATCCACCTTCACCATGTCTTCCGGAACGTTAAATACGCGCTGGAATGACTGATAGTTAAACTCACGACGGGTCACTTTGCCGTCTTTTTCATCTTTGCTCTCTTCTTTCTTTTCTGAGGAGATGGTCAACCTTCCGTTTTGATAATCTACTTTGAAATCTTTACGCTCCATTCCCGGAGCAGCTACCTCAACAGTAAACTCGTTGTCAGTTTCACGAACATTCACAGCAGGTAAGGTTGAATTGGTACCTGCAAAGTTTGACAATCCCCAATCCATCAGGTCGCTGTTAAAGAAGTCTTTGAAAAAGCCTGGGATGGACGGGAATAAATCACCTCCGGTATATTTTTGTAATGCCATAACTTAACCCTCCATTTTTTTGGTTAGACATCTGTTTTTTCTCTCGCTTTATCGTTTTTCACTTTTGTGCGTTTCAAATGGTATGCCATTGAATAATGTCTGATTTGCTAAAAAATATTAAAAAATAAAATATTGAAAAACAATTACTTTATGATGGGTTAATTCAATAAATAAGGGTGAAAAATGTCGATTTTTCACCCTTAATTAGTGCTATAAACTCGCAAAAGTTTTTACAAAATATGTGTCTGTTCAGAAAGTGTCATTTGCAAGGCTTACGAAGCCGCCAAAAACAGAGTCTACCTTAGTAAATGAGTATTTTGACGACGAGCGTAACGCAGCAAATGGTACTTTATGGACAAACACTAATTATCATGACATCTTGTCTTTGTTAACAAAGCTATCATGACATTTTTTCAGTAAAGACATTAACAATCAATTAAAATTTTGACAGTTTACTACCGTGTGTACCTGCTCGAAAAACAGATGCTTTATCCGCAGCGTTGCTTGTTAAGGTTGCAATAGTTGAATGAACGCTCGGGCATAAAACGGCAGGTCTGCCGGTGTACGGCTTGAAACCAGATTTTTATCCACCACAACGGCATCGTCTACCCAATCGGTTCCGGCGTTGATCATGTCATCTTTAATAGCGCCAACACTTGTGGCTCTGCGGTTTTTCAAAATATCCGCAGAAATGGTGACCCATCCGGCATGGCAAATTATTCCGATGGGCTTACCGGCTTCGTCTGTCTGTTTTACAAAGGCCAACACATCGGGGTATCGACGAAGTTTGTCGGGGGCATAACCACCGGGGATAATCACTCCGTCAAAATTGTCTTTATCCAGATCATTATAGCCAATGTCGGCTATGGCCGGGATGCCGTGTTTGCTTTTGTATTGAGCACCTGGTTTTTCACCGGCCAGCAACACTTCCGCTCCGGCTTCACGCAAACGAATTACCGGATACCAAAGTTCCAGGTCTTCGTAAAGATCGTGTACCAATGCTGCGATTTTTTTGTTTTTCAGTTCCATAGTTTCAGTTTTTCTGTTTTTTATTAAACGGTTAAAGATGTATCATTGTTTGATGAGATAGTAGGGTTAAAATTACTGTTAACTTTACGGACAATTTCGTAAATGAATATTTTGGCGGCAGGCGAAACACAGCAAATGGCACTTTATGAACAAACATTAAGTAGGTTATGGAGAAAACAATCATAAACTGGAGTGGCGGCAAGGACTCGGCTTTATGCCTGAAATACATTATAGATTCCGAAGAATATGATCCAATTTGCTTGCTCACAACAATAAGTAAACCTTATCAACGCATTTCGATGCATGGGGTGCGTACAGAGTTACTGGAAGCCCAGGCAGAAAGCATCGGACTACCTCTTGTGAAAGTGGAAATGCCCGAAAATCCTTCAATGGGGGATTATGAAAACCTGATGGTGCATAATCTTTCAGTATTGAAAAAAGAGGGTGCTACGGTTTCGGCTTTTGGGGATATTTTTCTTGAAGATGTGCGGCAGTATCGGGAACAAAACCTGAAAAAGATTTCTCTTAAACCGGCCTTTCCGCTTTGGGGGAAATCAACCAGCCGGCTGGTAAGAGAGTTTATAGATATGGGGTTTCGTACTATTGTTACCTGCGTGGATGAAAAGTATCTGGATAAGAGTTTTGCCGGACGCGTTATTGATCATGACTTTTTAAAGGACCTTCCCGCCGGTGTTGATCCTTGTGGAGAGAATGGTGAATTTCATACTTTTGTGTTTGATGCGCCTGTCTTTAAAAACCCGGTTGAACTAAAAAAGGGAGAAGTTGTATACCGGCAATACCCTGCTGTTGGAGAGGATGTTGACAATAAAGAAAGATTGTCTGCCGGATTTTGGTTTTGCGATCTGGTACCTTGTTAAAACCGGAGTCTTTTATTTCCATTAGATGGGGCTGTCTAAAAACTCTGTTATACCCCACTCATTATACTTTTGTAACAATCTTTGCCATGCACGTTTCTTCCAGTCAAAAACATTCCATAAATTGTTATATTATTCCCAACGTAAAACAGGTTTCTGTTTAATCTAAATGTTGTTTCCTCTGAAAAAAAACTTATACATATCGTTGTTCGCTTTTTTTATTCTGATGTGCCCTGACAATTTCTTTGCTCAGGAAAATGCAGAAATCCGGAACATCAGGTTTAGAGGGAATCATGCTTTCAGTGATGGTGAATTGCTGGATAAGATGACTTTTCAGGAATCATCCTGGACCGGCAAGACTTTTTTAAAAAAAGAACCTTCTTTTTACACTTCAGAAGCCTGGGAGATGAATAAAGCCCAGTTGAGGACTTTCTATCAGTCGCACGGTTACCTGCATGTTGTGATAGACTCCCCTGCTATTGAGATGCATCCGCGTAAATATAAAGTTGATCTTACTATTAAGGTAAATGAGGGTCGGCCTGTAGTTATTGAAGATATATCTTTTGAAACCATAACAGAAGGAACAACCGATTCATTGTTTGAGCAGCCGGAATGGGAAAAAACAAAACAAAGTCTCGCGGCCAAACCGGGCAAAAGGTTTCGTGATGAACAGGTAAAAAGTGATCAGGAGGTGATTGCTTCATGGTTTGCTTCTCACGGGTTTGCCTACGTAGGTGTAACACCGGATATTTCGTTATCTGCCGATACCCTTAGCGCATCCATTAATTGGTTAATTCGAAAGGGACCGCTATGCCGTTTCGGAGAAATTTCTATTGAGGGAGCGGAACGAACCCCTCTTAAGTCTGTTCGCAGTCAGCTCTCCATTCAGAAGGGAGATATATACAGTTCTGAGAGGCTTTCACAATCTCAAAAACAGGTTTATGAACTGGGACTTTTTCGTATTGCCTCTGTTCAGACCCGGTTGACCAATCAGAAAAATGATACCATTCCTGTCAGGATCAAAATAGAAGAAGCTCCACGCTTGTCAACACGGCTGGGATTTGGTTATGGGAAAGAAGACAAATTCCGAACCTTTGCAGATGTCGGATATCTGAATTTTCCGGGGCGAACCATGCGAACGAACCTTTATGCAAAACATTCGGGGCTGGAGCCGTACCGGTTCGAAACGACTATCACACAACCGGCTGTGTTCGGGCCTAATTCGTCATTGGAGTTAAACCCTGCGGTACGCCGGAGGAAAGAAGAAAGTTTTGAGTCGTTTCTCTGGGGAGGAAATTTGTCGCTTCATCAAAATTTCTCAGATTTTCTCGCCAGTTCCGTTTCATTATATTTTGAGCGGGTCGATATAGAAATTGCATCCGATTTTGAGCGCTCTCTGGCCGAACTCAATCAATCCGTTTATTCCAAAAACGGGATTTCGGCCGGATTGATCTATAATACTTCCAGTCCGCGTTTCGATCCTGTCGACGGCTGGTCTGTAGCTTGTAATGCAAGTGCAAACAGTTCTCTTTTCAACTCGCCGTATCCGTTTTTTAAATATTTATTCGAGTTAAAGCGTTATCAGCCGGTTACGAGCGGAGTGGTGCTTGCAATCAGACTGAAAGGAGGAAGCATTATGCCGATGGGGAAAGCCGGTATTACCCCGGTAGAAGAACGATACTTTGCCGGGGGAAGCCAGTCGGTTCGCGGATGGGCTCGTCAGATGCTTGGGCCTCTCGATGTTGAAAATATCCCGGTGGGAGGAAATTCCCTTGTGGAAGGGAGTATTGAGCCCAGAATTAAAGTATTGGATCCGGTTAGCCTTGTTGTATTTTTGGATTACGGAAATGTGTGGCGAGATGAGAATACATTCGGGATGAATGATTTACGTTTTGCAGCCGGCACGGGACTTCGTGTTTCAACACCAATCGGGCCGGTGGGAATTGATTTTGCCCGTCCCGTTTTCGACGAGGTCTCAAAATGGCAATTTCATTTGAATATAGGTCATGCTTTTTAGAAAAGCTGAATTTATACTAAAAAAGACCAGGTGAATAAACTTGTCAAATACATATTGTTTGTCTTTGCAGGCCTGATTGCCTTGCTAATCCTGCTTTTGTTGTTTACCCGGACAGCGATGTTCCGTCACATTGTGAAAGAACAGGTAGTGAAGATGGCCAACCGTGAGTTGGGCGGGAAGGTGGAGATAGACAGGCTCGAAGGTAATTTTTTCAGTCATCTTTCTGTTCAGGGATTTTTTTGCCGGTTTGGATCAGACAGATACTCTTCTGGCTTTTGACGAATTGTCGCTTCGATATTCCCTGTGGCCATTATTGAAAGGTCAGGTTTATGTTGATTCAATAATATTGCGCCGCCCTTTGGTCAACATCAGCCGGGATAGGGATTCCACATGGAATTTTCAAAAGTTATTTCCCATGCCGGCGGCAGATGATGACACTGCATCTTCAGAGCCTTTGTCATTGTCTTTCCATCTGGGGACTTTTAGAATAGATAACGGGCATTTTGTCATCGGTACAACTGACAGCATTGTTCCTGCATCCATAAATAACTTCAACCTGGAGTTGGCCGGGCATTATTCGGCCCGTTCTATGAAGATAGACCTTAAACACCTCGGCTTTCTGACACCGGCCGGAATTCCCGATCTGGAGCATTTGCAGTTTGTTGCGTCGATGGAGGATTCGGTTCTTGCACTGTCCGATTTTGCCCTGATAACACCACAAAACAGACTGAAAGCACAGGGAAATTATTCTGATACGGGAAAACCTGATGCAGCGGGTGATTTAGAAACAAGTCCGTTGGAGTTCTCAGAATTTTCCTGGATTTTACCCGATATCAGGATTGGTGTCAGTCCCGAAATCGAACTGAAAACCCGGCTCTATGGTGATAATATTGATATTGACCTGAAGGTGAGGCATCAGGAGCAGCAGGTCGCTCTGAAAGGAGGAATTACAGACTTCTCAAACTTGCTGAACGATAGCCTGATGCACCATTCTGCGCTTAATGTTGTTCTTTCGTTTCAATCGTTTGATCCCGGAAAATGGTTAATGTTGTCTGATTTTCCGCTTGTTTTAAACGGAAATATTCAAGTATCGGGGAATGGACTTGAGAACAGTGGTGACCCGTTAAAAATAGATGCCGACCTGACACGAAGCCGATGGGACAATCAATCTTTTCGTGAACTGAAACTTTCAGGCACTTTCCTTGGAGGAGCAGCAAAGGTGCAATCACGAATTGCTACAAACACAGGTTTTTCGGAAATCACCGGAGAAACTCATTTCGAAAAAAACGATGCACCTTTCAGGCTAACTATCCGGACAGACCGGTTTCCAGCCGGCCGTTTTCTTCCGGAGTGGGGCGATAGTACTTTTCTGAATATGAAATTTAGTTCCAAAGGAATCGGCAGCAATTTAAACTCGCTGAAGGCAAACTTCGATTTGGAGTTGGAAAGGTCGGTAATTGCCGGTATCCCGGTTGATTCGTTCATTACCATGGGACAGCTTACCAATGGCTCTGTGAAGCTTGATATGTTGCATTTCAGGAACCGGTCTGCCGAAGTAAATGCCAGCGGAGATTATTCCCGGGAAGGTTTGATATATTCTGAATTTGAAGCATTTCTGACCAACCTGGATGCCTTTGGCCATTATCTTGAAGTGCCGGCAACATGGCAACAACTAAATTTGTCGGGGAAAGCAGAAGGAAAGACGGACTCTTTGTTAACAGATATATCAATAAACGGGCAGTCTTTGAAATTTGATACAATAGCGGGTCTTGATAAAGTTTTTCTCCGGCTGGAAGGATTGCTTAAGCCTGATGAATATTCAGGCCGCGTGCAGACGACTATTCATGGAATTTCTGCTTCGAATGTGGATATTGATTCAATTTACCTGGCTGCTGATGTGATTCCCGGTGAATGGCAGATGGAAACTTCCGCGTGGCTGCCCGATTCACTGGGGTTAAAGGTACGGGCGGTCGGGAATTTTCAGATGCCATTTCAGGTATCTGTTCCGGTAATGGATATTTTTACCCCATTTGAATCTTTTTCCCTAGCTGGAGATAGCGCTCATTTATTCTTTGATTCTACCCGAATAGCGCTGTCAGATTTTTCTTTGACTTCCCCAAACCGAATTGACCCCTTGCTCTCTGCCGCAGGGGAGTATATTCCGGGAGATTCCATTGATGTGAGGGTTTCAGTGGCGGACTTTGATCTTTCATTGATCAGGAAGCTGGGGCTTGTTGAGGAACTCATAGCAGGCAGGGTATTAGCCGGGGTGAATGTTAAAGGTGCACTTTCTGATCCTGTTTTGGATATGGTTCTGGTGTCGGATAGTGTTGAAGCCGGACAGGCCCGATTCAAAAGACTGAAGGTAGATGTTTCATTTATTAAAGATACACTGAGGGCATACCTGATGGTAAAAAGTCCGGCAGGTGATTCACTGACTGCTGAAGGGGTATCCCCTGTCCTGATTGATTTTTCAGACAGTATAATGGTTTCAGGTATCAAAAAAATCAGGGGGAGAATTTATTCCCGACAGTTAAGACCATCTTCATTCTTTGTATTTGACGATCCGGACAATCAGTTTTTCAAAGCCTTGGTCGACATGGATGTTACTTTTGACGGGCCATTGTTCCAACCTTTTTTAAAGGGTTTTGTGAATGTTTCGAACGGAGAAATATTGTTGCCATCCTATGGCATTGCTTATAGCGGTTTAAAACTCAGAACAAGCGTCGACAGCAACCGTGTAATGGTCGATTCCCTGTTCGCAAGACAGGATAAAGGCACCTTTCTGGTTTCGGGAAGTGTAACATTTGATTCCGGTTTGATTTCAGGAAATGTTTCGCGGGTGGACATGTCGATGAAAGCAAAGGATTTTTTTGTTTCGCGTCATCCCAATCATGAGATTCAAATTAATGCCGATACCTGGTTCAGAATGGAGGAAGACAGCCCCGCATACGGAGGTAGCCTTGCCGTATTGCGTTCGAGCTTTTACCTGCCGGCCTTGCTGGATATGGGTGGTACTTCGGATGTGAATCAGCCCATGTTGGTAAACGCCCTCGAAGATGAAAAGAGAGATAGTGCCTTTAATATAGGTACGGATTCAATAAAGCAGGAAAAACCGGAAAGCGTGGAAAATCAAATGATGAAAAACCTTACGGGTAGAATAAACGTGAAAATTCCGCGTAATAGCTGGATTAAATCGAAAGATATGAACCTGGAGCTATACGGTGATTTTGATCTTCTAAAAAACAATGAGTACTTCGAAATCTTCGGGGAATTGGGTATCTCGAGAGGATATTATACCTTGTACGGACGAAAATTGATTGTCCGTGAAGGACAACTGACATTTCAGGGAGGAGAAGATATCAATCCCGCGATAAGTCTTAAAGCAGAATATATCTTCAGGGGAAAAGACAAACAAAAAAATGAACTGGTCATGATTGCCGGTGGCACGGCCTTTGAACCACAATTGTCGTTTACTTTAAACGGGAACAGTATAACCGAGCGGGATGCCATGGCCTATCTCGTCTTTAACCGGTCGTTTGACGAGCTGAGTTTCAGTAATCAGGAAGGTGTATCGGGTAACCTTCCATCCGCCATGTTGTCAGGTTTGGTTTCTTCACAGTTGACAAAGACCATTGGAAATACTTTTGATCTGGATATGGTAGAGATTCAGGCAGGAGATGATTGGGAAAGTGCTACCTTTATGGTTGGTAAATATATTACCAACAATCTTTTTGTGACTTATCAGAGAGGATTTGGTGAGAACGAAGAAGAATCTCTGATCCCCCGAAAGATAACCCTGGAATACGAATTGACTCGAAATTTGTCATTCAGGCTCACTCAGGGAGATGTTAAAGATTCTGGAATTGATGTAATTTTGAAATTTGAAAAAGATTAAATATGGAAGTCCCGGCACAAAACAAACAACGACAGGTCTACAGCCTTTTGACTGATAAGCGGGTGAAAGAGTCGCTTGACCTCCTGTCCGAACTTGTAAAGGAGACCCACAACAGCGATTTGATTGACGGACTTTACCAGCTGGAGATGACGTATAAAAGTCTGTTGAGATACACTGTTGAGGGATTTACCGATCCTGAACGACAGCAGGTTTACAATCATTTGCTGGCTGATATTTACACCCTGGCCGATCGTGTTGTTGATGCACTTCGTTTGCGCAGTGGTCAGGGATGGCTGTTTGATGCCCGACGCTATCTGAATAATCTTCCGGAAGAAGAACTTGATACAATTGTTACAAACTATCTTAAAGAGTCTGACCAATATATGGTCTCTTATACGGTCGATCCTTCCATTGCTTTGCCCTATCAGCTGGAGAAATCGCTCGATCGTCTGTTTGAGATGATTGCAGCATTGCCTGAATTTGCCAAAGGAAGAGAAAAGGATATCAGAAATATATTTTTCGGGGATGATTTTTTCTGGCCATGGCAGAGTGTCATGGTTAGCGCTTTGACGATTAATCTGCTTAACACTTTCAGAGAGGATAATCTTGCTCTGCTTTTTGATCTTTGTGAGCATCCTAATTTGCAGGTAAAGCTTAGGGCATTTACCGGCCTCATTTTTATTTTGTATAAGTACGATGCCCGACTTTCGCTCTATCCCGGTATTGATATTCGCATAAAGAAACTGAATGATCAGTTTTCACCCGAAATGATTCAGACCATATTGATTCAGATTATCCGCACCAGGGAAACGGAAAAGCTTACCAAAAAGATGAATGAAGAGATCATACCGGAAGTTGCCCGTATTCAGCCCAACCTGCGTCGAAAGCTTGATTTGGACAACCTCCTGGGAGAAGGTTTTTCGGAAGATAAAAACCCCGACTGGGAAGATATTTTTTCCGACTCACCTGAGCTGATGGACAAGCTGGAAGAGCTGAGCCGTATGCAAATGGAGGGTGCCGACCTGTTTATGTCTACTTTTAAAATGTTGAAGCATTTTCCTTTTTTCAATGATATTTACCATTGGTTCCTGCCGTTTTTCTATCCCAATCCCATTGTTCAGGATGCTTTGAAGAATGAGACCGGACCACTCAACAACAGCGATATTCTTAGCTCTATGGCAGAGTCGGGTGTGCTGTGCAATTCCGATAAATACTCGCTGATAATGAGTATTCCCCAAATGCCCGGGATGCAAAAAGAGATGATGGGGAAAATGTTTGGTGCTGAAATTCAGGCCATGAAAGAGGTACAGAAAAGCGATGAACTCGTTGATCCGGAAAAGAAAAAATTATATATTTCAAATCAGTATGTTCAGGATCTTTATCGTTTTTTCAAGCTGCATCCGCAAAAACAGTCTTTTGACGACCCTTTTGAATGGAATATCAATTTTCAGGATAAATGGTTTCTTTCATTCCTTGCTCCCGGGCACAATTTGTTGTTGAAGCTTGCTGAGTATCTGTTTGGCAAAGACTATTTCAAAGAGGCCGGGAAGGTTTATTTAAAGGAGGTGCAGAAAGAAGTGCCCGAAAAGCAAATTCTGCAGAAACTGGCTTATTGTTATCAGCAGGAAAACGATTACGAAAAAGCGTTGCACTATTACCAGCAAGCCGATCTTTATGGCGAATCCGAAGTATGGAACCTGAAAAAAATTGCCCTGTGTTACCGTTATTTGAAAAATCCGTCAAAAGCCCTCGAATACTATAAACTTGCGGAACAAAAGAAACCGGATGACCTTCATACACAGGTGAGCATAGGTCACTGCCTGCTCGAGCTTAAACGTTACGACGAAGCCCTGAAGTACTATTTTAAGGTGGAATATCTGGCTCCGGATAATCATAAGGTGTGGCGGCCGATTGCCTGGTGCTCATTTGTTGAGGGGAAACTGGAACAGGCAAAGAAGTACGGCCTGAAACCCATGGATGAGAATCCCACTCAGCATGATTATATGAATATGGGACATATTGTCTGGTGCCTGGGCGAACGTCAGGAAGCCCTTGAATGGTATCTGAAATCAATTCGGCACAAGAATTCTTCACTCAAAGAGTTTACTGATGCCTTTAATGAAGACAAAGAAATTTTGTTGAAACATGGTGTGGATGTTTCAGATGTACCCATCATGCTTGATCAGTTACGCTACTATCTTGAAGAGAATTAGGAATGTCCGGAAAGAAGCCACAGGTAGAATTATACAGTTACGGCATATACAGTTCATGGGATCGTTCCTCTCGTGAGTTGCCTAAACTAAAGGAAATTACAACAAATATACCGGTCATCCCCGATGTGGAATTTGGGTATGTTTTGAAAATAAAAGGGGCAAAAGGGAAAATTCTGGAATATCAAATTTTTCATCCCCCGTTCGAAGATGAGGATGGAAATGTTGCTCCACCGTTTACCGGTGAGGTCTTGATTAATTCAAACGACTGGGAATTTTACCTCGGAGATACTGTTTGGGAGCCATATAATAATAAAGCCGGTGAGTGGATCATCATCACCAGGCTTCAGAATAAGGAAATTGCTCGTAAAAAATTTGTGCTTTTCTTACCCTGAAAAATTATGAAAAGGTAATATTAAACAGAAATGCACCGAAGATAATCAGCACAATTACAATAGCTACTTCAATGATAGAATAAATCAATATCTTCCTCTTCAACTTCGCTATTGTATCATTCTCGCTCTCTCTCATTTTTTTTCTTTTCAAAAAATTCATATCTGCAAAGGAAAAGTTTTTTGTAGAAATTTCGAATAGCCAAAACGATAGTTGTGAATTTTTAACTATTTTTAAAAAGCTGCCTATAAGGATTTAAATCAGTGTTTTGCATATTTAAATTGAAAATATATGATAAGAAAGTGATAGAATAATATCAGGCATGTATGTGAAAAATATTTCGGATTGAAATTGACATGGTCAGACATTAAACCGGAAATGCATGATATCTCCGTCCTGAACTTCATATTCTTTACCCTCGATATGCATTTTACCTGCTTCTTTACACGCCTGCTCAGAACCTAATGCCACGTAATCTTCATATTTAATGACTTCTGCCCGGATGAATCCTTTTTCGAAGTCGGTATGGATAACTCCCGCAGCTTGCGGAGCCAGAGCGCCGGCAGGAAATGTCCAGGCCCTGACTTCTTTTTCCCCGGCGGTAAAGAATGTTTTGAGATTGAGCAGTTTGTAGGCTGATTTAATGAGCTTGGCAACACCGGATTCCTTCAGACCGATATCGTCGAGAAACATCTGTCGTTCTTCAAAAGTTTCCAGTTCAGCTATTTCTGCTTCGGTTTGAGCGGCAATTACCAGTACCTGGGCATCTTCTTCCTTTACAGCTTCTTGTACGGCTTCAACATATTTATTACCGGAAATAACAGATGCTTCATCCACATTACATACATAAAGAATCGGCTTGTTGGTCAGGAGGAAAAGGTCTTTAGCTACTTTTTCTTCCTGCCCGGTCAGTGGCACGACTCGCGCCGATTTCCCGCTTTCAAGAGCAGCTTTGTATTTTTGCAAAACCTCGAGAAGTTTTTTAGCCTCAGGGTCTTTAGATGTTTTAGCCACTTTTTCTGTCTTTCCGATCCGGGTTTCAATGGTTTCCAAATCTTTGAGCTGAAGCTCCATGTCGATAACATCTTTGTCGCGTACCGGGTCAATGGTTCCGTCGACATGGGTTACATTGTCATCTTCGAAGCATCGCAAAACATGAATAATGGCATCGGTCTCCCTGATGTTGGCCAGAAATTTATTTCCCAGTCCTTCACCTTTGCTGGCACCTTTGACAAGTCCGGCGATGTCGACAATCTCTATCGTAGTCGGTGTAACTTTTTTAGGTTTCACCAGCTTTTCCAGTTGTATCAGTCTTTCGTCAGGAACTGTTATTACCCCGACATTGGGCTCGATAGTGCAGAAAGGAAAATTTGCCGATTGCGCTTTTGCATTTGATAAACAATTGAAAAGGGTTGATTTTCCCACATTGGGTAGCCCCACTATACCGCATTGTAATGCCATAGATTCTCTGTCATTTTTTGTCCATAAAGTACCATTTCCTGCGCCTTCCATCGGTCACAAAGACATGCCGGTGATATGACGCTAAAGCTTCAGGCAGCAGGCAATCCGTGAAAATTCATTCCTGCCATGCTCGTTTTCAGTTTGCAAAGGTAGCTGTTTTTTTTGCAAAGAAATGAGGATAGAGCTTTGATTTATTTATCTTCGCAGTAATAAATCAAGGAAACCTGATATGCAGCCTGACGATAAGGAAATATTGCATCTGGCACAGGAAGCCGGTAAGCCCGACCAGGCCTTGGCTTTGTTGATGAAAAAGTATAAAGAAAGGCTTTACTGGCATATCAGAAAGATGGTGATTGTGCACGAAGATGCCGACGATTTGTTGCAAAATACGTTTATGAAAGCCTGGAAGAGTATTGGTAAATTTCGTGGTGACGCCTCTCTTTATACGTGGTTGTACAGGATTGCTACCAATGAAACGCTTAATTACATCAATAAGAAAAAGGAGGGTTTGCTGAATGAAGATTCGGATATGGAAATAATGTTAGGTAACAAGATTGAGACCGACCCCCTCTTTTCCGGCGATGAAATTCAAAAGCGATTACAAAAGTGTTTGCTTGCCCTTCCTGAAAAACAACGGCTGGTATTTAATATGAAATATTTTGAGGATATGACTTATGAGCAGATTTCCGAAATTCTCGGGACTTCTGTTGGTGCCTTAAAAGCCTCTTATTTTCATGCCGTTAGAAAAATTGAAGCTTTTATTAAGAATGAGGTTTTTTAAATCGAAAGCAGGTTAAACCTTTTTTAGTTTAAATGTTCTAAATAAAGAAGTTAATGGCGTGCAGGGCATGCTTGTGAAATCGAAGAACAAATTTTTAAGCGTTTTATGCTTCAGAGAATTTGATCTTCAAGGGTTTAAGGGTCAAAACAGAAGAATAATGAAGGAAAATTTATTTGGCAGGAAAGAGCGTCCGTTCAAAGTTCCGGATAATTACTTTGAGGATTTTGAACAACGCTTATTTGCTAAGATTGAAGCTGAGGCAAAGAGGGAGCGAAATAAAGATTCGTTAGCTCCGGTAATTTCGGTTATCAAACCCTGGTTGGCCATGGCTGCAGCTTTTCTGGTGATTGCTCTCGTTTATTATCAGGCACCAAAACTCTTTAACGGTTCTGATGAAACAGCTATACTAAACAATACGGATGAAGAGTTTATTAATTCTTTGGCCCTCATTATAGATGAAAATGATATCAATGAACTGATCATTGCAGAAGATTCCTCACTTGTGCTTCCACCTGATACTTTGTTTTGGGGAGAATTTACAGAAGAGGAACTGGCGGCTGTTACTTATTTTGAATAATTCTTTTATCAATAGTCAGTGAAAAAAATGTCTAAACGCAGACGCAATGACGCAAAGTTTTTATTATGAGAGAGTTGTGGTTTATATTAATGACTGTGTAAACAATGAATTATCTTAAATTCTATATCTAAAAAATCTAACGATCAAAAGTTTTATGTTTTGGTTTAAAAATCGATGCTATGAATAAAAAGAATATCATATTAGTGATGGTTTTTACCATTTCTCAGGTATTTTTCTTTTCAGGGAATGCCCAGGAAGAAGAATCCCGTCTTGAGCGACTTAAATCGCAAAAGGTTGCCTTTTTGACCGAGCGGATTGGCCTCTCAACAGAAGATGCCCAAAAATTTTGGCCGGTATATAATGAGATGGCAGAAAAAATGGATAAACTTTGGAAAGAGAAAAAAGAAAATATCAAAAGGCTTTATCATTCCGACGAACCTTTGAGTGAAGCCGAGAAAGAAGCTGCCATTGATCAACATATCAGTTATGAGTTGAAAAAGGCAAATCTTGAAAAGGAATATCACGAGAAATTTAAAAAGATACTGACCATTGATCAGGTGATTAAATTATATGGCGCTGAGCATGAATTCAAGAAAAAAATGCTTCATCTGATTAAGGGGGGCAAAAGTTCATCCTGCTCCGATTGTGATAATGATAATGAACCAGATAGAATGCCCTCTAAAACCTGAGGGCATTTTCTTTTCGGGTTTGCAAAAAACGAATGGTCTTTTCTATCTCCATGTACATAATTTTGTCTTCGTGAATGAAGGCTACTTCTTTTCTGTAATCCAGCAGAAGTTTTTCAAGAATTTCGGATGATTTTGCGGGACGCCTGAATTCAATTGCTTGTGCGGCATTAAAAAGTTCAATGGCCAAAACTCTCTCTACGTTTTGTACTATTTTCAGCGCTTTTGTAGCAGCATTGCCGCCCATGCTCACGTGATCCTCCTGCTCGTTGGATGATGGGATGCTGTCAACCGAAGCCGGTGTAGCCAACTGTTTGTTTAAACTCACAATTGAAGCGGCAGCATATTGCGGAATCATGAAACCTGAGTTTAGCCCGGGATTCGCAACCAAAAAGACCGGTAATCCCCGCTCACCCGATATCAGCCGGTAAATTCTTCTTTCGGAAATGCTTGCCAGTTCACTCACAGCGATTCCCAAAAAGTCGAGGGCAAGCGCAAGTGGTTCACCATGAAAATTACCCCCTGACAGTATGACTTCTTCATCAGGGAAAACAATAGGATTATCTGTTACCGAGTTGATCTCAGTGTGCACTACTTTGGCCACATAATCGATGGCGTCCTTAACCGCACCATGAACCTGCGGTATGCATCTGAAGGAATAGGGGTCCTGAACCTCTTTGTGCCGGGATGAAATTATTTCACTTCCATCCAGTAATTCCCTGATGTTTCTGGCTGTCTCCATTTGGCCGGCATGAGGTCTGACTGATTGAAGAATTTCCATGAAAGGGTCTATTCTTCCGTTAAACGCATCAATGCTAAGCGCTGCGATGAGGTCGGCCTGCTTTGATATTCTGAACGCTCTGATGAGTGTATATACTGCATACGCGCTCATAAACTGGGTGCCGTTAAGCAATGCCAGGCCCTCTTTGGCTTCGAGTTTTATCGGCTCCCATCCAAACTTGCGAAGCATTTCAGATGCATCGTTTTTTTCATCGTCTATCCAAACCTCTCCATGTCCCAGTAAAGGGAGGAAAAGGTGAGCCAGAGGAGCAAGATCGCCTGAGGCACCAAGTGAACCCTGTTCCAAAACTACCGGTACGATCCCATTGTTGAAAAAGTCGATCAACCGCTCAACGGTTTTTAGTTGAACGCCCGATTTCCCAAGACTCAACGCATGTATTTTTAAAAGAAGCATGAGCCGGACTACATCGCGGGGTACTTCAGGGCCGGCACCACAGGCATGACTCAGAAGAAGGTTTTCCTGCAGTTTGTTTAGATCGGTGCGTGATATTGACCGGTTATGAAGGGCTCCGAAGCCTGTGTTTATGCCATAGACGGGACCTTCTTCTTCAGCCAGTTTTTTGTCGAGCCATTTTTTACACTTTATTATAAGGTTAGATGATTCTTCGGATAAGGCAATCCGCTTCCCTTCGGTAAGTATGCTTTGTATGGTTTTAAAAGTGAGAGGGGCAGGCGAAATATGATGTATTTTTTCCATGAGATGACAAGTTTTGATTTTAGGAAACGAGCATGGCAAAGGTCAGACCACACTCATGTATGGTTTTGTAGCGTCAAAACCTGTCAACTCACGGGAACCTGATATCGCCTCCCGGTAAAACATTTGTGGTAACCCGGTTTTTAAGTATTCTGCCCATGTGAAAAGGCCCTTTTGTTATGAACCTTTTCAAGGTTAGCATTTTTAACGTATAAATGAAATGACTTCCATCATTTACTGCACTTATTGTTAAGGTTTATTTGAGAATTTGCTCGTAGACTTTTATGTAATCATTCACCATCTTTTCCTGGCTGAAATGTGTTTCGGCCCATTCTCTGCATTTTTTTCTGTCGAGCCGGTCCAGTTGCGGTATTTTTTCTACAGCCTCTTCTACATTTTTTACCAGAAAACCGGTGATACCGTCGTTGATTAATTCCGGCATTGATCCCCGATTAAAAGCAATAACGGGAGTACCGCAAAACATTGCTTCGGCAACGCTCAAACCAAAAGGTTCGTCAAAATTAACGGGATGCAGCAGGGCTTTAGCGTTGCGCAGCAAATTGTCCCGCTTTTCAGGACCGGAGCTGCCCACGAATATTATGTTGTCATCGTTTATGTAGGGAGCCACATTTCCATCAAAGTAGTCGCGATCCTGAATGATTCCCGAGATAATGAGCTTCATTTTAGCTTTTTTTGCAATCTCTATGGCTTCACGGGTCCCTTTGTCATGATGGATTCGCCCGAAATAGAGCAAATAATCGTCCGGATGCTCATTTAAAGTGAAGAGGTTTTTGTTGATTCCGTTGTACACGGTGGCAATATACTTTAGCTCAGGACTCCTGTCGGAGTTACTTATGGATACATAATAATTGATGCTGTTGTATCGTTTGTAAACGGGAATGATTTTTGGCGATGAAAAACCATGTATCGTGGTAACAACCGGCGTATTTATCAGTCCTGTGTAGGTTAGCGGCAGAAAGTCGAAATGATTGTGAATAATGTCGAATTCCCGTGCCTTCTCCATGGCATAACTGATATGAAGACATTCCGAAACCTTGGGGTCGGAGTCTTTATCTTCTTCATATCCCTGTTCGATTATCCCGTCCAGTTTCCCCTTTGTTTCGGAGTCGAGAGTGGCAAAAAGTGTGACATCGATACCTCTTGCCACCAGTCCCTCGGCAATATTGGAGGCTACCTGTTCCCAGGGACCGTAGTGTCTGGGAGGCGTTCTCCATGCTACAGGTGAAAGAATTGCTACTTTCATGGTGATACCTATTTTGTTGTTTTTTTACACAGATGTCTCAGATTTTCATAGATTTCCAGGCTTTCATCAGTATAAAATTAGTCTAAGTTATTGGTCTGATGGAACTCGCATGATTGGGTTTATACATGTTCTCTTGTGACAAACCTTGTCATGCTCGTTTCATTTAAATTGCAGACCGGCTGTTGTTGAGGCATAGATTCACCAAATCTTCGGTTTTTGCAGTTCCAACACACATAACACTGTCGGAAGCTCCCCAGTAAATCTTTAACGTACCGTCGTTTTCAGGGACGGCACCACAGGTGAACACCACATTATGAACATAACCGGTAAGTTCATAGGGTTCTTCTGGTTGCAATATCCAGTCGTCGCCCACACCGATGATCTTTGACGGATCATTCAAATCATGCAATGCAACCCCCAGACGATAAACGCTTCCGTCCATTGTCGGGTAGACCCCATGATAGATATTAAGCCATCCCTTGTCTGTCTTTATGGGTGGAGCCCCGGGGCCAATTTTCATCTCGTCCCAATGATATTGCACCGGACGCATAATAAGTTTCGAATCGCCCCAATAACGGAGGTCTGGTGAATAACTGATCCAGACAGACCACGGACTTATTTCGCTGTGCGGCCTGTCGAGCCTGGCATACAAACCGTTGAATTTGTCCGGAAAAATGACCACATTCCGGTAATCGGCTTCGGTAATGAGTGAAAAGCGTTCCACACTTTCCCAGTCACGCGTTTTTGCCAGGCCAACACGCACACCGTGACGTGAATATGCAGAGTAGGTGATGAGGTACTCTCCGTCGATAAAAGTTATGCGGGGGTCTTCAACCCCATACTCCTCATATTCAGCAAAAATTCCCTTTTTAGCCGGTTCCATAAACGGTTGTTCTTCAGCCTTCCAGTGGTAGCCGTCAATACTTCTGGCCAGACCAAGGATGCTTCGGCCGTTCATTTTATGCGAACGGAAAAGCATAATGTACTCACCCCTGTATGTTGTGATTCCGGCATTATGTACTGTGCTCACCGGATAAGGGATGTCTTCTTTGGTTAGTATGGGGTTATACTGATAACGTGTAACCAGCATGGCATAAAATTTTTTTAGAGATTTTCGAAAATATGTTCTTTTTCCTGGGCGGCCAGTACAGTGAGATGCGAAATCCAGTATGCCAGTGTGCTTTCAGCGCCCTGGTTGCGATTGACACCTTGTGACTCAAGTCCGTCACAACACCCAAGGGTTTCATGATCGAAAAGAGGTAAACGAAGGGAGTTTTCTCCCAGGAACCAAAGATAACTGGTAAACATTTTTTCAATATAACTTTTTTCCTTGGTTATCTGGAAAATCTGATAATAGAGCAACACCATTGCCATAACATCTATGGATTGCTGGTCGAATTCAGGGACTCTTCCCCCGCGTTGATACCATCCCTGGTTTCCTACCGGTGTCAGGTGTCCCGACCTGAAAACAATGCTTTCCAGGAAACGGGTTGTATTCATAGCTATGTCAAAATACTCCTCAATTCCGGTCACTTCAAAGGCAGCAAATAGAGCCAACGGTAATATGGCATTGTCGTAAGTCATCTGGTCTTCGAACCACTGCCAGTCATCTGAAGATATGGTGTGGTATGCAAGGGTTAGTTTTTCTACCAGTTTTTTCAGGGTTTTTACCATCCCTTCGTCGTTCTGGGAGTCTTTTAGATAATAACTTATGCCGATTATAGTATTAGCCGCCCCCCTTATGGATTCTACATTTTCGAAATGGGAGACAGAATTGAAAAATATTTCGCGACCAATTTGCTTAAAAGCATCATTGGGGGCAAATCGTATCAGGTACCCGAGGGCCCAGATGGTTCGTCCGAAAGAATCGTCGGAACCGTATTCATCCAGAAACTGACGGCTAAAGCTCAGGAAATTTCTGAAATTGCCGTTTTCCCGCTGCATGTAGTGTATGAAGCTCAGGTATATCGGCATCAGGTATAATGCGTCTTTATCTTTATTTTGCCGCCAGGCCATCAGTGCCATGATGAGTGCACGGGCATTGTCATCCATGCAATACCCTTCTTTCAGATTAGGAATCCCGTATTTTGCATGTTGAACAATCCCGGTGTCATCGGTAAGCCTTTTTATATGCGACAAATTGTAGGAAGGCATCAGCGAAACATCGATGGCCAGTTTTTCGGGTTCAGGTTCTTTATCCCAATTGTCAAATACGTACTCTGCCAGGTAGAGGTATTGTTTGCCGATTTTTGGCCAGCGTATCTTTTTCCCGTACTCGAACGCTTTCTCGCGCAAAGCCACCATTTTGTCATCATCGTCGAGCAGTTCTAAAAGTACACTTGATAACTCATCCGGATTTTTGAAGCCAAAAAGTCGTCCCCTGCCATTGTCTAATAGCTCCTGTGCGTGCCAGTAGGGTGTTGAAACTACTGCACAGCCTGCTCCTACGGCGTATGAAAGAGTTCCGCTGGTAATCTGCGCCTCACTCAGGTAGGGTGTGATGTAAATATCACTGGCAGTAAGGTATTCGAAAAGTTTAGCCTCGGTAACAAATTCATTGTTGAAGAAGACATTTTTTTCGAGACCAAGACTTTTAACCAATCTTTTTAAATAGTTTCTGTATTCGTCTCCCGAATGTTTAAAAACCGATGGATGTGTTGCCCCTAAAACAATATATAATAAGTTAGGATGGTTCTTTACGACCGGAGGCAATGCATTCAAAACAGTCTCAATACCTTTGTTCCGGCTTAACAGACCAAAGGTGAGCAATACTTTCCGGTTTTCCAGTCCGTGTTTTTCTTTGGCGGCTTTCCGTGATATTTTTTCGAATTCGGGAACTCCGTGCTCTATAAGTGTTATTTTTTCCTTTGGAATGTGGTAAATATCTTCAAGGAACTCTACTGCCCTGCGACTCATCACTACGATGCGGGCTGCTTTTTTGCCAATTTCCTGAACGATCGAACGCTGAGTATAGGAGGGATCCCTTAGTACCGTATGAAAAGTTACAATAAGTGGTACTTCGAGCCGATGAAGCAGCGGTAGAATATAGACGCCGTCATCACCGCCGAAAATTCCAAATTCATGTTCCAGGATGCAAACACCCGCATCGCTGTAATTAATTACTTTGGCTGCATTGATATAGTCCCTCTGATGGTTTTGCCGGATGACATGCTTTACTTCTTCCGGATATTCGTACTGACTGCCATCTTCGTTAATGGCCACCACCATTGCGGTGTCACTTATTTTTTTGTTTTCGGTATTTGCATGAATGGCTTTCACCAGGTTGTTGGTAAATGTTCCTATACCACATTGCCGCGGTGGATAAGTTCCGATAAATGCAATTTTCATGATATCATATTTTAGTTTTTACTATATGCACACCATTTTTGTTCATGTTCAAAAAACTTATGCTTCAGAATCAGTTCATAATAGTCCGTCCAGGTTTTATATATACCTTGCTGTCAGCTACAGCACTTAACCTATATCATCTTTTATCTAACTTAAATCATAAACTGTTCAAAATATTGTATTTATATACTTTGTTTGTTGGTTTTTTGAGTTTGTCAGTACCTGCAATATCCCAATAGTGGCAAAATAGTGTCTGTCCATAAAGTGTCATTTACTGTGTTACGCTCGTCCGAAAATTATCCATTTACGATGATTAAACTCCGTATTTTCGGATTTCGCAGGCCTTGTCAATGACACTTTCTGAACAGATACATGATAAGTAGGAATCTTTTCCTACTTTATAGACAGGCACTTCTATCTAAAAATTTCAAAAACTAATTGAGGAAAGAAAAATAATAAAGGAAATGCTGATAATTTATTAACAAATTACAGGCCATTCCCGGATTTCATCCAATGCAAAATGGCTTAAATACGGTATTGTGACATAAACGAAAAAGGCAAACTGACAAAATGTCTTATGCAAAAGAAGAAAGACCTAATCGGTTTTCAAGTGAAAGGATCATAACAAGTTGTACCACAATGAGAATATGAATAAATCTTACATGCGGGTTCTATCAGACCAATGACTTAAGTAAATTTTATAAACACTGAAATTACCTGCTTCTGTGAACCCGGAAAAAAGAAAGATATTTGGACAAAAAAAACCTCAACTTATAATTGAGGTTTCTGATTCAATGACTTTGGCATTTTTTGTGACCCAGCAGGGATTCGAACCCTGGACCCCATCCTTAAAAGGGACGTGCTCTACCAGCTGAGCTACTGAGTCATCCGTTTCTCTCAAACGCGGTGCAAAAATAGGGGGTTCTTTTTGAACTCGCAAGGATTATTTCGGAAAATTGTCGTTAAAAAATGTTTTATTGCTTTTAAACGCCCGGCTTTTAAATGATTAATGTACGATTTTTTTTGAGACTGAAATTTATGTTTGTAACTTTAAACTGATAGCATGATTTATGAATAAAGCAGGTTAGATTAAACAAAACTGATATCCATGCCTGGATGCACAATATCGATTCAAAGGCAACGAAACTCATTTGTTTGTTTCTTCAGTAACAATCTGAAGGAGGCAATGGTTTTAATTTTATTGGCAGCATTCACTTCATTATCATCAGCCCAAAACCGAAATGCTATGGAAGTAAAAGACAGAGTACCGGCAGTAGCAGGAATGTTTTACGAAGGAGATTCCGCTTCTCTGAAGGAGCACCTGAGTAAATTGTTCGATCAGGCCAAATTGCCCGTTTGTGATGGAGAAGTAGCAGCACTGATCGTGCCTCACGCAGGATACATTTATTCGGGCGGTGTAGCAGCTTCAGGATTTAACCAGATACCTGAAAATGCTGAGTATGAAAATTGTTTTTTTAATCGGTTCAAGTCATCGAATGGCTTTTAACGGCGCATCTGTATATACAAAAGGTGATTATTTAACGCCGCTGGGGAGAGTAGAGGTGAACAGAGAACTGGCTGAGAAACTCGTTGAAAGTTCTTCTGTTATTTCTGATTATACAGCGCCGCATATAGAAGAACATTCGCTGGAAGTCGAATTACCCTTTTTGCAATACCATCTCAAAAAACCGTTTAGGCTGATTCCTATTATTATGGGACCCCAGGATGCATCGGGCGCAAGAAAGACCGCTGAGGTACTTAAACCATATTTTAAACCGGATAATTTATTTGTAATCAGCACCGATTTTTCACATTATCCGGAATATGAAGATGCCAAAGAGGTTGATAAAAAAACGGCAGAAGCCATTCTTAAAAATGAACCGCGTTTGTTGCTGAAAACACTTGAGGAAAACAGAAAACTTGGAATTGAGGGATTGGCTACAAGTCTTTGCGGATGGACTTCGGTTTTGACACTATTGTACCTTACCGAAGATAACAACAACCTGGATTTTTGCCATATCGAATATAAAAATTCCGGTGATGCCCGTTATGGTGATGCGTCACGCGTTGTGGGCTATAATGCTATTGCAGTTTTCAGAAAGAAGGAAACAAAAAATGCGGATAACGGTTTTTCTTTAAATGAAGATGAAAAAGAGTGGTTGCTGAAGAGGGCACGTCAGACTTTAAATTTAGTGGTCAGGGGAGAAAGTCCCGGCGAACCTGAGGGTGAAATTTCGGGGACGTTGAAAATAGGTGCCGGTGCTTTTGTTTCTCTTTATAAAGATGGTAAGTTGAGGGGCTGCATTGGTAATTTTGGTTCCTCTGCTCCTTTATGGAAGGTGGTAGACCGGATGACGGCCTCAGCTGCTCTCAACGATTCCAGGTTTCTTCCGGTTACACCTGATGAGGTGGGTGAGATAACCATTGAAATTTCAGTACTTACACCTATGAAAAAAATTGATGATATAAGTGAGATTATCCCGGGAAAGCATGGAATTGTTGTGGAAAAAGATGGCCGCAGCGGCACATTTCTTCCCCAGGTGGCCCGGAAAACCGGATGGGGACTTGAAGAACTCCTGGGTCATTGTGCACGCGATAAGGCCGGCCTTGGATGGGAGGGCTGGAAAGATGCCGATATTTATGTTTATGAAGCGCTTGTTTTCAGAGAAAAGTAGGAATGAGTAATTCAGCCAGTAGTTTTTAGTCAGTAGTGAGCTGTTTTTGTCAAGATCGGGATGCAATGAATTTCTGAAATGAAGTTAACCGGGATACAATGAGTGTTTTAATTTTTTTTGCACTGCGATTGGCAAAAAAGACTTTCGGGAGTGTCCCCGGATAAATAATTTTCAGTACAATGTTGGACATTAATAAAAAGTTTTTCTCAAAGCCGCCTTCTTTCATGTTAAAAGGGCGGCTTGCTATTTTTGTCAGTGGCTTTACCATGCTTCTGGTGCAGGTTATTCTGCTTCGCGAACTGACGTCGTTATATGCTGTAAATGAGTTGATAGTTGGTGTCTTTCTGTCGTTTTGGATGTTGTTTACCGGTGCGGGTGCGTTTGTAGCCCGGTATTTCAGGGGATTTAGCTGGCAGTACTCAGGTTTGTTTCCTCTGCTTGCAGGTACATCGGCTTATGTGGCACTTTTGTTGCTCTATATTGCAAAAAACTGGCTTGTACCTGGCGGTATAGCTCCGGGCCTTTCTCAATGGCTGATTACCACAACCATTGTAACCTTTGTGTTTTGTTTTCCCTCGGGGATGATGTTTACCTGGTTTTCTGCGGCATTAAGCAATGTATCGCACGAGCGTCAGACAGAAGGTATCTACATCTCCGAACAATTGGGGAGTCTGATTTCCGGTGTTCTTTTTTACCTGGCAGCAGGTTTGTGGTTGAATGCTTTCTCAGCACTTTCTTTTCTGTTGTTTGTAAATTTTTTGGTGGCGGTTTTTCTTTTTTCTCCAGTCAGAACAACCTTTTCAAAAGTGCTCATCTTTGCAGGGATTGTGGTTTTGGTGATATTATACGCTCTTCCCCAGTATCGTTTTGCCCGTGAAAAAGTGCATGATAGCTCCGTTAGTAAGACTTATTTTTCACCTTATGGAACAATTGATGTTCTTGAAAAGGATGGTAAAAGAGATTTCTTTGGTAATGGAAGGTTCTTTTCTGATAAATTGTTGCCAGGTGAGCGCGAAGAGCTTTTGCACCCGGCTTTATTGTTGCATCCTCGTCCCAGGCGACTTTTGCTCATTAATGTAGGCCCCGGTCTTTTGTCCGAAGCTTTAAAGTATGATTCTTTACAGATTGAATTTCTTTCACCCGACAAAGCAAGGATTGACCTGGAAAAGCAAATATTATCTGATGATAATGAAGACTCCGAAAGGATTCATTTCATACACGATGACCCGTTAAATTATCTGAACAGTAAAAATCAGACAAGAGGTTATGATGTTATTCTGATTGGAGGAGGTGTTCCTGAAGATTTGGCTTCTACCAGATTCTATACCATCGATTTTTTCGATATGGTGAAAAGAAATATGAGCAAGGGCGGGTTGATGGCAACAGGAGGCCTCTCTTATGAACCTTACTGGTCGGATTCCATGAAGGGTATCCTGAGAATAATGAATAGTACAGTCAGCGAAGTTTTTCCGTTTATCAGGATTTGGGCAGGTGAGAAAGTCTTTTTTATTGCGTCGGATAAAGAGCTGACCACCGGATGGTGGTCGTATCACAGAGAAGCTGTTGCACAAAACAGTTTTTTGAATGAGGACTATTTCCCGGAATCAATATTAAAAGGGCAAGTTGAAGATGTAAAGTCTGTCATTGCTGAGGATGCCCCGGTAAATACACGTATAAAGCCGGTTTTGTTTCGGATGGCTATTATGGAAATGGGGAATTTCTGGGATGTCAGGATTGAGTGGTTTGCAGTAGTTCTGGGAATTTTGTTGATAATCGGACTAATAATTTTCAGGAGAAGTGCCAGGGGGGTTTTTTTGGCCGGCATTGTTCTTGGAGGAATGCAAGTTGTTATTTTGCTACTTTGGCAGTTGGTTATGGGCGATTTGTACCGGGCCACAGGTGTCCTGTTTTCTTTGTTTATGGCAGGGCTTGCGCTGGGCGCTGTGTTGGGCAACAGGAATGTACTCTTTTTTCGTGCCCGTTATTTTCCGGTTATGTTGATAATGATGGCCGTTTTAAGCATAGCAGCAGTTCCGGTAATTGACAGTATGGCCAACCGGATGGTTTTTCCTGTTGTGGTTTTAATCATTTTGTTTGGAATGGCTATGTTGGGAGGAGGTATTTTTGTTGCAGGCCTCTCTCTGCATGAAGGAAGTGTTCAGAGCGGGGCGGCCATTACTTATGTTGCCGATGTTACCGGTGGTGCGTTGGGGTCTTTTATAACTGCTATATTTTTTGTACCTTATACCGGTCTCGTAAATACAGGATACCTTTTTGGAATGGCATTACTGATTGGAGGGTTATTGCTGATCAGAAATTATTAGTGTCTGTTACGTGGTATGGAGGAGCTATGCGAACAAAGAAAATTTCGAAACGTGAATTTTTAAAAATGGGAGGGATGGCATTAGCCGCCTGGCCATTTACTTTATCCGGAACCGAAAGAGGAATCGTTGGTGGCAAAGATTCATTTGAGGGTGTCCCGGCTCGATTTGCAATTAATACACCACGGGGCATTCGTTGTCAGCTGTGTCCCAATAAGTGCACCATAAAAGAAGGGGAGCGTGGCGACTGCCGTACCCGCATCAACCGAAGCGGAGAACTCATAACACTGGCTTACGGGAATCCGTGTGCAGTTCACATCGACCCCATTGAAAAGAAACCCCTGAATCATTTCATTCCCGGAACTACCAGTTTCAGTATTGCAACAGGGGGATGTAATCTGGCGTGTCTTAATTGTCAAAACTGGCAAATTTCGCAAAAGGCACCCGATGAGGTTGAGACGGTAGATATGATGCCCGGAAGCGTTGTTTCGGCCGCCAAAGCACAGGGATGTTCGTCCATTGCTTATACTTATACCGAACCGATAGTTTTTTATGAATATACCGACGATACAGCGAAGATAGCACATGAGAAAGGGCTTCGTAATGTGATTGTTTCGGCGGGGTATATAGAGGAAAGACCTTTGCGCGAATGGTGTCAGAATATCGATGCAGCTAATATCGATTTAAAGAGTTTTAGCGATGAAATATATCAGCGACTTAATGCAGGCACACTTCAGCCTGTTCTGAATACCCTGAAGGTATTGAAAGAGGAAGGTGTATGGGTTGAAATTACGAATCTGATAGTACCGCAGTGGACCGATGATCCTGAAATGATAAAAAAGATGTGCGGGTGGCTTGTGGATAAAGGGTTTGAAGATAATCCGCTTCATTTTAGCCGGTTCACTCCTATGTATAAACTGAATCGCTTACCGTCCACCCCGCTGGAAATATTGGAAAAAGCGCATAAAATTGCAAGAGAGGCAGGTATGAAGTATGTTTATATAGGCAATGTTCCAGGACACGAAGCCCAGGATACCTATTGCCCTGCATGCAGAAAGAAAATTATTGACCGGTCGGGATTCAGAATCAGAGAAAATCACATTGTCGATGGTCGTTGTGAGTTTTGCGGAGAGCCCATTGCCGGAGTTTGGAAATAAGAACCTTTATGGTTATTAAAATATGTATTTGAATGCGTCGGCCGGTTTTCCTATTTTTGCGGTGAAGTTTGATGCGTATGGAAGAATATTTGAAACCAAACCGCCGGGCAGAGTACGGGCTCGATTTGGATAAAGTTTTTGTGGGAAAGGAAATTGTAAGCCGCTATAATATTACTGTCGACGAATCGGTATTGAGTATGTGGAGCGGATTTATGCCCACATCGTCCTATCCTGAGAGTAGCCGCGAATATGCCGGGAGACTTGGGTTTCCACAAATTTTTCTTCCGTATGGTTTTTTGCTCAACCTGACTTTGAGCCTGGGGGTTGAAAATTTCGCCCATTCCAGTGTGCTGAAACTGGAATTACGGGATGCACTCTATTTGAATGCTGCTTTTCCCGGCGATACATTTTCATGTATTATCAGAATTAAAGATATCCGGACTGCCCGCAGACCCGGACACACAGTAATAGAATCCTCTCATCTTCTGTTTAATCAAAAAGGTGAGCCGGTTTTTTCACTGGTGCGGGTGTCGCTCTTCCCGGAGATACATCCAAGAAAGACCATTCTTCCAGAGCATGACGATTCTCATCAGAACAACCTTTTCAAGGAAAAAATACTTGCAAGAGCACGAAGTATTAACATGGAGAATGTTGTTTTGAACTTCTCTTCCGGGGATTTGATACTTCACCCCTATGTGCGTCCAATCGGGAAAAGTGAAAACCTTTTCTGGTCAACCTATCTTAAGAACACTCATCCTACACACTATAATTATCAACGCTACCAGCCCGGCGAAATAATCGTATCCGGGGGGATCGTCGTGGCTATGGTTACGGGGATTGCTGCCCGTGAATTTCGGCAGATACTGATGCAACAAATACATAATGCTTTCCATGTACACCCCGTTTATGCCGAAGACAGGGTTGGGGCTTTTAGTTATGTTTACGAAGTGAGGCAATTGATGCCGGGATTTGAAGAAGTGTTTATCCGGACTTTTGGCATACGTAATCTGGATACTGAACCGGAACTTTCGGATGTGGCTTTCCCAAAATCTTTGTTCGATGCAAAGGTGGAAAGACCTTCCGAAGTAAGAGAGATTATAAATGAAAAATGTCCGTCACTGCGTGATAAAGTAGGGTGTATGATCAACTGGAGTGTTCTTCGTAAAGTGGACGGCTGAAAGAAAAGAAACTCACCCACGGTAATCAGGGCTCGGTGCATTCATCAAATTCTTTCTTTGCGATTTTAGCGTCCTTAAATTTTGCTTTCCTGGCGTGGAATAAAAAACAGACAAAACTCAAAACGCCTCAAAATAATATTTATCCATTCTGACTGATTTGATGAAAATCACACTAATACTTCCTTTCATATACATTTTTAATTCATTAGTGTAAAAAAATAATCCATTCGTCAAAAATATTTTTGATTTTTTTGAAACTTTAAAATGGGCATAACGTTAAACGGAACAAAGACGTTCGTCAAATAATTTAGTTATTTCGTCAAATAAATTATTCCGTTCGTCAAAACCAAGTACCGATAAACAGAATTAAGAACACCCTTATACAAGGGAAAAACAATGCCCTATGAAAAAGTTTTACACCACCCTTTTAGCAATTGTGTTTTCCGCATTAATGATAAATATTAACGGGCAACACCAGGAGAATGAATCTACCGGAGTCTCTACTGCCGGGAGTTCATTGAAGTCTACCACAGTCTATGATTTAATTCGTCTGAAAATTGAGAATCCTTATGTTTATGATGCTACTGTAATTTATTATCATGAAAGTTTTTCAGATGGTCGTGGGCCCGAAGATTCTGAAAAAATGTTCAACTCGTCTGAGAATATACCTGAGATATTTACACGAATCGGAAATACGGCAATGGCCATCAATGGCTTTTCCGAACTTGACGGGCAAAGCTATGTCTCCGTACCTGTCAGTGTCAGGAACAGGGTTTGGGACGACTGCGAAATTTCTGCCGATCTATCCGATTTCAGGGAAGACTATGATGTTGTACTTGAAGATAAAATGAAGGGCAGATATACGAATCTGAGAACTTCAACATATACATATACTCCTTTGGTATTAGGAATTGAGGACGAGCGGTTTGTTTTACATTTGTCAAAAAGCTCACGCGTTCCTACCGCTATGTTTGATGGATTAGAAGACACTGAAGAGAAGATACATTTTTATAGCGATTATGAAACGTTGAAAGTGAGTATTGAAAATGAAGTGTTAGCCGGTCCTGGCCGGCAAGGCAGAATTGACGTTTATTCCCTTAACGGCCGGAAACTGACCAGTCGTATTGCCAATGAGGGAGTAAACCAAATTGAATTAGCAGGCGGCCAAATATACATCGTAAGTGTTGCCGTAGGTAACCAGATAACTACGAAGAAGGTGGCTGTTCGCTAATTGCTTCATAGGGTTACTTGGGTTGTCCCCTTTTTCGGTAGTACCGGGAAAGGGGACTTTTTTATCGTTTGGTGGCAAAAAATTGTTTTACCAATTGCGTGCATTCCGATTCCAAAACTCCGCCAATTATTTCTGTTCTTGGATGAAGTGGCAATGGGTTCAGTCTTCTGTAACCCCTTTTTTCGTCCGCGGCACCATATACAATTTTCCCGATTTGTGCCCAGTTAAGAGCGCCGGCACACATTGTACAAGGTTCAAGTGTTACATACAAAGTGCAATTGTTGAGGTATTTACTCCCGAGTTGTTCGGATGCTGCGGTAATGGCAAGCATTTCTGCGTGCGCCGTAACATCATTTAGAGTTTCTGTCATGTTGTGTGCTTTGGTAATGATGGCCCCTTCGCTAACGATCACTGCCCCCACAGGTACTTCGTCTTTGTCAAAGGCTTCCCGGGCTTGTTGAAGAGCTTGTTTCATGAAATATTGGTCGGTAAAATCAATTTTTCCCATAATTTGATACCTTTTTTAAAAGCTTTACAGCAGTTTCTGTTTTTCTTTATATTTTCGCAAAGATATTGTAAAATCAGTTTTTCATGCAGAACCGGGAGTGAATTTGGCTCCCTCAAACCGTATAATGATGTACAGAACACATACTTGTGGAGAATTAAGATTATCTGATGCAGGCAAAACCGTGACCTTGAGCGGATGGGTTCAGCGATTGAGGAATCTTGGGGGAATGACTTTTATCGATCTTCGCGACCGTTATGGCATTACCCAATTGGTGGTTAATAATGAAGATAATAATGCTTTAAGCCGCCAGGTGAAGGAACTGGGTCGGGAGTATGTGGTGCAGGTAACAGGTAAAGTAGCTGAGCGAAGTAGCAAGAATACCAAAATTCCCACCGGCGAAATTGAAATCCTCCTCGATTCCTGCAAGGTTCTCAATTCTGCCGATCTTCCTCCGTTTACCATTGAAGATGAAACCGACGGTGGTGAGGAACTCCGGATGAAATACAGATACCTTGACCTTCGGCGTAATCCCGCCCGTAAAGCTCTTGAGTTAAGACATAAAATGGCTCTGGAGGTAAGAAAATACCTGAGTGATCAGAACTTTATTGAGATCGAAACACCGATACTTATGAAGTCAACCCCCGAGGGGGCACGCGACTTTGTTGTTCCTTCGCGGCTAAACCCCGGGCAGTTTTATGCTTTACCCCAGTCACCTCAGGTCTTTAAACAGCTTTTAATGGTTGCCGGGTACGATCGTTATTTTCAGATTGTCAAATGTTTCCGGGATGAAGATTTCCGGGCCGACCGTCAGCCGGAATTTACACAGATCGACTGTGAAATGTCGTTTGTCGATCAGGAAGATGTTTTAAAAACGTTTGAAGGACTTACGAAGCATCTTTTTAAATCTGTAAGGAATATTGACATAACTGGTGATTTTCCGAGGATGTCCTATGCCGATGCCATGAAATATTATGGCACCGATAAACCGGACATTCGTTTTGAAATGCGCTTTGTTGATATTACCGAAGTTGCCTCAGGTAAAGGGTTTAGGGTTTTTGATGATGCTGAATACACAGGAGCCATTTGTGCAGGGAACTGTGCCAAATACAGCAGAAAAGAACTTGACCAGTTGACCGACTTTGTTAAGCGTCCACAGATTGGTGCCAAAGGACTTGTTTATGTGAAATATAATGAGGACGGTACTTTTAAGACCTCTGTTGACAAGTTTTTTGGGGAAGATGATTTCAAACAATGGTGCGAAATGTGTAACGCCAAGCCGGGCGATTTACTGCTGATCCTTGCCGGCAATAAAAATAAAACACTGACAGCACTTGGTGAGTTAAGACTGGAAATGGGCAATCGTCTCGGTTTACGCGATAAGAATAAGTTTGCACCGCTCTGGGTAGTGGATTTCCCTCTACTTGAATGGGATGAGGAAACACAACGTTATTATGCCATGCACCATCCCTTTACTTCGCCCAAAGAGGAGGATATTGAATTGCTGGATTCTGATCCCGGTGCGGTGAGAGCGAATGCTTATGACCTTGTTATTAACGGAGTTGAAATAGGGGGAGGGTCGATACGTATTCACAACGATGTATTACAGCAGAAAATGTTTAAGGTACTAGGCTTTACAGAAGAAGAGGCTGAAAGCCAGTTTGGTTTCCTGATGAATGCTTTTAAATATGGTGCACCTCCACATGGAGGGGTGGCTTTTGGTTTCGACCGTTGGGTTTCTTTGTTTGCCGGAATGGACTCCATCAGGGAGGTAATTGCCTTTCCAAAAAACAATGCAGGCAGGGATATAATGAATGATGCACCCTCGCCTATTAGCAAGGAACAGCTGGATGAGCTGATGATCGAGTTAAAAGGGGAAGCAAAAAAGAGAGTTTTGTAAATCTCTTCAATGGGATTTATTCCAGAACAGATTTCCCCAACAAATCCCGCTTATTAGCAACCGGGTTGGCATACATCTCGAACAGTGTTTTTCTGAGGAAGTCTCTGTCTCCTTCCCCTCCTTCAATACGGTCGAGATGTTCTTCAATATAATCGAGGAATACCTGTTTTTCTTCGGATGAGTATTTATTGCTGTATTCGTTGTTTTCGTTGAGCATATCCCAGGCTACCCAGTTGCCGGGCCAGAGTTTGTAATTTTCATGTACATGTTTATCTATCAGCCGGGCCAGATATTCAAATTTTTCATTCTTGTTTTGTACATCTTTAATCTGGTCGAATTCATTTCCAATGGGCTGCCCGAAAGAAAAATGAACACGCCCTTTCCTGCCACTAAGGCCGGCACCCATGTGTTTCAGGTCGTCCTCGGAGGTTTTGACATAATCGGGATTGTCGCGTTTGTGTTGAAACTCGAGCGCCTTGAGATAGTCGCAGGGGTCGTATTCATAAGAAATAGAGACCGGCACAATTTTGAGTTCTTTGAAGTTTTCGGCCACCGATTCATTTTTTCCGCTGATATTCAGCATTTTTAGCAAGCTTAGCTGGGTTCTGTCGTTTCCGTCTTTCGAGCGGCCTTCGCGTTGAGCGATCCAAATACTGTTTCCAACCTTTGTAAGTGTATGTCTTATATATTCAGAAAGCAGGGTTGAATTTTCGAGCATTTGGCGAACCGGAAGATTTCGCTTTACGATGAAAGTACGGTTGAGTTTTACCAGATCGGTTATCCAGGGATAAATCAAGAGATTATCTCCGATAGCAATTTCGGTAGTGTCAAAGCCATTCTCGAAAAGAATGACATTCAGTATGGCGGGATCAAGAACGATATCCCGATGATTGGAGATATAAAGATAGGCTTCATCCGGATTAAGATGATCCAGACCTTCGGAGGTTACTCCCCTGGTTGTGTTTTTGATGATTTCTTTGACATAGGGAGATATTACCTCCTGTTGAAATTGCCTGATGCTCTTGATTTGCATCATTTTGTCAAGGAATTTCTGAGCAGGCAATTCCGGATAAAGAAAACCGATGAGTTCAATGAATGAGGTCTCCTTTTTTAGTCGTTCAAATACCTGTTGAATTTCATGGTCCTGGTAGGGCCGTATCGATTCAAAATCCAGTTCTTTGGTCATTTTTGACTTTTTGGTTTATAGACAAAATTACTTAAACATGCCGGTTTTCGAAATTATAAGGTCTTTATATTTTTGATTATGGCGCTCTTCAGCTTTCTTCGTTGCAAAGAATATCCCAGTATTCCATGGCTTTGCGGGTGTGCGGAATTACAATTGTTCCGCCGACAATATTGGCGACGGAAAATATTTCCATCATTTCCGGTGTTGAAATTCCCTGTTCATAGCATTTTTCCAAATGATATTTTATGCAATCGTCGCATCTCAGCACCATTGATGCAACCAACCCGAGCATCTCTTTTGTCTTTTCCGGCAGCGCACCTTCTTTGTAGGTGTTGGTGTCCAGATTGAATAACCGTTTCAACACAAGGTTATCGTGAGAAAGAATTCGTTCATTCATTCGGGAACGAAAGTCCCTGAATTTTTTTATCTGTTCGTTCATGGAGTTTATTTGTTTCCGGTTGGGATGCCTTTCAGAGTGGCTTGTGTAACTTCTGTAATTTTCACATTCACGATGTCGCCTGTTTTATAACCGCTTCTAGGGAAAACCACTACTTTATTCTGCGAAGTTCTGCCAACGAACTCGTCCTTCGACTTTTTGGAAATACTTTCTGTCAGTACTTCAAATGTTTTGCCGATATCTTTTTGGTTGCTCCGGAGCGATAGTTGGTTCTGTAATTCAATAATTTCACTGAGCCGGCGACTTTTAACTTCTTCCGGTACATTGTCGGGCAACTTTTTTTGGGCATAGGTTCCCGGACGTTCGGAGTATTTAAACATATAAGCCATGTCGAAGCCCGCCCATGTCATAAGCTCCAGGGTTTGCCGGTGATCCTCTTCGGTTTCGGAATGGAAGCCGCAAAATACATCGGTTGTTATTCCACAGCCGGGGAGAATGTTTTTTATGGCTTCAACCCTTGATTTATACCATTCGGCAGTATATTTTCTGTTCATCAGATTCAATATCCTGCTCGATCCCGATTGCAGCGGTAAATGTATGTGTTTGCATAGATTCTGATGACGGGCCATTACCTTCAGGGTGTCATCACTCATATCCTTTGGATGCGATGTGGTGAAGCGAATTCTGGTTTCAGGGAATTCCTTGGCCAGAAAATCCAGTAATTCCGGGAAATTCATAGTTGAGTTCTTCTCCTTGTAAAGGAAAGAATTTACGTTTTGTCCCAGAAGTGTGATTTCTTTATATCCTTTTTCTAAAAGGCCTTCAATTTCTTTTTTTATGCTGAGGGGGTCGCGGCTTCTTTCTCTTCCTCTTGTATAGGGAACCACGCAGTAGGTGCAAAAATTATTGCATCCGCGCATAATGCTAACAAAAGCTGAAATTTTGTCGGGACCCAGTCTTTTGGGAATGATGTCGCGGTATGTTTCAGTTCTGGAAAGTTCAACATTTATGGCTTTTTGTCCCTTCTCGGCCATGCTTACAAGGTTGGGCAAGTCAAGATAAGCATCGGGGCCTGCCACCAGATCGGCTCCTTCTTCAAAAAGACTGTCTTTGACACGCTCTGCCATGCAGCCAATAATGCCCAATATGAGCCCGGGTTTTTTCTTTTTGAGTGCTTTTAATTCCTTAATACGCCCCAGTACTCTTTGCTCAGCGTTTTCACGAATAGAGCATGTATTGATAAATATGGCATCTGCCTGTGCGTATTCGGTTGTTGTTTCATAGCCGTCCATTTGCATCACGGAAGCCACTACTTCACTATCGGCAAAATTCATCTGGCAGCCGTAAGTTTCTATGTATAATTTTTTTTCGTCCTTACCATACGACAGAACGGCCTCCATTGTATCAACGTTATGCTGTTTGCTGTTTTCCATTGCAAAATTTATGAGGGTGCAAATTTAATGTTTATGCATGGTTTCCCCAAGTAATTGTAAAGTAGATGAATTACGCTTTTAAGTCGTAAGATGAATAATATCAGTTGCTTGTGTGGATTTTCCGTTTTTCGTACCTTTGCATTCCGTTTTAGCCGGTTTTGTGAAATACAGCCTGAAATAAAAGGTTTACAGGTGCTTTTTCAATAATATTTTGCCGGATTAAAGAAAAAAATCTGAAAATATAGCGATCTATTGATCTAAAGCTCGGGCGATCTGTAGTGAAATGTGGAACGAACTATTAATCAATAAAAAACAAATTACTATATGGCTGGACACAGTAAATGGGCAAATATAAAACATCGCAAAGGGGCCCAGGATGCAAAAAGAGCAAAAATGTTTACCCGGATAACCAAGGAAATTCAGGTTGCAGTAAAAGAAGGTGGCCCCGATCCCGAAACCAATCCAAGGCTCCGGTTGGCGGTGCAAAATGCACGATCGGTCAATATGCCTAAAGACAACATTAACAGGGCTATTGCTAAGGCTGCTGAAGTTGGAGGCGAAAGTTTTCAGGAAATCACTTTCGAAGGTTACGGCCCGGGAGGCGTTGCTGTTTTTTTGGAGTGCATGACCGATAATAATAACAGGACGGTGGGTGCTGTTCGTTCCATCTTTAACAAGAGGGGGGGGAGTCTTGGAACAAATGGATCACTGAGTTTCCTTTTTGATCGCAAGGGGGTTTTTCAGATTGTAAAAAGGGACGATATGGACCTTGAGGAACTGGAACTTGAACTTATCGATGCAGGGGCTCAGGAGATAGAGATGGACGACGAGCTGATTGTAGTTACAACTGAAATGGAGGATTTTGGAGCCGTTCAGAAGAAACTGGACGAACTGGGCGTTCAGGTTGAAAATGCAAGCCTTCAGAGAATTCCTAACAGCTATAAAGAATTGGATCTGGAGACGGCAAAAAAGTTCCTTCGCATGATAGATGAATTTGAAGATAATGAAGATGTTCAGAATGTTTATCACAATCTTGAAATGACCGATGAACTTGCAAAAACACTTGAGTCAGAGTGAGAATTTTCGGGTCTTATGCAACTACTTTATAGTATATTACGTATATTAGGTCGTTGTAATTAGTCCGTCCGTAAAGTACAATTTGCTGCGGTACGCTTGCCGCTAAAAACGCAGCTTACTCATCCTACATGAGTGATTTTCGGACGAGCGTAACACAGCAAAAGGTACTTTACGGACAGACACTAATTAAATTTTATACGAATGAAAAGAATACTTGTACCCATTGATTTTTCAGAGAACTCTGTGTTTGCTCTCCAGGTGGCTGTTGAACTTTCCAATCAGCTTCATTCAGCATTGAGGATTATTCATGTTCAGACCGGTCAGAAATACGCACCCGAATTTTTAGGAGATAATCCCGAGTCCCGGTTAATGGGTCAGGCAGGACAGTGGCTTGAGCATCTGATTGAGAGATTTTCAGGGGATTACAGGGTTTACAATGGTGAGTTCGACTATAAAATACGTGAAGGAAATGTTGTCCGGGAAATTAACAATCAGGCCAGATACGATGATGCTTCATTAATTGTAGTGGGAACTCATGGTGTTTCAGGGGTTGAAGACAAATGGCTTGGAAGTAATGCCTATCGTTTGGTTTCGCATGCACCCTGCCCTGTTCTTACCATCAGGAAAGAGATGAAATGGGAATCACCACATAAAATCTTATTGCCGCTTGACGATAATAAACTGACGCGTAAGATTGTGCCGATTGTTACGGGATTTGCCAAACTTCTGAAAGCTGGTATAGAGATTATTGCTCTTCAGAAAAAATCAAAGTGGCTGATTCCCGGCCGAAGCGATATATATGCAAAACAGGCTGAAAGATACATAAAAAGCAACACCGATTTGGATGTCAACATTGTGCCGTTTCGTTGGGGAGGGCAGGCCAAAAACATCCTCGAACTAGCGCACAATAAATCTGCTACAGTGATAGCCATTCATCTTAATAAGTCCATTCATCCTTTTGAGAGTTTCTTCAGGCCTTTTGCAAATGAGCTTCTCAATATTTCAGATATCCCGGTACTGGTTGTTCCTGTAAAGGAATAAAAATTGTACCTTTGCGATCAAAAGAAAATCAGCATGAAGCGTTATTCATTAGCAGCTGTCTTTTTGATTGTGATTGTTTTTGAAGGGATAGCCCAGTTGCCCGGCGGAAATTTGTCTTCCGAAACGGATATTTTTGACCGGTTAGAAAAGACCGAGGATGGTAAAGGCATTATCACCATTGAACAGTCGGAACGAATGGAAGGTCTGGTTGCGACCCATATCGCGATGAACAGGAGGACTGCCGGAGTGGAAGGTTTCAGGGTTCAGTTATTCAGCGGAGTTGGAAGCAAAGCACGCCAGGAGGCTCTTGATGTAAAAGCCAAAGTTTTATCGGAATTTCCCGATGAGCGCATTTTTATAGAATACAGCGCTCCCTTTTGGCGTGTTCGAGTGGGGAGTTTCAGGCACAAACATGAAGCTTTACCTTTGCTTGAAAAACTCAGGAAATTATTTCCTGCCTGTTATGTGGTAAAGACCAATGATATTCCTTTAAGAGCTTTTAAATAAACGCAGGCCCGTTTGTGCTCCAACGGGCTTTTTTGTTGATTGGTCTTTTCGATAAATTGCAATAAATTTGCATCTTCTTTTCTGAAATAAATATGAGCGACCAGGTAAAACACGAGTGTGGCATTGTGCTGATCCGGCTTTTGAAACCGCTGAATTATTACCAGAAGAAATATGGTTCATGGAGATACGGTTTGAATAAGTTGTATCTTCTTATGGAGAAACAGCACAATCGTGGTCAGGACGGGGCAGGGGTTGTAAGTTTGAAATTTAACCAGCCACCCGGGAAGAAGTATCTTTCCCGTCAGCGCTCCAACGAGGGCAATCCTATTCAGGAAGTCTTTTCTGCCATCCACAGTAATTTCGATGCGGTATATGAACATCATCCGGAATTATTAAATGATCCGGTTTGGGCAAAGGAGAATCTTCCTTTTGCAGGGGAACTGTATCTGGGGCATCTTCGATATGGTACTTTCGGTAACAACAGTATTGATTATGTCCATCCCGTAATGCGCGAAAACAACTGGCGTTCAAGGAACCTTGTGCTGGCCGGAAATTTTAATCTTACCAATGTTGATGAGATATTTAAGACGCTCATTGAACTTGGTCAGCATCCCAAAGATTATACCGATACGGAGTCGATGCTCGAAAATATGGGGCACTTTCTTGATGAGGAAAACCAGTTGCTGTTCAGGCAGTTCAAAAACGAGGGTTTTTCGAATAAAGAAATATCCGCCCTGATAGAACGCGACCTCGATATAAGAAAGGTGCTGGAAAGGTCGAGCCGGCGCTGGGATGGGGGATATGTTATAGCCGGCTTGCTCGGACACGGCGATGCTTTTGTAACCCGCGATCCATGGGGTATCCGGCCGGCATCCTATTATGCCGATGATGAGCTGGTTGTTGTTGCTTCAGAGAGACCTGTTATCCAAACGGCTTTAAACATTCGTTCGGTTGAGGTCAAAGAATTACAACCCGGTCATGCGTTGATTATCAAAAAAGACGGCCGCATCAGTGAAGAAATGGTGGCTGTCCCACAAACAAGAAAATCGTGCTCCTTCGAGAGGATATATTTTTCGCGCGGAAGCGATCGTGATATTTATAAGGAACGGAAAGAACTGGGACGATTGCTATCTCCGATTATTCTTGATAAAATAGAATGGGACCTTGAAAATACGGTCTTTTCATATATCCCGAATACTGCCGAAACGGCATTTTACGGGATGATGGAAGGCATACGCGAACATCTGGACAAGGTAAAAGCCAATCGGATTCTTGCTTTGAAACAGGAAGACCTGACCAAAGATAAGGTGACGGAAATTCTTGCTCTTGAACCCCGTATTGAGAAAGTGGCCATTAAAGATGTAAAAATGCGCACATTCATTGCAGACGACAACAGTCGCGATGACCTGGTGGCGCACGTTTATGATGTTACATACGGAATTGTTAAAAACAGGGTGGATACTCTGGTCATCATTGACGATTCTATTGTGAGAGGCACTACATTAAAACGGAGCATTCTCAAAATTTTAGACAGGCTGCATCCGAAAAAAATTATTATTATTTCCTCTGCTCCGCAAATCCGTTATCCCGATTGTTATGGAATCGATATGGCAAGGTTAAAGGATTTTTGCGCTTTTTCAGCTGCTATTGAGCTTTTAAAAGATTCGGGCCGTGGTCATGTCATCGATGAGGTTTACAGGCAGTGTAAGGAACAGCAATATCTGCCAAAGGAAGAAATTGTGAATTACGTTAAGGAAATTTACAGACCTTTTACCGATGAACAGATATCTTCAAAAATAGCAGAAATGCTAAAGCCGGAAGATATTGATGCAGAAGTGGAGATTGTTTATCAGACAGTTGAAAATCTTCATAAAGCCTGCCCCAATGATCAGGGCGATTGGTATTTTACTGGAAATTATCCTACTCCCGGGGGTAATAAAGTGGTGAATACTTCCTTCATCAATTTCATTGAAGGGATTAACGGAAGGGCCTATTGATTAGTGTCTGTCCATAAAGTGCCATTTACTGTGTTACGCTCGTCCGAAAATTACTCATTTACGATGAGTAAACTCTGTATTTTCGGACTTCGCAAGCCTTGTAAATGACACTTTCTGAACAGACACATGACCAGAAACGACTTTTGCGTAATTTATAGACGGCCACTAATTCTCTTCAAGTATGGTAAAAGCCGTGTTAAGCCATGTAAAAACATCGGTAGGATGATGGTGGCGGTAGGTATTGCTTCTTTTGTGTCCCAGCCTGACAACTATGGCATTATGCTTTGGAATAACAAAAATATATTGCCCTAATATACCTCTTGCATAAGGTATTTTCATGTTGTTGTATTCAACAATCCACCATGACAGGCCATAATAATCTACCATTTTTGCATCTTTGTCAGTCAGGTAGCTTACAGGCTGAATCATTTCTTTGATATAGTTTGCCGAAACAATCTTTGTATCCCGAAATTCGCCTTCATTTAAAACAAGATTTCCAATACGGGCAAAATCGCGGGCATTACTGTTAAAGCAGCAATAGGCTTTCTCAATTCCCTCTTTTTTGTCGAGCGACCATAATGCAGGAACTTCAGCTCCAAGCGGTTGCCACAATTTTTTTGATGCATACTCTGAAATGCTCATCCCTGTTACTCTATGCAGAAGACGCTCAATAATTTGTGTGTCTCCACTTCTGTATTTGAAGACTATCCCCGGGTGATTGATAATCTCTACCTTACGGATGGTTTTGTTTAGATTTCGCCCGTAATAAGCCTGTGTGGTTATGGAGAAGGGGGAAGAATAACTTTCATCCCAGCTCGATCCGGAGCTCATTGTCAGTAAGTGTCTGATGGTTAGCTCGTGGCTATGCGGCCCGGTGAGCCAGGGAAGATGGGGTTTTACTTTTTCATCAAGACTTTTAATGTAACCATCGTCAATGGCGCATCCAACCATAAGTGAAACGATACTTTTGGCCATTGAAAACGAGTTTGAAATTGTAGTTTCGGTATGATCATTCCAGTATTTTTCAAAAAGTAACGAGTCGTTTTGAATAACAAGGAAAGAAACTGTATTGTATTTTTCCAGAGAATCGGTCAATGTTGGCGGTACATCAATGTTGTTATATCTTTCGGAAACAGCCCAGTTTGCAGGCATTCCTGTTTTTACCTCCCGGTTGTCGAATATCTTGTAGTCATCAATATCAGGGGTGAAATAAATCAGGCCTTTTTGCAGGTAGTCAGGAAGGAGTGTATAGGTGGCTGTGATTGCCACGATGAAGATAATTATACTTCTGAATGTTCTGTTTTTTCTGTTTCCTGTTTTTCTCATTGCTTCAATGTTTGTGTTACAGGATCCCCCGGATTCCATTCGCTCACGATAATATTTTCAGGAAAAGCAACAGGCTTATAGATGGATTTTGAAGCCAGTGCCCTCATGCTTTCCTGGATACCTTCTGTAATGCTGGGATGCGGATAGAATATTCTTAACACCTCGCTTACGCTGTTTCCCTGGTTTATGAGATGAGCAATGGCTACGATAAAAGCTGAAGCCTGTGGCCCGGCGGCTCTCATACCAAGTATACGTTGTTTATCGTCGTTGCTGACCAGAATTTTTACAAATCCGTTGGTGTTTCGCATTGCTATAGCCCTGTTAACGAGGTGGTTGGAGTAGTATACCGCTTTGTATCCGATGCCTTTTTTCTGAAGTGTTTTTTCGTTGGCTCCGACAGCAGCTACCTCAGGTTTGAAGAACATCAGCGTTGACATGTTGGAATAGTCGGGTTTGTAACAAATATTTCCCATGATGTCTTCCACCGCCAGCCTTCCTTCAAATTCGGCCACACTGTATAGCTGAGCGTGGCCTGTAATGTCACCAACGGCATAAATGTTTGATAGTTCTCTTGAATTAATCACTTTACCTGTTTCGGTTGTGGAAATAATTCCCCGTTTATCAGGCCTGATGCCCAGGTTTTCAAGCCCAAGATCATCGGTATTCGGAATTCTGCCGATAGCTATAAAGGCCACATCAACCTCGATTACCTTGCTGTGTCCGGCATCGTAGTCCAATACCACTTCCAGGTGCCGCGGATATTCCCTGATACATCTCATTTGAGCGGTGTGGTGAATAATGACACCATTATCTTCAAGGCTTTGGGCAACAAATCGGCTCAGATCATCGTCTTCGTATGGGAGCACTCTGTTGGCTCTGTCGAGCAAATGTACCTGTGTTTGCTTGAAGTTGGAAAATATGGTCGCGAATTCGCAGCCAATAATGCCTGAACCGATAATAAGCAGGCGTCCGGGGAATTCGGAAAGTGATAAGATATCATTGGAGGTGATGATACGTTTCCCGTCGGTTTTGAGTCCGGGGTATTCTCTAGGCCTTGAGCCTGTAGCAATGATGAAATGGGTTCCTTTTATTATCAGGCGATTGCTTTTTTCTTCAACCTCGATTGTGGTTGCGTTAATGAAACGGGCATGACCTGTTATTAAACTGAGATTTCCCTTTTCGGATTTGTTGGTAAAGGTCTCTATCTGACTCCGCATTTGATATTGCTTTTCCCTTGCAGCTTCAAGTACCGTGTTTCGAACCTGTCCGAAGTCAACCGAAAGAGCGCTGGCCCGGTAACCACGATCAATGCGGGCAGCAACAGCATAATCCATCGATAATTCATACATTGTCTTCGATGTCAGAACACCATTTATGATACCTGTGCCACCCAGGTGTTTCTTTTCGATAAGGGCAACATTTAGTCCGAAGTCTAATGCTCTGTTGGCAGCAGCAAACCCTCCCGGGCCACTGCCAATTACCACCAGATCGAAATGATATGGTTTCTGCCCGGCCATCATTTATTCATGTGGTTCGTTTGGTTTGTAACTGTGTACGTGTCTGCTTATTTTTGCCTGGTAAAGCTCTTTGATGGTAATAATGATACCCGTTTCTTCAACATCCCCGAAACGCTCGTTCACAGCAGTCCCGAATGTTCGCATGGAAGGGGAAAGATTCATGTATGCATTGATGAGAGGGGGAATGTTTTCTCCAAGTTCTCTGACAGTTTTACTTAATATTCTGTAGTCATCGGCAAAAGAATCACCGGAAAAAATCTCCTTCACTTCACTCTCGGTAAGTGAGCTTTTTACCGGATTATATGGATAAACGAGGTTGTCGGGGTCGTTAAAATACTTGTCCATAAATGCCCTGATGAGGCTTCTGACTTTAGGATTGGAGTGTGTGTACATGGTTACTTTACCGAAGAAAAACTCCATTTGGGGATGATTGATGATCAGTGAGCCCAACCCGTCCCATAAATTGTCAAGCGCATACAGACTCTTCGAGCCCATTTTGCTCGACTGATACTGAGGTTGAACAAACGAACGCCCCAACTCTATTGTTTTCGGCAAATATTCCCGGATGAATTTTTCGGAAAAGTGAAACATTCTGGCCGTGGCCAAATGGACTTTGCCTTCGGCGTCCGGTTTAACTGTATCACACATTATATAACGGTATCCCCCAAGAATTTCACGCGCTTTGGGGTCCCAAACAATAAGCTGATGATAAGGATCACTTCCGGTGTCGTAATCATCAACATCACAATCTTTTCCGGTTCCTCCACCGGCTGAACGAAAAGATTCTTCACGTAACCGGCCGACTTCCCTCATTAAAGCAGGTGCTTCGTTGGCGGTAAAATCATAAATTTTGTTCTCGCCTTTGTTGGTATACCGCACAAAAAGGTCTTGCGTAAGTTCTGCTTCCAGCTCTTCTCTTGGTACGGGTGGAATAATTGGCTTGTTTTCCATCTATCTTTTTTTGTTGCGATTCGCAAAATAAAATATGAACAAGACAAACTTTCTTTAAAGATAAATAAACCCTAAAACCGGGGTGTAAGCCTGTCAATTTAGAACCGGGCGGCAAGGTTTTTACAAAATTAATGGTTTTTTGCCAGTTCGTAGCTCATATCTTTTATTTTCCGGGCCCATGTTTCCAAATCCCCGGTTTCTTTAATGGTCTTCCACGAAATAGGCTCTCCAAAACGAATGGTCAGATTTTCATTGAATTGCTTGAACATTTCATCTGGTAAATACAGCATCTCAATGTTTGATTTTATACCCAGTAATTTTCTTAAATTGGCGAGCCTGTAAAAGAAATTGGTGTTGCGGCCGGTAATATGTACCGGAATTATGTCACGTTGATGCTGAATTGCTTTTCGAACAAAGTTCTTTTTCCATTCCAGATCGCGGATGATTCCTTTTTGTTTACGACTGACCAATCCGGCAGGAAACATTAGTATCTGTGCATTCGATTTGTAGGCTTCTTCTATCAGTCTCGCAGCATCTTTCGAATGTCCTCCGTGTTTGTTGACAGGTACGAAGATGTTATCAAGTGGTTTCAGATTCAGAAGAATATCATTTACGGGAAATTTCAAATCGGCGAATTTTTCACTAACCGCAACCAGCAGAGCAATACCATCAAGCCCTCCAAGCGGGTGATTACTGGCAAAGATAAATCGTCCCTCCGATGGAAGCTTGTCCAGACCAATGGTTGTATATTTTGCCCCAAACAAATCATCCAGTATGGCACGACCAAATTTTGCCCCTTTTAAATGACCTTTTTCCGACAAAAACTTATTGATCTCATCCTGATGAACAATCCGTTTCAGATAATTGATCACGAATTTGGGAATGATTTTGAGAAGAGCAGGATTTTTACTGGCAAAAACCTGTTCAACATCAATTAAGAGTTTATTTCCCTGATTGTTTGGTGTACTGTTTGTTTCCACTTCTATAACGATTAAAAGTAACAGAAAATCAGCCCGGGTTATTAATGTTGTTCCTGATCTTTGCGATCGGAGAATTCAATTTGTCATGGACAATACTCCGTTTCACTTTTTAATAGACTGCAAAACAATTGCTTGCAAGAACTTGGGTAATTATAGGTTTTGTCTTCTAAAATGCACTATTTCAATACTGTATGGATGATTTTGTCTGCCTCCTGAAAGGCAGAAATCTTACATCTAAAAACCTAACGTTCAAACCTTCTTTTGAAAGGGCAATATTACAAAAAATGCGGGTTTTTTCTGCTTTGATTCAGGCAGACTGATTTATCAAAGTCGTGGAATCACCCACGAGCGGATTGTTGCAGCCTCAGATGAGGTTGTTTTTTTGTTTAAAGCGATGCCGGTGTTTAAAATTTGTGATGCGACTTCGACAAGTGCGACGTGAACAAGATATTTAAATAGTGTCTGTCCATAAACTACCATTTGCTGTGTTACGCTTGCCGCCAAAATACTCATTTACGAAAAGTAAACTCCGTTTTTGGCGGCTTCGCAAGCCTTGCAAATGGAACTTTCTGAACAGACACATGATAAGTAGGAATCTTTTCCTACTTTATAGACACGCACTAAATAACCAAAAATTGTGAATTTTTGATGAGAGTAATGAGTTTTTCGTCAAAAAGTGTAAAAAAGTGGCTCAAAGTGGTTGATTGTGGTTTAAAAAAATTGTAGTTTTACGCAAATATTACCCAAACTGTAATGTTCACATTCATTGGCGATTTCGAGTGCAAGACGGATGCCAAAGGGCGCATCGTTTTTCCTTCAGCTTTTAAAAAGGTGTTGGGGGAGGGCGATCTGCGTATGATTGTACGTAAGGATTTATTTGAACCATGTCTTGTTCTTTATCCTTTTTCAGTTTGGGAAGAAGAGCTGGCACGCATCCGAACGGGATTGAATCCTTACAATCGCGAGCACAATCGATTTCTCAGGCATTTTTTTAGGGGTTCTGCCGAAATTTCTCTTGATGGTAACGGCCGTTTTCTTATTCCAAAACGTCTTCTGGAACAGGCAGGTATTGAACGTGAGGTTGTCCTGCTTGGCGTTGACAGGTGTGTAGAAATTTGGGATAAAGGGAGTTATATGGATGGCAGCCTTTCCCATAAAGAACTTGGTAATCTGGCCGAAAAAATATTGGGAGATAGTCACCCGGGAGAGGATAATTGATGGTAATTTTGCATTAAATTTAAAGCAATGATGTCAGATCAATACCATACACCGGTTTTGCCGGAAGTCGCAGTCGACGGGTTAAACATTGATCCGTCAGGGGTATATATTGACCTGACATTTGGTGGAGGCGGACACAGCCGCTCAATACTGGAACGTTTGGGCAGCAAAGGGCGATTGATTGCTTTTGATCAGGATGCTGATGCCTGGGAGAATGCGTTGGAAGATAAACGTTTTACCCTTGTAAAGCATAATTTCCGGTATCTGGAGAACTTCATTGATTACCTCGGAATTTCAAGTATTGACGGGGTATTGGCCGATTTAGGAGTTTCTTCGCATCATTTTGATGCACCTGAGCGAGGATTTTCTTTTCGGTTTGACGGCCCGCTGGATATGCGGATGTCGCCTGGGATAAAGCACTCGGCGGCCGATGTTTTGAATAACTATCCGGCCGGGAGGCTATTTACTGTTTTTAAGATGTACGGAGAAATAGCAAAGCCAGGCCGATTGGTAAGTTCTGTATTACAATTCCGTGAGGTCTCGCCATTTGAAAATACATTGCAGTTGAAGGAAGTTGCTGAACAATCAGCCCCCCGGAAGGAGCGTAGCAAATACCTTGCACGCGTTTTTCAGGCACTGCGGATAGAGGTCAATAGTGAAATGACCGCCCTGCAGGATTTACTGATGCAACTTCCTGATCTGTTAAAACCAGGAGGAAGGATGGTTTTTATTTCTTATCACTCTCTGGAAGACCGGATGGTTAAGAATTTTATTCGTTCGGGCCGTTATGACACGTCTCAGGCTGAAACAGATATTTACGGAAACCGGAAGGTTCCGTTCCGGGCTGTGACAAGAAAAGCAGTTATGCCGACCGAAAGTGAAGTGTTAAGAAATCCGCGTGCGCGAAGTGCTAAACTCAGAATTGCTGAAAGACTATGAAGTGGTGGTTTAAATCAAAACAGAAAACCAGGGAAAATGAATTCCTTTCAGGGAAGGAGGAATTTAATGAATTAAAAGGTATTTCGTTTAAAGAATTCCTTCATGGACGGTTTCTGGCCGGCAAAGGCCTTGGTCAGCATTGGGGATTTATGACTTTTATTGTTTTCCTTGCCGTGTTATATATCGGGAATCGTTACCAGATGGAACATTTGCTGGACCGGCAAGCCGATTTGATGTATGAGCTTAAGGAACTTAAATATGAGGCAATTACTACTTCGTCAGAACTGATGAATATGAGCAAACAGAGTGAAGTAATGGAGAGAGTACATGAGGCAGGAATTGAACTGGAGGTATTAAAAACACCACCAAGAATTCTGAAAGTTAAAAAGATTGAATGAAGTGTGCATGGCAAGGTTTTTACTATCAATAGTCAGTTAAAATAAAGCCTAACCCACAGATGCAATGACGCAAAGGTTTTATTATGAGAGAGTTGTAATTTGTGCCATTAATTGTGTAAACATTTAATTACCAGACATCTGTAGAAGTTTAACGGAGTATTGTACTATAGAAGATGTTTAAAATCAGTCATGTCTTTCTGGCATTTGGCATCTAAAAAAATCTAACCACTGTATTGGATATGACAATCAAAACAAAAAATATTATTAAGGCTGGGCATTATTTATCTGATGTTTGGGGGCCTTGTGCTTTTTATTTTGTTTGAATTGGTTAAACTTAAAATTTTTGAGGCTTCAAAATGGGAAGAAAAAGCAAAAACCTTAGAAAGCAGTAGTATTGTTATTGAAGCCAACCGGGGAAATATTCTTGATGAAAACGGGAAAAAAATATCTCTTTCGGTTCCCAGCTATCGTATTTACATGGATTTACGGGCTCATGGCTTGACCAGTGCGGTGTTCAACGCTAAAATTGACAGTTTGGCTATTTGCTTATCGCAATTTTTTGGAGACCGTTCCGCTTCCTATTATAGAAATGATTTGATACGTGCTCGAAGGAACGGAGAGAGATATCACCTGGTTCATCCGCGTAAAATATCATATATTGAGCTTCAGGAAGTCAGGGAATTTCCCATCTTCAGGAGGGGAAGAAATTCAGGAGGGTTTATTCCCCAGCAGTATGATGAACGTCGCCTTCCCTTTGGTTCCCTGGCAGCCCGGACTATTGGCAAACTATATGGGGATAGGTCAAAAGGCGGTATGGTGGGTCTCGAAAGGGCCTATGATAATGTTCTGAAAGGAACCAATGGTGTCAGTACCTGGAAGCGAATTGCCGGCAGCTGGATTCCTGAAGAAGAAATTCCGCCTCATGACGGGAAAAATTTGATTACTACATTGAATATTGAACTTCAGGATGTTGCCGAACAATCTTTGCTGCACCAGCTTCAACTTCATGACGCTCATCATGGCGTTGCCATTCTGATGGAGGTAGAAACAGGGGCTGTTAAGGCAATGGTAAATCTTCACCGAAGTGAGCCTGATGTGTATATCGAAGACCATTTTAACTATGCTGTTGGTGAGGCTGTTGAACCGGGTTCTACATTTAAGCTTGCATCCATTATTGCTGCACTGGAAGATGGAGAAGTGAGGCTTACCGATTCCATTGATACGGGAAACGGAGCCTATCGTTACTACGATCGTATTATGCGTGACAGCCATCATGGGGGATTTGGCAAGATTACTGTTCGCGAGGCTTTTGAAAAATCTTCCAATATAGGAATTTCTAAAATTATTTTTGAGAACTACCGGGATAATCCCAGACGATTTGTTGACAGGCTCTATTCTATGGGATTAAATAAGCCGCTGGGTTTAGAAATTAAAGGGGAAGGAAAGCCGGTAATAAAGTATCCCGGAGATACTTCCTGGTCGGGCGTCACCTTGCCCTGGATGTCGATTGGCTACGAGGTGAAGATGACCCCATTGCAGATACTCTCCTTTTACAATGCAGTGGCCAATAATGGAAAGTTGGTAAAACCAATGTTTGTCAAAGGTATTAGTCAGCACGGAAAAATTTTGAGAGAGTTTGAATCTGAGGTAGTGAATCCTTCCATCTGTTCGGTTGCCACACTCGAAAAGGTACAGGATTTGTTAAAAGGCGTTGTTGAACGGGGTACGGCCACCAATATAAGAAATGATGTTTATCAGATTGCCGGAAAAACAGGAACGGCACAGATAGCCAGGGGGATAAGTGGCTATCAAAGTGAGGAAGGCGTGCAATACATTGCCTCGTTTGTGGGATATTTCCCTGCCGACAGACCGATGTATTCCTGTATTGTTGCGGTTAATAGTCCCTCGAATGATGTTTATTACGGGAATGTGGTTGCAGGTAGCGTGTTTCGCGAAATTGCCGACAGGGTTTATGCCTTGAGTTACGAAAAACTGCCACCCGACGAAATCAAACCGAAGATAACCGAAGGTGTCTTTCCATGGTCGAAAGGAGGCCCAGAGGATGAGCTGTCTGTTATTTTCGATGAACTGGGTTTTCCGGTTCAGTCCCGTAAATTGAATACGGAATGGGTTTCCACACTGGCCATGGAGCATGCAGTAAAGTTTCGTCCCAAACCATTGCCCGGGTCGCTTGTGCCTCAGGTCAAAGGAATGGGAGCCAAAGATGCTGTCGCCGTATTGGAGAATCGGGGATTGAAGGTAGCCATCAGTGGTGTGGGAAGGGTTGCCAGACAATCTATAGAGCCTGGAACCCCTGTGAAAAAAGGACAAACGATTGTTATATATCTTGAATAACCATAGCATGCGAAAAAAACTATCGGATTGCATACAGGGACTTGATTGGGTTGAAAAGACCGGAGATACCGATCCTTACGTGGATAATATTACTTTCGACTCCCGTGAGGTGGAACCACACTCGCTTTTTGTAGCCTTGCGAGGGACAAAAGTGGATGGTCATGTGTTCATCCCGGATGCTGTTTCGGCCGGGGCACTTGCTGTTGTTTGTGAGGAGTTGCCTGAAGGAAATCATCCGAATATTGTATTCATTAAAGTGAACGACAGCCACCGTGCTCTATCCATAATTGCAAAAAATTACTACGATTCGCCGTCATCAAAGCTGGAACTGGTGGGTGTTACAGGAACAAACGGTAAAACTACTATTGCTACTCTTTTGTATCATACAGCTAAGATTTTAGGATATAAAGCAGGCCTCTGTTCAACGCTGGCCAATTACGTTGATGAAGGAAAACTGGAGACCAACCTTACCACGCCTGACATAGTAACACTCAACAGACTGATGCATCAAATGGTGGAAGCCGGTTGCAAATATTGCTTTATGGAAGTCAGCTCACATGCTGTTCATCAGGGAAGAATTGACGGGCTGGAATTTAAGGGCGGCATCTTTTCCAATATTACACATGATCATCTCGATTACCATAAGACATTTGATGAGTACATCAGGGTGAAAAAGAAATTTTTTGATGATCTTCCGGAATCGGCTTTTGCCCTCACTAATATTGATGATAAACACGGGCGGGTGATGTTGCAAAACACCGCTGCCGGCAAAAAGACCTATTCATTGCGTGAGATGGCATCATACCGGGCTCGTATTGTTGAAGGAGCATTTGAAGGAATGCAGCTGTCAATTGACGGTGAAGAGTTCTGGACACCTTTCGTCGGACGATTCAATGCCTCTAATCTGTTGGCGGTATATGGTGCCGGCCGGGAACTGGGATGGAGTAAAAAAGACCTTTTGATTGCTATGAGCCGTTTGAAACCGGTAGGAGGTCGATTCGAGGCTATCAGATCGGCCGATGGAATTACCGGAGTTGTAGATTATGCACACACGCCGGATGCCCTGAGAAATGTTCTCGAGGCCATTAATAAAATCAGAAGGCCCGGGCAGGTATTAATTACAGTAGTTGGGGCAGGGGGAAACAGAGATACACTGAAACGTCCCGTAATGGCTGCCGAGGCGGTTAAAAACAGTTCCAAAGTAATATTAACTTCTGATAACCCCAGAGATGAAGACCCACAGAGTATCATTGATCAGATGATGGAAGGGGTCTCTTTTGCCGAGCGCATTAAAGTTTTATCAATTCTCGACCGGAAAGAGGCCATTCGCACAGCTTGTTCTATTGCCCGTCCGGGAGATATTGTGTTAGTGGCCGGCAAAGGGCATGAAACTTATCAGGAAGTAAAAGGTAAAAGATCGCATTTTGATGATCGTGAAATTATCAGGGAGTTTTTTGAACAACAACAATAAGTATGCTTTTTTCACTGTTTAAATATCTTGAATCCATCGATTTTCCGGGCGCGGGCATGTTTCAATACATTTCTTTCAGGTCGGGGATGGCTGTTATTTTTGCGCTTTTAATAGGTACCATCTTCGGCAAATTCATCATCCGGGTTTTGCAACGCCAGCAGATTGGTGAAATTGTTCGTGACCTGGGACTTGAAGGACAGTACCAGAAAAAGGGAACACCTACGATGGGTGGACTTATTATTATTGCCTCTATTTTGGTGCCGGTGTTGTTGTTTGGAAAACTTGACAACGTTTATGTTTTGCTGATGATTACCACCACAGTATGGTTAGGACTGATTGGTTTTATCGATGATTATATTAAAGTTTTCAAAAAAAATAAGAAGGGGCTTGCAGGTGGCTTTAAAGTTGTCGGGCAGATTGTTCTCGGACTGGTTGTTGGACTAACATTGTTTTTCAGTGATGATGTTGTGGTGCGGATGGAGTCTCCGGCAGATGCCGAAATAAGGCAGATTGAGGCCGAAGCAAGACCAACCGATGCAACAAAAGAAACACAGTATATCAAAGCACCAATAACCAATGTTCCTTTTTTTAAGGATAACCGCTTTAATTATAATTCTTTACTTTGGTTCCTGGGTGATAAGGCAGAGCAATGGGGTTGGATCATTTTTGTTCTGGCCGTTATTTTTATTACTACTGCTGTTTCCAACGGGGCTAATATTACCGACGGACTGGATGGCCTTGCAACCGGCACTTCTGCTATTATAGGAGCAACTCTCGGAATATTGGCTTATGTATCCAGTAATACTATTTATGCCGATTATCTGAACATTATGTATGTTCCTTATTCGGAAGAGCTTGTTGTGTATATGAGTGCGTTCATAGGCGCAACGGTTGGGTTTTTGTGGTATAACTCCTTTCCTGCACAAATATTCATGGGCGATACCGGTAGCCTCACTATTGGAGGCATTATCGCGGTGTTTGCTATTCTTATTCGAATGGAATTGCTTATTCCTATTCTGTGCGGAATATTTCTGGTTGAGAATATTTCGGTGATGATGCAGGTGAGTTATTTTAAATATACCCGGAAAAAGTATGGTGAGGGAAGACGCATTTTCAGGATGGCGCCGTTGCATCATCACTATCAGTTAAAGGGATATCCCGAATCCAAGATTGTGGTTCGCTTTTGGATTGTTGGGATTATCCTGGCTGTTTTGACAATAGTTACATTGAAAATCAGATAATCTATGGACAAGGAGCTTGTTATATTAGGTGCCGGTGAAAGTGGCACAGGAGCTGCTCTTTTGGCAAAAGCCAAAGGGATGAAAGTCTTTGTATCCGATTGCGGAACTATTAAATCTGATTTTCGCGAAGAAATGAAACAGGCGGGAATTGAGTTTGAAAGTGGCCAACATTCCGAAGAAAGGATCCTTAACGCTCAGGAAATTGTCAAGAGTCCCGGTATACCTGAGCATTCACCGCTTATCAGAAAAATAAGAAAACAGAATATCCCCGTGATCTCTGAAATAGAATTTGCCGGACGACATTCCAATGCAAAAACGATTGGCATTACAGGAAGCAATGGTAAAACCACTACAGCTATGTGGACTTACCATCTGATGAAAAAAGGAGGTTTGGATGTTGTTCTGGCCGGCAATGTTGGAACCAGCCTTGCCCGTCAGTTGCTTAAAGGAGACCCTGAGTTTTTTGTCATAGAACTAAGCAGTTTCCAATTGGAGGGAATGTATGATTTTAAGTGCAATACCGCAGTGATCACGAATATTACACCCGATCACCTTGACAGATATGATCATAGGTTCGAAAAGTACGCAGATGCAAAGTTCAGGATTTTGAATAATCATGATGAGAAGAGTGTTTTTGTTTTCAATGCGCACGACAGAGAAATAATGACACGTCTGAAAAAAATGAAATACCCCGGACATCGTTGTCCTTTTGCCTATGACAATATTTACGGTGAAGGGGCATGCCTGGATAAAGATAAGATTGTTGTAAATACTCCGCGGCAACATTTTACTTTTCCGGTTTCGGAATTGGCGCTTGCCGGGAAACATAATCTGAGCAACGCTATGGCTGCTACTCTTGCCGCTTTAAGTGCCGGTACTCCGGTGGGAGCTGTGAAGGAGGGATTAAACGATTTCAGTGGCGTTGAACATCGTCTGGAGAATGTGGAGGAAGTAAACGGTGCTCTGTATATTAATGACAGCAAGGCTACCAATACAGACTCTGCCTGGTTTGCACTGGAAAGCATGGAGCGACCGGTGATATGGATTGCCGGCGGAACTGATAAAGGAAATGACTATGCCTCGCTCGAAGAGTTGGCCGTTCAAAAGGTGAAGGCCTTAATTTGTCTTGGAGTGGATAACAGCAAACTGGTTTCATTTTTTAAAGGAAAAATTCCCCAAATAATTGAGACCTCCTCAATGAAAGAAGCTGTTCGACGAGCCTGGAAAATGGCTGAGCCGGAAGATGTTGTTTTGTTGTCTCCTGCGTGTGCAAGCTTCGATTTGTTCGAAAATTTCGAGCACCGGGGACGTCAATTTAAAGAAGAGGTATACAAACTGAAGAAAGGCTATGAGTAATTTTGTTCGGAAATATATTAAAGGAGATCAGAATATCTGGGTTATAATAGTATTTCTGTCCCTGGTGTCTTTGCTGACCGTTTATAGTGCCACTGGAAGTCTTGCATATAGTACCCAGGGAGGTAACACTACCTATTTCATGTTTAAGCAGCTTTCGTTTCTTCTTGTAGGTATCACTCTTATTATATTGGTTCATCATATTCCGTATAAATATTTTGTCATTTTTAGTTTGCCGGCACTATATTTTTCAATTTTGATGTTGCTGATAACCCTTTCTTCGGGACAGAACCTGAATGAAGCCAGCCGTTGGCTCGAAGTGCCGGGTATCGGGTTGAGCTTTCAACCTTCCGAAATGGCTAAACTGGCCCTCATTGTTTATGTGGCCAGGGTTTTGGCCCAGCATCAGCGCGAGGATGCCCCAACTTATGGAGCTTTCTGGCCTATAACAATACATACGGGTATTGTTTGTTTACTGATTTTTCCGGAGAATCTTTCAACATCTTTGTTGCTCGGCGGTATAGTGGGTTTAATGATGTATCTGGGACGTGTGCCGTTTAAATATTTGTTTTTTACAGGATTGGCAGGAACAGCATTGGTGACGCTTGTATTGGTGTTGGCGATGAATGATATTGTATTGATTGATCGTGCCGAAACCTGGGCCACACGGGTTGAACACTTTTTTGATGAAGAAACGGCCACTAGCGAATATGGAAGTGACTATCAGGTTACACAGTCGAAAATAGCCATTGCTACCGGGGGAATATTTGGCAAAGGTCCCGGGAATAGTGATCAGCGAAATTTCTTGCCGCACCCTTACAGCGACTTTATTTATGCCATAATTGCCGAAGAATTCGGGTTGTTAGGGGCAGCATTGGTGTTGGGTGCCTATTTCTTCTTTTTAGGACGAATCGGGGTGCTGGTCAGAAGAAGTAACCGCACATTTCCGGCATTTATGGTACTCGGGCTTGGTCTGATGCTGGTTATACAGGCTTTCGTAAATATGGGTGTGGCTGTTGGTATATTTCCGGTTACCGGTCAGCCTTTACCTTTGGTTAGCATGGGAGGAACATCCATTTTGTTTTACATGTCTGGCTCTCGGGGCAATTCTCAGTGTTAGTCGGCATTATCAGGAACAGCATCAAAGGCAGTTGGCGCGTGAGCAAAATATCGGAAATATAAAGGAGGCATAATAATATTGAATGAAGAACAGGAAATTAAAAATAATAATCAGCGGCGGAGGGACTGGCGGTCATGTTTTTCCTGCTATTGCCATAGCTGATGCACTGATGCAAAGGAATCCCTCAAATGATATTCTCTTTGTCGGTGCATTGGGACGCATGGAGATGGAAAAAGTTCCAGCGGCGGGTTATCGTATTGAAGGGTTGCCTGTGGCCGGATTTCAAAGGCGTCTGACTTACAAAAACATAACATTCTTTTTTAAGCTTGCAGCCAGTATGCTGAAAGCTCGTAGAATTGTTCGTTCTTTTAATCCCGATGTGGCGGTCGGAGTAGGGGGATATGCCAGCGGGCCGGTATTGAAAGCCGCTGCATCCATGGGTGTGCCGACTCTCTTACAGGAACAGAATAGTTTTCCAGGCATTACCAACAAAATTTTGGCAAAGAAAGCCGGACGAATATGTGTAGCCTATCCCGATATGGGACGTTTTTTCCCGCCATCGCGCATTGTGTTGACAGGCAATCCTGTAAGAAAGCAATTGCTGAAGCCTGTCGACCGGTTGGCAGCCTTGTCTGAATTGGGCCTCGACGCTGAAAAAAAGACCATTTTGGTCGTTGGCGGGTCTTTAGGTGCGAGAAGCATTAATGAAGGAATCATTGAGGGCATTGATGAATTATTGAATTCTGATAGCGTTCAATTGCTTTGGCAGTGTGGAAAATATTATTACGACGAATTGAGTGAGAAGCTCAATGAGAGAAGATCGTCCAACATAAAACTGGAAGCTTTTATTTCGCGGATGGACCTGGCTTACGGAGTGGCTGATGTTGTTGTATCACGGGCAGGTGCAGGGACTATCAGCGAGTTGGCATTGCTTGGAAAAGCCTGTGTTCTGGTGCCTTCTCCTAATGTGTCTGAAGATCACCAGACCAAAAATGCCATGTCGCTCGTGAAAGAGGGAGCTGCAATACTGGTGCCCGATCACGAATCGCGTCATCGTTTGATGCCCGAATCGCTCGCTTTATTGAATGACGAAAACAGAAGGCAACAATTACAGGAAAAAATAAAGTTTTTTGCATACCCTGATTCGGCTGAAAAGATTGCCGAAGAAATTGAAAAATTATCAGAAACAGAATAGATGAAGTTGTTTAACGAATACCAAAATGTCTATTTTGTAGGCATAGGAGGCATCGGAATGAGCGCCCTGGCAAGGTTTTTCAGTTCTGCCGGACAACCGGCAGGAGGATACGATCGTGTCCAAAGCCCTGTAACCGATGCTTTGCAGTCGGAAGGTATAAATGTGGTATTCGATAGCGCTGTTGAAGCAGTTCCTGATGATTTCAGAGATAAAGAAAGAACACTGGTTATTTACACGCCTGCTGTTCCTGCAATGCATCCGCAACTATCCTGGTTTAAAGAGAATGGATTCAAAGTGTTGAAGCGATCCCGGGTATTGGGTATGATTACAGATGATATGTGGTCGGTTTGTGTTGCAGGTACTCATGGCAAAACAACTGTTTCAACCCTCACTGCCTTTTTGTTGCATAACTGCCGGCCTGGTGTCAATGCTTTCCTGGGAGGGATTTCCCGGAATTTTAACACCAATTTCATCGGTAATGGGGATTCGCAGGTGGTAGTGCTTGAGGCCGATGAGTTCGACCGTTCATTTTGGCAGCTTAATCCGTCAATCGGCTTGATAACATCAATGGATGCCGATCATCTCGATATTTACGGAACCATCGATGAGGTTAGAAAAGGATTCGAAGGTTTTGCACAAAGGATTAAAGCCGGTGGAAAGCTGATTATTAAATCGGGGCTTCCTGTGCCCTCCAATCTTCAGCAACAAGTTGAGGTGTTTACTTATTCGATGTATGGAGATGCTGATTATACAGCGGTTAATGTTGAGGCTGTTAACGGATATTATCATTTTGACCTGAAAACACCTGAAGGGACTATTGAGGGATTCAGAATGGGGACTCCCGGACTTTTGAACGTGGAGAATGCAGTAGCAGCGCTGACTCTGGCACGAATGAGCGGAGCCGGATATCATGAATTGATCGATGCTTTGCCAAACTTCAGGGGAATAGCCCGGCGATTTGATGTATTAATAAATACCTCACGGTTGGTATATGTCGATGATTATGCTCATCATCCGCAGGAAATAAGGGCAACATTGCAGAGTATTCGGGATATGTGGCCTGGTCGCCTGGTAACCGGCATTTTTCAGCCACACTTGTACTCACGAACGCGCGATTTTGCAAAAGCGTTTGCCGAAGCACTCGACAATGGACTCCACCGGATTGTTTTATTGCCCGTATATCCCGCAAGGGAAGAGCCAATACCCGGCGTGTCCAGCGAAACCATCAGCCGGTATATTGACAAGAACAAATGTACAATTGTTGAAAAAGATGAACTGATCCCTTATTTGAACAATTTTGAACCCGACGTTTTAATTACCATGGGAGCCGGAGATATTGACAGACTGGTACCTGGCATTTGTGAATGGGGATACCGGTATATAAAAAATGACAACAATATCTGAACAACTTGTTACCAATGAAGCGAGTAAAAAAAATATTACTTTGGAGCTTATTGCTTTTGTACTTTCCGGTGATGCTCGGGCTGGTGGGAAGTCATCACCATGAAGTGGTGTGCAGTGAGGTTGAAGTAAATGTTCTGGATAGCATGCAAACTCGTTTTGTCAATCATGAGATGATCAGAAATGCCGTTCTGATGAAATTTGAAGGCATTCTGGGAGAACCGGTAAATTCGTTGAAACTAAATGAAATAGAGGCCTTTGTGGGCAAGCACCCGGCGGTCAGAAATTGTGAAGTCTACAATACAATAGAAGGCCGTCTGAAAATCGATCTTTTACAGCATTATCCATTGTTCAGAGTCTTTGAAGACAATCGATCTTATTACATCGACGAGGACGGGAACGAGATGCCGTTGTTCGACCATTTTACTGCCAGGGTGATGGTTGTCAGCGGTGCAATAGATGGGCAAATGGAGCATTTGATTTATATTGCCAGGATTTTCCGTAACGATCCGTTTTGGTCGGCTCAGATGGAGCAGTTGTATATAAAGCAGAACGGCGATTATGTTTTGGTACCACGAGTGGGTGATCATCTCATTCTCCTGGGACCTCCCGAGCGCATCGAGGAAAAACTCAGAAACCTGAGAGCACTCTATAAGCAAGGGCTATCACCCCGTGAGTGGAACAATTATCAGGTGATTAATTTGAAGTATAAAGGACAAGTACTTTGCTCGAAAAACAGGAATATATGACTCAGAGACTAAATTTAATTTCAGCCATAGACATCGGATCCACCAAAGTAGTGGCCGTTGCAGGACGCAAACATCCCGATGGACAAGTAGAAATTCTGGGAATAGAAAAGGTGGGATGCACCGGTGTAAAAAGAGGAGTCGTTCTCAATATCGAGGAAACGGTGAAGGCTATTCAGCAGGCTGTTTCCACCCTTGAAGATAGTCTTGGCATTAAGTTGAGTGAGGTTTTCGCAGGGGTGTCGGGCCAACACATTCGCACCATGGGAAACCGTTGCTATCGGTTCATTAAAGCGGGTAATGAGATAAATACCTTTGACCTTGAACAACTTTTACAGGACAGCTATCGTATTGTACTTGAACCCGATGAAAAAATATTACATGTTGTTCCCCAGGATTATATTATTGATCATGAGAGCGGCATTAAAGAACCCGTAGGCTTTTCTGGGCAAAGGATTGAAGGAAACTATCATGTGGTGATAGGCCGCAATACAACCATTAAGAATATTGAGAAATGCATCGAAAAGGCTGGTCTTCGTTTGAGCGGCCTGATGCTTTCTTCTTTGGCATCGTCGGGGGCGGTTCTTTCGGGAGAAGAAAAAGAGGCCGGAGTAGTAATGGTTGATATAGGGGGAGGAACTACCGACCTGGCACTCTTCCACGATGGTGTGTTGCGACATACCGCAGTTATTCCTTTTGGCGGAAATGTTATTACCGGTGATATAAAAGAAGGGTGCGCAGTTTTGCAAAAGCAGGCTGAAGCATTGAAAACCCGTTTTGGTTCTGCATTGGGGACACTCGCCAGAGAAGATGCTGTAGTGACCATTCCGGGTATTCCGGGATGGGAGCCAAAAGAGATATCTTTCAGGAGTCTGGCCTGCATTATACAGGCCCGAATGGAAGAAATTATTGAGCTTATTATTCATCATGTTGAACGTTCAGGGTTTTATGAAAAACTGGGCGCCGGGATTGTCCTGACAGGAGGCGGTGCTAACCTTCATCACCTGGCTGAGCTCACAAAGTTGAAAACCGGTTTGGATGTAAGAGTAGGAGCAACTTCTCGTGCTTTTTCAAGTGAGGAAAAGAAATCGCTTGCAGATCCGTCTCTGGTAACTGCTATCGGATTGCTTGTTTCTGCCGGACAATATCCGGGCAGTAAAATGATAACACGCGAACAGGTTCTTTTCGATGATATTGAGCCGGCGGAGACTTCCGGCAAAAAGAAGAAATCATCGGGAGGTAAATCGAAGAAGTCCAGAAAAGTAAAAAAACCTGAGTTTACCGGTGAACTTTTCGAGAAACTACAGCGGAATTTTGCCAGTATTTTCGATGAGCGGGACACCGAAATGTAAGAATTTCCGCCCCAAAAAAAGGAGGTAACTATGAGTGATGATCTGATGAATTTTGATATACCGGGTAATGCCAATTCCATTATAAAGGTTGTAGGTGTTGGCGGTGGTGGCAGCAATGCTGTCAATTACATGCACAGTCTGGGCATTAAGGATGTGACCTTTGTGGTTTGTAACACCGATGCACAGGCCCTGGACAATAGTCCTGTTCCTGTTAAAATACAACTTGGCGAATCTCTTACCGAAGGGCGTGGAGCAGGCAATAAACCACTGAAGGGACGTGAGGCGGCTATTGAAAGCCTTGAGTCGGTTCAAAAGGTTTTGGAAGACAATACAAAAATGGTATTCATAACCGCCGGAATGGGAGGTGGTACCGGTACAGGGGCCGCACCGGTTATTGCCAAGGCTGCAAAAGATATGGGAATACTGACCGTGGGAATCGTGACCATACCGTTTAAGTTTGAAGGCCGTATCAGAATTGAGCAGGCTCTTGAAGGGATTGCCGAAATAGAAAAACATGTTGATTCCTTACTGATTATTAACAATGAGAAGCTCCGCGATATGTATGGCGATCTGAAACTTAGCAATGCATTTTCACGGGCCGATAATGTGCTTGCTACGGCAGCCAAAGGTATTGCCGAAATTATTACCGTGCACGGATACATCAATGTGGACTTTGCCGATGTTGAAACAGTTATGAAGGAAAGCGGGGTGGCCATTATGGGGTCTGCCACTGCCGAGGGCGAAGAGCGGGCTATTGATGCTATTCAGGCGGCTTTGGAGTCTCCCTTGCTGAATAATAATGACATCAGGGGGGCAAAGAATATTTTGCTTAATATTACATCCGGTGTCGATGAAATTACCATGGACGAGGTGGGCGAAATAACCGACTATGTTCAGGAGAGGGTAGGTGCTACTGCATCCATTATTTGGGGCTCAGGGACTGATGAACGGCTTAACGACGAGGTGAATGTCACCATTATCGCTACCGGTTTTGCTTCAGGCCATATCATCCAAAAACAGGACGGAAAACCGGGCAAAAAGAAAATCACCCGTTTCAGTATGGATGAAGAAGGGAATGTAAATGATGAGGAAGAACCTGTAGGCAGTGATCAGGATGAGGAAAGTTCGAGAGTTATTGATTTTGATGAGATAGAGCGTGAGAAGGAGAGGCAAATTGAATGGCTTTATGGAGAAAATGTACCATCTCCTGAAAACAGTGAAAAAGAAGGTGATTTGTTTTCGTGGGCCATCGACAGTAACAAAAAGGATGCCGGCCCTCTTCTTGAGCAAGGTTCCGCCGCGGCTCTGACGCCCGAAGAAATGAGTGATGAAAAACTGATTGATGAAATGGAGAACATTCCTGCCTACAAAAGGAGAAATATATCAATCGATGATAAGAAATCGTCCAATTTTGGGAAAAGCAATCATCCATCCGGCCTCAAAGTGTCAAGGTTTACACTCTCCGAAGGGAAGGATGGCCCGCGAATAAGCGACAACAATCCATATTTGCATGATAATGTTGATTGAGAAGTTAATTTAACGTTTTGATATTATGAGCTTGATAGACAAAGTTACCGAGGAGATTAAAAGCGCCATGAAGGCACGTGAGCAAGTAAAGCTCGAAGCATTGAGGAGTATCAAAAAAGAACTGTTGGAAGCACGTACCGCAGCTAAATCTGGTGGTATAGTGTCAGAAGCAGAGGAGTTGAAGATTCTTACAAAAAATGATTAAACAAAGAAGAGATTCTGCTAATATTTATTCTGCCCAGGGACGGGCCGATTTGTATGACAGAGAAATGGCCGAGGCAGATGTGATTGCTCAATTCCTCCCTGCCCAGCTTAAGCCTGAAGAGCTGGAGGAAGAACTGAAAAAAATAATCGAAGAAACTGGTGCCGTTTCTATGAAAGATATGGGCAAAGTTATGGGAATTGCTACAAAAAAACTGGCTGGCAGAGCCGAAGGAAAGGATATTTCCGATACAGTAAAACGACTTTTATCTGAGGGTTGACAGAGATATTTCAATAAAAAAACAGGGCGCGAAACTTTTTCCGCCCTGTTTTTTTGTCAATAAGCCTTTATTAATAGAAGTTGGAACGGTTATCAACAATTTCTGCATTATCGCGTATGGTTTGAAGCAGCTGGTAACTCACTCTCTGGTTCAATGAGTTTACTAATTGTCGTTTTACCTGTTCTTTGTCAACTTCCACTTCTTCTTTATTGGTTACCTGAACCAGGTATACTCCGTTATTACCTGCAGCAGGCTCGGAAACCTGGTTTACCGGAGAATAAACGGCCAATGATACAAGTGCCGGTTCAACGCCTGCTCCTGTGACCTGAAAAGAATTAAATGTTATATCGGAAGCAGATTGTATTTCCCCATCCACAGCTTCAGCTATTTCTTCAAGCGACTTTCCGCTTTCTTTTTGCTCTTTGAGCTGCTCAATGAGCTTTTCTTTTTTCTTTTCATTAATAAGTTGCCTTTCAATTCGATTTCTGACTTCGCTGAGCGGCATATCTCCCTCTTCGGTAATGTTGGTGAGAACGGCTATAACAAACTGGTCTCCAAATTCGAAAATGGGTGACATATCACCTTTTTCTGCTTCAAAAGCCCATTTTACCATCTGCCGGGGTGATTCCAGGTTTCCAACATTACGGTCGTTTTTCTGGAGGTTGCGCCCATATTTCTTCGTTAAGTTTTGTTCTTCAATGGCCTTGTTGAATTTTTCCTGTGTGTTGTTCAGGGCTGCGAACCGGGTTGCTTCCGAGTAGACATCCTGATACGTTTTTGAGCTGTAAGTCACCTCACGACCCAATGTGGCCAGCTGGTATTTTGTAGAAGGAATACCTTTGTCCATAATGTGAATAATATGGATGCCAAACTGACTTTCCACTTTCACAATATCCCCTTCTTCTCCAAAGAAACAGGCATCGTTAAAGGGCTTAACCATTTGTCCCTGGCGGAACCATCCAAGATCGCCACCATTAATAGCAGAACCCTGGTCTTCAGAATATTGCCTTGCCAGTTCTTCAAAATCGGCTCCGTTGTTCAGAAGATTTATCAGACTGTCGGCCAACTGATCGGCCTCATCCGGATTCTGAGGATTATTTCTCAAAAGGATATGGCGAGCTCTGACTGAGTCGGGAACCTGCGCTACATCGACCAGACGGGTTAGCTTGAACGTTTCATCTTCAAAATAAGGCCCGTAAACGTCCCCTTCTGATGCAGTGGTAACAAAGTCTCTGATTTCCGGGTCTAATGCCTCCGGTTTCATATAACGGGGATTGAACGGAACATCTGAGTTGATTCGCACGAACTGAGCAACATCAATGTCGGGCGAACTGAAGTCATCTTTCATCTCAAGCAGCCTCTCTCGTGTGTTTTCACGGTCTTCTTTGGTGGGTTCAACGTCAAAAGTCAGGTATTCAATATCGCGGCTGGCTTCTTGTCTGAATTCATCAATGTTTTCATTGTAATAAGCTTTTATCTCACTCTCACTAACCGAAACTTCATCGTCGTCGATAGAGGTTATACGCTTTACAAGGAAATTAAAATCTACTTTGTTTGAGCGTGCATTTGCCTCATTTTCTATCCATTGATTGGTTACATAAAATCCTTTTCCGAAAAGAGATGAATATTTACTGAACAAACGCTCGTTAATAAGTTGATCCTCCACGAATGTCCAGTAAAAATTGGCAGTCGGATCATATTGTTTTGATCTGAGGAAATTAACCACCTGTTGCTTGTCAAAAGCTCCTGTTTGGGGATTGCTGAACAGTTGGCGTATCATTGGATGAACTTCGGAACCGGTAACCATTTCCACCAATTCGGCGGATGTTACTTCAATGCCCAGTTCTTCGTATTTTTCACCTAAAATAATTTCATTGACCATTTGGTTCCAGGCCTGTTCACGGAGTCGGTTTACCATCTCCTCACCAAGAGAGGATTCTCCTGAATTCAACCTTGTATATTCTTCCATCTCTGAAACTCTTGCCTGAAATTCCTGAATGGAGACCGATTCCCCATCGATTTCGGCTATTTCCATCTGCGACCTCTGAAAAATTGAAGTACCAGAGCTTAACAGGTCGGTCAATATAAATGCTAATAAGGCGAAGCCGATCATGACGGCCACAAGAACTCCTCCTTTACTTCTGATTCTCTCTAAAGTTGCCATTCGAATACAGATTAATTTTGTTTTTTAAATCAGGTCACGAATATACAAAAAAATGCACAATCGGTTTTCTTTATGTATAAGCGGTGCGAATTTATAACGAATATAAAATCTGGCCAATTTATCTGGTTAATCTTCTTCCTCTTTGGTGAGTTCTACCAGTTCGATTTTTGAACTGCTGGCCTCCAGAATTTTGATTTCAAACGGGTCGATCCGGATTTTGTCTCCCTTTTTAGGGATTGATTCATTATAGCTTAATATCATTCCGGCCAACGTCTCATATTCGTCCGAAACGGGCAATTCGAGTTGATATTTTTCGTTGAGGTAGTCAATTTCAAAGCGACCGGAGAACTGATAAGTATGCTCATCAATTTGCTTTTCCACCAGATCGGAGACGTCATGCTCATCGTCAATCTCTCCGAAAATTTCTTCGAGAATATCCTCCAATGTCACTATGCCTGCAGTACCTCCGAACTCATCAACGACCAATGCAATGCTCCTGTGTTCTTTCGTGAATAATTCCAATAGCTTGTTGGCGGTCATGGTTTCGGGAACAATACTTATGGGACTGATTATATTTTTTAGCTTTTTCGGATTTTTAAACAGTTCCGATACATGTACATACCCGACAATATTATCAATGTGTTCTTTATAAACAAGAATTTTGGAGTGCCCGCTGTCTATGAATTTCTGGCGCAGGGTTTCAATGCTGTCTTCAACATCGACTGCTTCCAAATCGGTACGTGGGATAGTACATTCACGTACTTTCAGAGAAGAAAAGTCAAGTGCATTTTTAAGAAGTCTGACCTCCTGGGGTACGTTGTCATCCTGTGGTGTTTTTTCCTGGTGTTCGGCAAGTAGATTGTTGAAATCCAACCGCCCGATAACAAGGTCTTCTGTGCTGGTTCGACTTTCAGATCCGGTCATTTTCCGTATCAGGAAATTGGAAATGCCGTGGGTCATTTTTGACAATGGAAAGAACAGACCGTAAAACAGCGAAAGGGGAATGCTGAAAATATTTAAGGTAAAGATCGGGTTTATTCTGAAAACTATTTTTGGCAGAAACTCTGCGGTAATCAGAATTATTGATGTTGAAACAATGGTTTGCAAAAACAGAATTGAGAAATCGGAACTGGCATACCGGGCTATGACAGGCTCAAAAAGACGGGCCGTGTAAATACCGTATACCACTAAAGCAATGTTGTTACCAATAAGAATAGTGGTAATAAACATTCCGGGTTTTTGAAGAAAAACGTCAATAACTTTAGCAATGTGCGGATTCTTCTTCCTGTTCAATTCTATTAGCAGCTTATTGGCCGAAAGGAAAGCCATTTCGCTTCCGGAAAAAAACGCTGAAAAGAGTATGGTAACAATTATTACAGGTAAATATTCCATTTTTTAGGAGGTAATCTTTCCCGAAAGTTAATAAAAACTTAGCATTCTTTGTCGGGTTTTGCGACTCATGGTTCTTCTCGCTGTTCTTCATCAACCGACAATATTCCGCTAATATTTTTTATGGTGTAATTTTCAAATTTTTCATCCGACTCGAAGCCGTAGCCGGTTAGTATTTCTTTTTCTGTGGTAATTTTTATGAATTCATCGGAATAAACGAGGTGTTTTTTTGTGTCCCAAAATAATTGTTCGGTGTTGATGACTTCATTTTTAAAGTTTACTGCTTCCACGTTATTTTGAAGTTCCCAAAGGTTTTCGTCTTCGTAATAAATGGCATAATTGCTTTTAATCTGGGCATCTATGTCTTCCATGTCATTGTAGACAATAAGATGCAATCCTTTCGGGAATTCGGTGTATGGTCGTTCTCTGTTTTTATACTGATTCATTTCGGGTGTAATGAACCGGTAAGCCACCTTCCCCGAATCGGTAATTACGCTTTCAAGTTCATTAACTGCAAGTGAAGGAAAATTACCTTCATCAACAACAGCTTTTATATCCTCAGGGGTGTTCGACTGACAGGATGATAATAAAAAAACAACAGCAAGCAGTAAATATATACTGCCTGCTGTCAATATTTTATTGCTATTTACAATATGTTGTTTCACCCGTATAGAATTTATTTACTGAGGTTCCCGAACATCGGGAGCGGTAGGTTGGAACTTGCATGAACGGTTTTACCCATCAACTTTTCCCGGCCGAACCCCAATTATCGGGGCAGGCGTGGCCTGGTTGTGATGATCCTTGTCATGCCCGGTTCATTCTTTACCTGGACCTGACGGTAGTACGTTCGCCAATCCATCCGCCAACAGTGTAAGCTCCGCCTACTTCAAGCCCCTGAAAGAAGATTTCGTCGGTTTTCGGGAAATGGCTGCTATAGGCACTAATCAACTCATTGGCTTCGTCGGCCGTTTCAGGATCAACCGATTTGGCTCTTTTAAATTTATCCACTGCAGCCCAGTAGGCTGTTTTGTGTTCAAATTCATCCTCTCCTATACTGCTGGCTGAAGCAGCATAGGCTTTGCCAATAAGAATATATGGCTTTCCCCATTCAGGGTTATGATCTGTAGCTTTTAATGCGTTTGAGCGAGCAGCTACATAGTTTTTTTCTGCAAGATGAATCAAGCCGAGCTGGTAATAGTATTCAGCTTTTTGAGTATCGTCTTCTTCCATTTCTATGGCTTCTTCAAAATAGCTGATGGCACGTTGGGTATCACCCGATTTAAGGTACATCCTTGCCAGTCCGTATGCAGACGAGCTTGATGGCTCAATCTCATGTTGGTATTCAGATACCTTGTATAAAAGCTCCATGTCTTCACAAAGTCCTCTGGCCAGGAGACGACTGACTTTCTGCAGCCATTCGAGGTCATCTTTGTGCTCTTCAAGCTGCGGTGAAAATATTTTGTCCAGAGTTTCACAATCTGCAGCTCCGCTTCTGGCAAATAACTCCTCTACCTGTTCCGACAGTTTGGTATATATATCCTTGTACTTTGACATCTTAGAGTCATCAATGTGTGCATCAACCTTATCCGAAATTGTTGTGTAATTGATAACTACATCTTCTGAGGTTAACTCACCGTCATTAAACATAGCGATAGAGGTGGTTAAAAATAAAGCATAGGCTGCCGGTTGATATTTTGCACCGCCGTTGTGAACGGCATCATTGAGCAACTGATAGGCTTCTTTTCTGATTCCCGGATCATTTTTTCGGTACTCCAACATGTCAATGGCTTTAATCCCTTTAATATAGGGAATGCCATATCTTGGATGATCACCAAAATATTTCATTCGCTGATCATATACCTTCATCAGTTTATTAAAAAATTCATCTTTTTGTGCTTCTTCAGATGCCTTTTCCAGTTTATGAGATATTATATCTACCCCGTCGGTATACAACCTGCGGGTAGATAACGGACATTCATTAAAGGCAATTTGCCAGTAAGGGTATGCATCATCATAAAGTTCCTGTTTTACCAACTCTGTATAGAGTGAAAGGTTTTTCAGGCACCGGATGCTGTCTTCTCCATGCCCGTACTTCGAACCGTCTTCCACACCTTTTTGTGCAAAAGTCTGTGTTATGGACAAGAGCAATCCTAATACTATAATTGTAAACGCTTTCATGATTGTAAATTTTTTAATACGAAATCAGTTTTTGTCCCCGCTTTCCTTTTTTTGTCTTGAAATTAAAACTGCTCCGCGTAATCGGATTATTTGATTTGTTATTATATATTTCATTTTTTCAAAAAACAGGTGCAAAGATATTAAAATATTAACGAAAATTTAGTTCCTTACACACAGCTTTTATTAATCGAATTTCCATTGCCTGAACCAGAATTCATGGAACGTAATATTCAATGTTATTTTTCCATAAGTTTCATTAATATCTAAATCTCCCGTCGGAGTAATGGTTCCATATTCAAAGGCCAGGTTTATGGATGTTTTGCTTCTGTTGTGTGGTAAACCAATTCCAAAAGTTATGCCAAAATTATTTAGTTCATTATCGTTTATCTGAATGTATTGATTACCATACTTAAAACCTGCCCTGTATCTCATTCGTGCCAGGTAATTACGGGATCGCAGATTCGGAATGAATTGGGCCCCGGCAGAAAAATGGGAGCTGTTTGTGGTTTTTGTATGGCCATCGGGGAATTTGATGTCTCCCCAGTTGGAGAGGACATAGTCGGCGGCAATTGTAAGATTTTCATTTCTTTGGTAGGATATTCCCAGTCCGATGGAACTGGCCATATCAAAACTTGAGATATTGGACGTATCCGAGGCCTCCGGGATTACATAGTTGGCAGTGAAAAGTTTTCCGTCTTCGGCGTACTGCGACCCTTTTGCAACGGTTCGTTGAAAATCGCCGTTAACCGGACTTTGAGGGCGAAAAGTTACACCTGCAGTGATTTTTTCTGTTTCACTAAGTTGCTGCGTATATTGTGCGCCAAAGTCGAAAATAAAATCACTGGCATGCAGTTCATTCTGGACACCATATTTGTAAGCGGCATCATCATCAATAAATTCAATAAATGTAGTGTGCCTGATGTTACCAAAAAGATAGGTGGCATGAGCTCCCAGGGAAAGACTGGGTGCAGGACGAATTGAGAGACCAGCGTAGGCTGCAGATAAGTTCCCTGTCCCTATGGCCCTGTTGAGCGAAGTTCCGTCAGAGAATTCAAACTCATATCCGGCATTTGAGTAAGGTCTCAATCCCAAGGAGGTGTGAATGTTTTTGGAAATGGGAAATCCCATTGCAAAGTAACTGAAGTCAATATTATTGTATTGTTCTTCTCCTCCTACCGATTCAAAAGTCTGGGAATGAGCAGTTACCCCTGTTTCGAAGAAAAAAGACATGGTGTCTATGGCCGAGTAGGAGGCCGGATTCATGAAATTAAGATGCTCATTGGTTCTGACTCCAATGCCGGTATTAGCCATTCCGGCATTCTGTCCGTAACCGGCTGTATTTAACTCTCCAATGCCATATCTTGAAAAGGGAGAGTAGGTTTTTTTCTGGGCATAGGTTGTAAAAGATACAACCAGCGTCAATAGTAGTAAATGGTATCTGATAAGTTTATGCATTGTATTCTAATATTCTGTTGAGTCCGTGTAGTACTAAATTTGGATGTACAAAGATGATATTTTTTGCGTAGGTAACAAAAAAATCTGCATCTCCGCCTGTGATGATTGTTTTGACATCGGGATATTGTTCTCTTGTTTTGTCAATATATGAATCTACTTCCATTATGATACCGTTCTGTACGCCTGAGCGTATGGCTTCCTCTGTAGTTGTTCCCCAGAACTCCGATTGGCCGGGTTCAACTTTAGGAAGCTGTTTGGTTTGCGTGTGGAGTGCTGTAAAACGCATTTGCAAACCCGGCGATATGTTTCCGCCTTTAAAGGTGTTTCCAACGACAAGATCGAAGGTTATTGCAGTTCCTGCGTCGATAACCAGTAGGGTAGACCCCGGATAGTGTGTTTGCGCTCCGGCAATGGCTGCCAGCCTGTCTTTGCCTAAAGTTTCCGGTGTTTGGTATTGATTGATGAAAGGAAGCGGAGTGTTGTGGTCAAAAATGATGAACTGGTTTTTTGCTGTTGAGAAAAATTGTTCTATTATTTTTGTTTCCTGTGTCACGGAAGAAACAATAATTTTATCGGGCGGATGGCGTTTAGAAAGTTCATTTAATTTTTGTTGGTCAAGAAAAAACAGCTTGTAAGTGGCAATAAGCTTTCCCTTGTCAAAAAATCCTAATTTCGTGCTGCTGTTTCCCTGATCAATTGCTAAATTCATACTTTCAAATTCAAAATTTAATGTTGGATCAGGCACTGTTTCTGAAATAATTCAGATACATCAAAGTACCGATTCTTAATGTCTGTTTTTGGGGCCATAAATTTTTATTTTCCGAACCATCCCGGAATAAGATGTTGCTAATTAGTGTCTGTCCATAAAGTACCATTTACTGTGTTACGCTCGCCGCCAAAATCCTCATTTACGATT
>NZ_AHZV01000210.1 GCF_000250735.1 Anaerophaga thermohalophila str. Valhall
TGTATGCCTGCTCCACCACTGCTGTCACTTCCGGCAATGGTTAGTGCGGTTTTATATTTTCTCATGAGCTTTTCTTTGTTGTGATGATTTCCAATAATTCACGGGAGGCCTTTTCAGGATCGGGTGCCGAACAAATTGCAGATACTACCGATATTCCGTCAACACCTGTTTGCAGGACTTCCCGGGCATTTTCCTGCTTAATGCCGCCTATGGCGACGGCCGGGTGCCTGGAAAGCCTTGCTATATGAGCCGTTCCTTTCAGGCCAAGCCCTTTTGCCAGCTCTTTTTTGGTAGGTGTTGTGAAAACCGGGCTTATCCCGATATAGTCAATATCTGCCGCATTGGCCTCCTCGATCTGGTCGGCAGACTCAACAGAGAGACCGATGATTTTATCGCGACCAAGGAGTCTTCTTGCCATTCGCCAGGGCATATCATTCTGTCCCAGATGAACTCCGTCAGCATCTGTTGCCAGAGCCACATCTACCCGGTCGTTGATGATTAGCGGTACATTGTATTTTTTCAGCAGTATTTTTATATCGAGCACCTCCATTATAAATTCTCTGGTGGAAGCCTCTTTTTCCCTTATTTGAACCATTGAGACGCCCCCCTTCAGAGCCTTTTCTGACACCTCTTTCAGCGATCGACCTAAAGATAACCCGCGATCGGTAACAAGATAGAGACTCAGGTCAAATTCATTTCTCATATTTTTAAATGTTTGGCAATATCAATATCATTCAAATTACAGAGTGCATCCAGAAAATACATTTGAAAAGTCCCCGTGCCCAGGGCCTTATTTTTAGCTGTTTCACCTGCAACGGCCATTATAGCCATTGCCGTTGCAGCGGCCTTCAGGCTGTCCTCACAAACTGCAGCAAAAGCCCCTGTCAGAGCAGTTGCTGTACATCCCATGCCGGTTACTTTCGGCATAAGGGGAATATGATTTTTAATACTGATGACGGTTTCTCCGTCAGTTATGTAATCAACAGGACCGCTGATGCTGATAACAGCTCCGGTTTCATATGCAAATGTTTTAGCTAATTCCAGAGCCTTATCCGACGATTCGGTACTGTCCACCCCTTTGGTTTTAACATCGCTGCTGATGAGTGCCATTATTTCGGAAGCATTTCCCCTGATAATGGTTGGTTTACATGTTTTAATCAGTTGATGACAGGTATCTGTCCGAAAAGGTGTTGCTCCGGCACCCACAGGGTCTAATATTACAGGTATACCTCTCTTCGATGCAGCTTTTCCGGCAATCAGCATTCCCTCGATCCATTCTTTACCAAGCGTACCGATGTTAATAACCAGGGCCGAGGCAATGCCGGCCATGGCTTCCATCTCTTCGGGAGCATGGGCCATTACCGGACTGGCACCAATGGATAGTAATGCATTGGCTGTGTTATTCATCACCACATAATTGGTAATGTTGTGTATCAGCGGGGCTTGTTCTTTTAGTTTTAATAAGTCTTCTGCTACGCTTTGTGCTGTGATCATAGTAATAACTTTTTGTGGTAAAAAAGAGCTGTTCTGCAGTAGCAAAACAGCTCTTAAATGATTTATTTCCTTAAAAATTTGATCTCATTTAACTAACTGTTTCCCTACGCTGTTATTATACATCTCAGGTGCAAGGGTTTGTTCTCAGCCCCAAATTCGGAGCACCCCTAACAGTGTTCTACAAATTTAATAAATTAAATCAACAGCATTACTCTAAATCGAGAACTATTGAAATATTTTCTTTTACCAAATCAGCCACTTCATCAGGTAATATACCGATCTTTTTGGTCAACCGTTTATTATCAATTGCCCTGATTTGGTCAATCATAATGTCGCACGCCTTATGGAGATTAGCCATTCCTTTTTTCAAATGTACTCTTAAAATATCCGAATCGTGTCGTACATTAGTAGTAATGGGACAAACAATGGTTGATGGATGTGGAATTTTATTGAGTAAATCTGTTTGAACAACTAAAACCGGTCTTGTTTTTCCCGGTTCAGTTCCAACCCTGGGGTTTAAATCTGCAATCCAGATTTCGAATTGTTTAATCGCCATAGTCAATTCCCTCGAAATCTTTTAATACAGACATTGAATCATTTTTTACTACTTCAGATTCTTTTTTAAGCTTCTCCTCAAGAATCTGTTTGCGCTGCACTTTATTGTAATGCTCTATTGCTTCGTTGATGTAACGGTTACGTGGCTTTTTAATCCTGGCAAGTATTTTTTCTGTTTCGCCGAAAATCGAGTCATCAATCTTTAAGGATACTGTTTTCATGATATTCTATTGTTACATATCACTGCTGAAAGTATATTACAAATATATATCTTTTTGGAGTATCATTCAAGTATAGTAAATATTGTTTGTAATTCTAAATCCACGAATGTTCTTTGGAATATCGCATCATCTGCTCGGCATACCCTTCGCTGTAATCAGGTATTACATCCAAAATGTTTCCATCATTATCTTTTTCCAGCCCGTACACAGGATTTACAAATCCGCTGTAGGGGGCAAGATTAAGTTTTTTGTATCTTTCGAGCACTTCGGCATGAAGATTTCTGTCAATTTTTACACCATAGTTTTCAACGAGTTGCCTGGCGGTTTCAAAATCACCTTCCGATTTTACACGCTGTATTTCTGCAAGTAATTGTGCAAATAGTTCACGCAACGCCTGATAATTATTGATGGTGAAATAGCTCTTCCCATCTTTTATTTTCTTTTCAATCACATTATCGGTTTTTTCCTTTTTCGTAGCACCACGAAGCTATCAACTGACGGTTACGCATGTGAGCCTGCTCAATATTATCACCGGGTTTAATACGGGTGATCTGCGTCAGGAGTCCGTTCCGGATATAGTTGTCGTATTCGGCTTTAAAAGCCTCTTCATCGGGCAAAAGTTCCAATTCAATCAGCTTTTTGTCAGCCATAAAATACAAAGCAAATAAGTCGGCACGGGTTTCTTCAATTACAGCACCGTAGGCTTTCAATTCATCGCCGGTAACCCCTTCCAGCAGTTGTCCCGAACCGTGCCCCAGGCACTCGTGCAAGTCGGTATGCAGGTTGCCGGCCAGAAAGCCATATTTATTGTGCCGTTCAATTTCTTCCTGTGAATAACAAAACTCTTCCAAAAAACCGGTTCCTTTAGCAGCTTCATCATAAGCATAAGTAATGTTTTCGATGGTTACAGACTTTGAGCCATACTCTTTACGAAGCCAGTCGGCATTGGGCAGATTAATGCCGATAGGGGTGTGCGGATAACAGTCGCCACCCAGCATAGCAACATTAATTACTTTGGCTGTAACGCCACGAACCTCTTTCTTTTTGAATCGCGGATCGGTTGGTGAATGATCTTCGAACCACTTTGCATGTGCACTGATTATCTCCGTTCGCCGCGTGGCTTCAATATTCTTGAAATTTACAACGCTTTCCCAGCTTGCTTTAAGGCCAAGGGGGTCACCATAAGTTTCTATGAAGCCGTTAATAAAGTCAACCCGCGATTCGTTATCCTGCAGCCAGGCGATATTGTACTTGTTGAAAATTTCCAAATCGCCGGTTTTGTAAAAATCGATGAGTAAGGAAATAATTTTTTCCTGAGTTTTATTCTCGGCTACTGTTAGTGCTTTTTCGAGCCATCCTACAATTTTTTGGATTGCCAGGGAGTAAAGACCTCCAATTTTCCAGACTTTCTCAACAAGCCTTCCGTTTTCTTTAACCAATTTTGTGTTCAATCCATGCGAAAGCGGCTTCTTTTCCTCCGGACTTTTTTTTGATGCATAAAATGCCTCAGCCTCCTGTTGGGAAACATTTTCGTAATAATTATTGGCTGAAGTAGCAATCAGGTCTTCATGTTCTGCCTGGTTCACACGTTTTGTATCAACAGTGGGGTCAAAAAGGATGGGGATCAGTTTTTCAACAAGCTCCTTTTTTGTTTCTCCGTTGCTAAGGGGAAGTTTTTTATCATCAATATTTCCAATTGCCTGTTCAAAGAATTCAGGGCTAAACCCGGGCTCTAATTTGACAGTAGAATAATGGTGATGAATGCCGTTGGAAAACCATACCCGTTTAAGAAAAACTTCGAAAGACAGAAATTCCTCCGAAGAACGGTCACCGTTAAAATTCTCATATATAGCTTCCAGAGTCTTGCGAATGGTCAGATTGTGTTTATAATTCTGGTCGAAAAGAATGTCACGTCCTTCTATGGCTGCCTGCGATAAATAATAAATCAGTATCTTCTGTTGTAGTGGCAATTCTTCAAACCCGGAAACAGGATAACGAAGAATGCGTAAATCGGCAAATTGTTCTACAACGTATTTAAAATCATTGGTTTGCATCGTATTGAGTCTTTTTATTAATATCCGGTTTATTACAGTTAATAATAGATGAGCCCGGTCTAAAAAGCATCTTTATTGCCAAACTCTGTGTTGTTTCAAATTTTTGCATCCTCATTAACAACGAGTTAACTCCGATACAAAAAATTAAAACGCCTTGATTTTGACAAAAATATGCTTTTTATACCGCACTCATAGATCGTTAGATGTTTAGATGTAAGATGATTCATCCGCATAAAATTTATTTTTATAATGTCGGATGGAACTCGCATGTTAGAACTTATACACGTTCTTATTATGGTAAGTCTTGCCATGGTCGTTTCGTACAACCTTAATATACTGCATTTTGACAAGCAAGCCTCTTTGAGCATAAACAATTGATTTGCCGCGTATTGCAAAAGTTCAACGAAGTATTGAGTTAACTATGCAATTCTTTTCAGCATCGCATTTCAACCTGCTTTATTCATAAGTTTTCGTC
>NZ_AHZV01000209.1 GCF_000250735.1 Anaerophaga thermohalophila str. Valhall
GAACGTATGGTTTTGGAAAATACAAAACCCTCAATATGCTGTGGATGCCACGGCTGGCGTATATAGCTTTGTTAGGGGCTTTTAATTTTTTCTATTCATAAAGATTTCATTTTAAGATAATTTACAAGTGCTTTTGTATAATATTTTGAATTCGAGTCGGAAATTTTGTTGTTATCTAATCTTTTCCTTAATCCCTTGTTTGTATTTATCCTTGCCATAAAATAGGTGGGATGATAAGCACGGATTATGTCTGTGGAATGCAAAAAATGACTGCTATCTTCTATTTTAAAAATAGCTAATTCGTGTGGTTGTAAAATTCCTTTCTCATCGAGGGGAGTTTTGCAAATCGCCGTTTTGTTTAAAGCACCTTTTTGAATATAGTAATCAAGAGAATGACCAGTTAAAAAAATAATTCTCTTAGGAGATAATATGTTTAATATTCTAGAGACTAAATCTGTTTGCAATTCCATGACTTGGTTAGCGACTTTTTTATTTTTTGTCGGCCTTCCCTCATTTTTATTTTTTCCGGTTACTGCTTCTGTCATAAAAATGTTCATCCAACAATGTGAAAGCAGTCCATTTTCTATCATTTCTCCTTCGATTATGTTCTCCTTGTATAATAAGCGATTAAATTCCCAAAATTTACCACCGTATTTTTGTGCGTGATTTTGAATAAAATTATCGTATCTGTCTATTAGGCAGTCTTTTTCAAGGTTGTTTGGGTTGTGCTTTATAATGTGGTACAAATTATCTGAAATATCCTTATTCGGAAACCAAGTATTTGTCTCTTGTCCAATAACAATTGTTCTGCTAATTAAATATTGAGGCGAAATTCTAGGGATTAAAGGAGCAGATAATCCCATTTTGCCATCGTACTCTCTAAACCGTAAATAAAACTCTTTAAGTATTGCGTTTTGGATTGCAATTATGTCTGATTTCATTTGAATTAAGGATTAATTTAACGACATATTATTTGAGTGATTTTCTTCTGAAATATTACTTATGAATTCAAGAATTATATTATCAACAAAGTTAAAAGCTTCAGCAATGCCTATTTTTCCTGAATGTACTTCCTTTATCAAGTTACTATCTATTGCTTTGAAGTTGGGGAGCGATTGTAGTCTTACAACTGTATGATTTGCCTTATTTTTTTTCTTGCTCCCTTCAAAATTAAATGGGATTGTGCCGATTGAATAAAAATCATATTGAAGTTCAATTAATTTCATGGTTAATTGTTCAAGCATGTAACCACTTGTGTTTCCACCAAGTCCAGCGATTAAAATAATTTTTTTATTTTCTGTAGATGTTAATTTTCCAGCAATATTTGATAAAAGATAATCGTAATCATTATTCAAGTCTATAAACTTGATAAAATCATCTCCAAAATCATCATTCATAGATGAGTTTCTAATGACGCACAAACGTTTAGCATTAATCCTTGAATCTAAGGTTTTTCGGAGTATGGTATTACCAAATTTGCCGAATCCAACAATATATAATTCTTTTTTATTTAGCATGTTTTTTTTCTATTTCAATTGCCCCTAACG
>NZ_AHZV01000208.1 GCF_000250735.1 Anaerophaga thermohalophila str. Valhall
GACGAAAACTTATGAATAAAGCAGGTTTGTTTGAATTAAAAAATTTATATGCTACACATTACACCAACTCCCAGAGGAATCGGCATTAAGCTCTGGGGAACACACGAAGACCTTAATAGTTTTTACGAAGTTATTGGAAAATACTGGGGAGAAGAGAAAGATTTTAACCTCCATGGTTCTGAGAACCGGGACAAGCTTATCAGCAGTTTTTCTTACGAAGTCAGGAAGGCTTATGAAGGGCTGCGCCTGAAAAAGAAAAGTGACCATCCGGAAATTGAGGCAGTAGAGTATTTTGGGACTAAGATATCATGGGTACATATTTTATTTTTCCTTGCCGCACTAAAGTTTAACATGCGTTATTCCGAAACCACCAGGTTTGATATTGCCATGCTGCTTCAAGTTGAGTATTGGCTGGAAAAAGCGATGAAAGTGTATGACCCAACCGGAGCCCGAAAGCTGGCAGGGTTTATTGAAGGCGGAATATATGAAGCAAACGAATATATCTACCATTACATGAGAAGCATCAACATGGATTTCTTTATACTTGGAGGTGGGAAAAAGGCTTTCAGACAACTTCCCCGGTTGTTGAACAAAGCCGTTTTTTACACAGATGAGTATAATGCTTATCGTACCTTTCTCGAAAAGGAGGCCAAAAGACTTGGTTGTAATGTGAATGATATGGAAATTGATGATGATGAGGTCGATTACGAAGGTTTGAGATGGTAAAATCGGTAAGAAAGTATGGCAAACATCCCTTTCGAGTTGCGCTTTTGCATGGCGGCCCCGGCGCTTCAGGTGAAATGCAGCCTGTGGCGAAGGAACTGGGCAAAGATTTTGGAGTGCTTGAATTGCTTCAGACAAAGAAAACCATAACCGGTCAAATAGAAGAATTCCATAGGCAGTTGACTGAAAGCGCTGATCTGCCAGTTATTTTAATCGGTCATTCCTGGGGAGCATGGCTCGGCTTTTTATTCGCTAGCCGTTACCCTGAGTTTGTCAGCAAGTTAATTCTGATAGGAGCCGGGGCTTTCGAAAGCCAATACAACCATGATTTAATGAATATCCGTTTGAGCCGTCTCTCTGAACGAAACAGAAAAAAAGCAGAGAGACTGATTTACGAGATTGAATCAGGTAGTATTGACAAAGAAGTGCTGAAAGCATTTGGTCATTTAATGACCAGGGCTGACTCTTACGACTATGATAAGAATGTTCAGGACACAGTTGATTTGGATATGGAAATTTATCAGTCCGTTTGGCCTGAAGCTTCTAAGTTGAGAAATTCAAACGAATTGGTTCGTTTTGCTGATGGGATTCGATGCCCGGTGGTGGCGATTCATGGAGAATATGATTCGCATCCGGCTGACGGGGTTGAAAAACCGTTGTCGGAAAGACTTCCCCATTTTAAAATGATCCGTTTGGAAAAGTGTGGTCATGTGCCCTGGAAGGAAAGGCAAGCCACGAATAAATTCTTTCAAATTCTAAAGGAGGAAATAATGCAGAAACGATGATTCCAAGGAGGACTTCGTAAAGTTAGGAGAAAATCAAAATATGATCTTGGAATGGAACTTTGTGGTTTAATGGTTTTTGATGAATCCCCCAAAAACAAAAAGCTGTAAATCAAACGATTTACAGCTTTTTGTTTTTAGATGAATGTGGTGGTGTGATCCGGGCGGGATTCGAATATATCCAAATTATTTGCTGTAAATCAATTGATTGAGAATTGCTCCCATCATTTGTTCACCAATTTGTTCTCATTCATTTTGGTGTCTTTTGAGCGGATTTGACTCCCTTGAGTCTATTACAAATATAAAGAAATAAGAGAACTTTTTCAATTTCTTTTGTGTTTATTTGGTGCGTTTTGAGCCATATGAAGATGTTCGTTTGCTTTGTTTTTGTATCAAAACGCATCATTTAGGCACAAAATTTATTAAAAAAGAGGGTGAAAGGGAAAAACTGAGGCTGTTTTGATAATAGGTTAACGGCATTCCACATAAAAAATGGTCTGTTTTGTTTCTATTTGATACGTTTGAAGAGTGATTTCCGGGAAATGATACTGCGATTTTGTATCAAAAGGGGGCAAAAAGGCTCATTTTGTATGAACAACCGGTGAATTGCATGGGTTTGTATGCATTATTTCTCGGTCTTCAAAATATCATTTGATAAATTTTGGTCTTGTTTGTTGTATTTGAATAACGATGTAGAGCCTTAGAGTATCGAAAATGATGGGGTTGAAGAAATCGGAAGAGCAATTGGCACCAAGCTGGCATCAAGTTGGCATCAAGCTGGCACTAAGTTGGCATCAAGCTGGCACTAAGTTGGCATCTATCTCCGGAAAAACTTCTACATTAATCATTAATAAACTCCTTCACTTCTTCCGGTTCAAAGCCGGCAAATTCAGCAAATTCCTTGATGGTGACGAATTGGTGGGGTTCTTTCCCCAGGCGCCGGCGGATGTTGTCCAGGATCCGGTAGCCGGTTTTTTCGCTTTTGCCGGTGATGCGCTGAATGTCTTTGGCATATATGCATATGCGTTTGGTCTTCATTTTCCTTAAAATTTTTTGGTGGGTTTCTGATTAACAAAATGCAATTTTAATACTCCATCTATACTTTTGCTATACTGTTGATATACAGTTTACCTGCAAAATTGTTACTTTAAAAATAGAAAAAATAGTGACAAGTTCTGCCAGATATCTCATCTCTGGACAGATTTACCGTAAACATTTGAAATAAAGGGAAATGCGCTTTAGGTTTGGTGTTGTAATGATTCACTAAACCTAAATTTTTATGGCAAGACAAGAGAGTTTTTTGAAGTTGAAAGGCCGGGTCGGTGACCTGACTTTCTACAAGAGTGGGGGCGAATATCTCGCCCGCACCAAAGGCGGTGTGGATGGCGACCGCATCAAAACAGATCCGCGATTTGCCCGCACCAGGGAAAACGGACAGGAGTTTATCCGGGCCATTAAAGCCGGGAAACTGCTCAGGGACGCTTTCCGGGAACAGCTTTATCTGACGGCCGACAGGTGCATGAGTGGCCGGTTGACTTCCATATTTTCAAAGATCGTGAAAAGCGATGAGGAGTCGGCCCGGGGTGAACGCAATGTGATGGCCGGCGATGTTTCTTTGCTTTCCGGCTTTGAGTTTAATGAAGCATCCAACTTGAAGAACCTTTTCTTTGAGGATTTTGATGTCAGCCTGACGGAAGGCGTGGCCGATGTGACCATTTTGCCTTTCAATCCCCAAAACATCCGGAAACCTGATGGAGCCACCCATGCGCAGTTTGTAAGTGTGGCTGGTTTCTTTGACTTCAATGGACTGGAATCATCCGTGTCCATGGCCGAAGGGGAACCTTTTGAGCTGAATCAATCTGACCATCCCGAAGAGACCTTGACCACCGGCACGGTTGACACCATTGAAGGCGGTATCAGCGTTGTGATGCTGGGACTTTTGTTTTGGCAGGATGTAAATGGAGAACTCTACAAACTCAACAACGGGGCCAGAAATGCGCTCCGCGTGATCGCCGTTGAATAATGATGAATCCGGGGCACATAGATCGCAGCCAACAGGTTGGTTTTGTAGGCGGAACGCTGACGGGTGTTTTTACGAATATCACCATGACGGACGTGCTGGTGACCGTTATACTCTCAGCCATTGGTGCCCTGGTAAGTTTCCTGGTCTCCATGATGCTCAGGCGAATATTTAACGGCCGGAGGCGTGATTGCCCACCACCGGATTGGGATGATGAAAATACCACCAACGGGTGGGGTGTTTGATGTTTGAGAGGAAAGCTCTCCGGGATTTCCGGGGGGCTTTTTTTAGTTGGTGAGGTAATGAGCTGGTGAGCTTGCGAGTGGAACAGCTAATAAAAAACTTGAGGATGGTTGTAGTTTTCTGAAATATGTTTTAGATTGCATTTATCTACATTTGGCGTAGTATATTGCAAATAAAAATAATGATGGAACGAGGTCAACTTGAGCAAGTCATATACGACATCCGGGCATCCGGAAGGTATTCTTTTTCCTGGGATGATGTCAGAGAGAAAATGAATCTCTCAGATAAAGCTTTGAGGCAAGGCCTGTACCGGATGAAGCAGAAACGCCGAATTGCCCATGTTCGGAAGGGATTTTATGTCATTATTACACCCGAATATTCCAGTCATGGACAACTGCCACCCCATCTATTTTTAGACGACATGATGCAATGGTTAGGACGGCGGTACTATGTAGGATTGCTATCAGCCGCCGCATTATATGGAGCTGCTCATCAACAACCGATGAAATATTATGTGGTTATCGAACCCCCTGCCATGAGGAATATTCAAAAAGGTGATCTGTCAATTGATTTTTTTGTCAAAAAGATCTGGGGTGAAAAAGATGTGATTCAGAAAAAAACGGATGCGGGCTATCTGAATGTGTCCATTCCAGAAATTACCGCCTTGGATTTATTGACTTATGGAAGTTTTGGCATAAACCGGATTTATACCATTTTAGAAGAACTTTCAGAGGAAATGAAACAAAGCACGCTGACAAGAGTATCTCAAAATTTTCCTGTCAGTTCTGTTCAGCGGCTTGGCTATTTGCTAGACAAAGAACTTGGCAACAAAAAGCTTGTGCAGGGAATGCTGAAAGGGATCAAAGAGAGAGAAAAACATACCGTTTTATTGCAAAAAGAAGGAGTCCAACAAGGACATGAAGACAAGGATTGGCAAGTAATTAAAAATACGACCATAGAAAGTGATTTATGATACCACGCCGATATATTGATGAATGGCAGAAATATGCACCCTGGCCGGATGTGGCCCAGGTAGAACAAGACCTGATCATAGAAAGGGCACTTGTGGAACTGTTTTCTGATGATTTTCTGGCCGAACATCTGGCCTTTCGTGGAGGTACTGCCTTGCATAAGTTGTTTCTGAAGCCCCAGGTCAGGTATTCCGAAGACATAGACCTTGTGCAGGTCAAAGAAGGTCCCATTAAGCCCATTTTGCAGAAAATCCGCGAAAGAATGAAGTTTCTTGGGACCAGACGGAGTATTAAGCAAAATGAAAACAACAACACCATTCTTTATCGGTTTGAATCAGAAGTGCCCCCGGTCATTAACCTACGGTTGAAAATTGAAATCAATTGCAGGGAGCACCAATCTGTATTGGGAATTCAAAGAAAGAATTTTGAATCATCAAGCACCTGGTTTAAAGGAAGCAGTCTGATTTCCACATACGAAATAGAAGAATTGCTTGGGACAAAAGCCCGGGCATTGTATCAACGAAGAAAAGGGCGGGATTTGTTTGATCTATATTGGGCAGTGAGGCATGTCGACCCGGATTTAGAAAAAATAGGCTTCTGCTATAAAAATACATGGAATTTGTGGTAGAAAAAGTTCCAACTTCCAAACAGTTCCGTAACAACATTGAAGAAAAAATGATGAATCCGGAATTTTTAGGGGATATGGCCGGGATGGTCCGCTCAGGAACAGAATATGACCTCAATGAAGCTTATCAATGGTTCATGGAGAATATGTTGACTCATTTACATGATGCTTAAAACCTGAAAATGGGATTTCTGTTTTTCTTCTTTCCACAACAAATTCTAAAACAACAAAAGAAAAAAAGAAAAAAGAAAGCTTTTCTTCTGTGTGGCATTGGCCAGGGATGTCAAAAAGTGTCGTTTCATGCATAAAATATCGCACCAAGTATCACTGATTCCTATTTTTTCTTCATAATAAAAAACTTACGTAGCTATGGCTATGCTCGCTTTTTCTCATTGTGAAAAAATTAAAATCAGTTTCAACTTATGCGATATTTTATGCATAAAACGACACTGGTTTTTTCAAAAAATACGACCCGAATGGGTGGAGATTATTTTGAAAAACCCGAAGGGCTCGACCTTGACATACCCGGGCGGGTTGGCCTTGCGGGTGCCACACTATATTTGCGATCCTTTTTTATTTTTTCGGGTTTGAGGTATGGGATGGTTCTTGTCTGAAACAGCCAAATCTGGCAATATGAAGGGAATGTTTTGAGATAATAATAGGTTCGACTATGAACGAATGTTCCTCCCCGGGGTAATGATGACGCGGAAAGGGAAGCGGATGATTTAAAGAGTTTTGTGGGAAGGAAAAAGCTGGGGCGTGGATGAGGTGAACGGAACAAAGAAGGGTGGAATGGGAAAGGAATTGTTGTTTTGGTTAATAAGAACCTCATCAGGGTAAAAGTTTTTGTGGGTGAGGTTGTGAAGGGCACCAAAGGAACGCCGCTGCTGCGGGAAGCTGAGGCTTTGGTGGCGGCCGGACGGGCCATGCCGGAACGACGTCGTAGCGATAGCGAAGGCAAAGAGACGGCATGGATCCGGCAGGACGGCGGCATGGCCGCAAGCTTGTCGGGAATTATGAAAGGATGGTAGCTGCCCTTTTCCGCACCTTAACGGGTGGCGGGGAAAGAGGCCTTCAGGCGGTTCCGCTTTCGGGCTTTGAAGGGTTTTTTTGGTCGCGTCTACTAAACATAGTGGCCTTATAGGACAGCTGGGGAGGTTAGCTGATGAGATATGAGCTGATGAGCTGGAGATTTGATGGCAAATGAGTTTTGTGGGGAGGTTGAACGAAATCGGTGGGGATTCATTTTATCGGTTTTGTTGGATAAAACGGAGCATACCCACCCAAAAAACGGCTTAACCAAGGTCTGAAAAACGGTCAAAAAAGCGCCAAAAAACGGAGTATTGCCGTTCAAAAACGCTTAAAACGGCCAAAAATGGTTAAAAAAACGGAGCATTGCCACCCAATGATTCCCGGCTGGATGAAAAACGGATGAAAAACGGAGCATTGCCACCCATTTTAACTTTGTAACGACTTGGAATAAAATCCGAAACGGATTATGTCCCCCCAGTGAAGTCACTCTTCAAAAACGGAGCATTACCGTTCACTTTTTTGCCAGTATTTTTCTATGCATAAAACGTATAGAAAAAACTTAAAGTCATGGCAGGAAAGATAAAAGACATGAGTAACGTAAAACAAATGCTCCGGCTGCATCAAAATGGCGTTTCTAACCGCCAAATAGCCGCAGAACTTTCAGTAAATAAGGAAACGGTCAATCGTTACATAAAACGAGCCAAGTACGACCAATTATCCATTAAAGAATTGCTAAAACTGGATGATCCGGTTTTACAGCACCGTATGACTGGTGGCAATCCTGCCTATCCTGATGATCGCTTCGAAGTGCTAAAAGGAAAGCTTTCCTACTTCGAAGAAGAGTTAAAAAGGAAACACGTAACCCTTCAGACTCTTTGGGAAGAGTATATTGCGGAAAACCCCAATGGATACAGTCTAACACAGTTTCGGTATCATTACAGGCAACACACCAAAGCCAAACGAAAAAATCCCTCCTCGATTTTAAAGGATTTATATGTGCCAGGCGAAAAACTTTTCATCGATTTTGCCGGAGATACAATGGAATACATTGATATGGAAACCGGCGAAATTGTAAAAGTACAGGTATTTGTGGCTTGTATGCCTTTTACAGATTATGGCTTTGCGATAGCTGTTCCTTCGCAAAAGAGTGAAGATTTTATCCATGCACTTACCTCTTGTTTTCAGACGCTGGGAGGAGTACCTAAAATTATTGTAAGCGATAATCTAAAAGCAGCCGTAACCAAAACAGACCCTTATGAACCGCAAATCAACCGCATCATGGAGGACATGGCCAATCACTATGGTTGTGTGGTAATCCCGGCACGCCCAAGTAAACCAAAGGATAAAGGACTGGGGGAAAACCATGTAAAAATAGTCTATAACCGGGTGTACGCTCAACTACGCAACAGGAAATTCTTTTCTCTGGAAGAGCTTAATCATGCCATTGCTGAGAAAATGCTGGCTCATAATCGCAAGCGAATGCAACAATACCCATACACGCGTGAAGAGCATTTTTTAGCTACAGAAAAGGAGAAATTACAGCCGCTTCCAATAGATAAATTTGAAGTGCGACATTATGCCAATTTAAAAGTAGGTCTTAATGGATGTATATATTTGGGGCGTGACAAACACCACTACTCAGTGCCTTATATCCATATCGGCGAGCAAGCGCATGTCATCTACACTCGTAACCTGGTTAAAATTTATATTAAAGGCGAATGTGTTGCTAAGCATCCAAGGAATTACAAACAAGGAGGATATACCCTTCAAAAGAGCCACATGGCATCTAATACAATGGCCTACCGTGAACGCTCACCCCAGTATTACATCAACCGGGGCCGAAGTGTACTTCCCGAGCTTGGAGAGGTCATAGAATGTATGTTCTCAACGGCTAAAGTACCAGTAGAGACATTCTATAAAGGCTGTGACGGGTTACTAAAACTGCAACGCACCACTGACCCTAATCTGTTTAAAAAAGCCTGTGAAACTGCGCTTTTATACCAAAGGTTCCGTTACGGTTTTATTGACCGCCTGATAAAGTCCAAATGCAGGGGCGTTAGTGAGGTTAACACCCAACAACTACCACAAATTTTTCCTTCCCACAAGAATATCAGAGGCAAGAGTCATTTTGAATAAATCAGTAATAATCATTAAAAAAAACAAGTACAATGAATGAAATTGCAAATGAATTTAAAAGTTTAAGAATGCCGGGCATGGCCGGATGCTGGACATCGCTTCTGGAAACACGTAAAATCGATAGTCTGTCATTTTACGAAGGTATTCAAATGCTTCTGCAGGCAGAAAAAGACCAGCGCAAAGAAAACCGTAATACGCGCTTAATATCAGCCGCTCGCTTCCGCTACCAGGTGACCATTGAAGAACTTAATTTTGATGCGGCACGAGGCCTGGAACGTGGGAAAATAATGCAAATGGCCACTTGTGAGTATATAAAACAAGGGGCTCCCATCCTTATTTCCGGAGCCACAGGAACCGGCAAGAGCTGGTTGGGAACAGCACTTGGCTATCATGCATGCCTGATGGGCTTTAAAGTGGCCTATTTCAATATCCAAAAATTGTTTGAAAAAATTACCTTGCATCGGATAGAAGCCACATTACCAAGGTTCTTCGAAAAGATGGCTAAAATGGATTTGCTAATCATTGATGACTTTGGCGTAAAAGCAATGGATGGTCAACAACTTTTGGATTTTATGGAATTGATGGAGGACAGGCATGCCAGAAAAGCAACAATTATCATGAGCCAATTAGCCGTAGCAGACTGGTATGATGTAATGCTCTCAAACACCACAGCGGCTGATGCTATACTGGATAGAATAGTCCACACGGCATATCGCTTTGAATTAAAAGGGGATACAATGAGAAAACCAAACAAATAATATATTTTTGTATTTTCATGGCTGAATTAGAAAAAAAGTGAACGGATATGGCCGTTTTCAATGGGTGGGTATTAACCGTTTTTTCCAGTTTTGTTATAATTGAGGGTGGATCGGAGTCCACCAGACCTGCGAAGCTGCTCCTAAAGGGACCATTATGTTTTAGTAGTGATCGGGTGGTTTTCGGGCTGGCGCATTTTTTTTGCTTGCAGGGTCAGGCGGCTTTTTGCCAGATCTTCTGGCAATAGGCCGCAAGCAGGGTGGGGCAAAAAATGTGACAGCCCGAAAACCACGAAGGGTATGGCCGCGGGGAAGCCGGCAAAAGACCGTGCAAGCCCCGCATGGGTAGGAGAAAGTTTTTGCAAATATGATTGAATGTTTTTATGGAGACCCTCCTTCGCTAAAGCTACGAAGGGTAAAAGGGGCGGGGATTTTTGCCGGCTGGAGGAAAGCCCGAAAGCGGAACCGCCTGAAGGCCTCTTTATATGGGTTTTTGATTATTAATTTATGATAGCTTTGATTTGGGGGGTGTTGCTGGTTTAACAGGTTATTCACAAAATTTTTCTATTGCCTCAGAAGCATCAGGGTGTCCCAATTGCTTTGCTTTTTTCATGTCCTTACATGCTTTTTCTGAATAATTTAAAGCTTGATAGGCATATCCACGATAAAAGAAAGGCTTTGCTAAATGGGGATTAATTTCTATGGTTAAGGTGAGGTCGTCAATTGCACCCTCATATTTCTCCAATGCCAACCTAGAAATTCCTCTATACAAAAAAGTATGGTAGTTAAGTGTGCCCAAATCCATTGATTTGGTTAAATCGTCTACCGCCTTTTCGTGCTCATTGATCTCATGGTAAAGTTCTCCACGATAAAAAAAGGCTAATCCATTTTGGGAATTTATCTCAATAGCTTTAGTCAGGTCTTTTTCGGCTTTTTTATACTGCTTTTTTAATTTTCTCACATGTCCTTTTTCGGCATACGCATCAGCATATTGAGGATTGATTTTAATAGCTTTTTTAAAATCTGAGATGGCCTTCCGGTTTTCTCTAAGGGCTTTTTGGGCAATCCCTCTTCCATGATAGGCCATAGCAAAATCCTCCTTAAGTTGTATTGCCTCTGAAAAATCGATTATGGCACCAGAATAATCATTAGACTGATATTTGGCAAAGGCCCTGAAATAATACCAATTTCCTGCTTTGGGGGACAACTCTATAGCTTCTGAATAATCTTTGATGGCTCCTTCAAAATCTCCAATTCTTTCACGGGCCATGCCTTTCTCTATGTATATTTTAGCATCCTTTCTAATCCTAAGATATTTCGCATAATCCTGAATAGCTTCCTCATAATTTTGGAGTTTAGAATTGGCTTGGGCTCTTAAACGGTAAACTTCAATAGTAAAAGCAGGATCAATACTAATAGCCTTTGTAAAGTCTTTAACCGCCTGCTTGTAATTGGAAAGATCCATATAGGTTGTACCCCGGTTAAAGAAGGGCTGATAAATATTCGAATCAATCTTAATAGCACAGGTAAAGTCTTTAATCGCGTCATGCTTTCTCCCAAGAAAATCTTTTGAATTCCCCCGATGAACGTAAGGTTCAACAAAAGATGAATCTAATTCAATTGCTTTAGAAAAGTCTTTGATTGCCCTTAAATGCTTGTAAAGGTTTTGATAAACTACCCCCCTACGATAAAAACCTTTTTCACTTAAAGAATCCAATTCTATAACTTTGTTAAAACTTTCAAGAGCCTGGTCATACTGGTTTATATAAGAATATACTAAGCCTATGTTGAAATAAATCTTCGAAGATCTAAAGTTCAAATCAATTGCCCTTTTGTAATCCTGGATAGCCAAATTGTCTCTTTCCAGTGATGCATAACAGTTACCTCGATGAAAAAAAGCTTCTGCATATTCTGAATCTTGCTTTATAGCTTGAGAGTATTTTTCCAAAGCCATTTCATATTGGCCCTCGTCATAAAGGGAGACTCCTTTTTGAAAAAAATCCTCTGCCGTTTGAGCAGCAGCAGCTATATTTAAAAAAAATAAAGTTGTAAAAATGCCTATATATTTCATGGGAAGTGTAATTTTAAGGTTTAAAAGCCCCATATGCTAGTTTTTTCTTTTACTTCTCCGGTTTTCTCAGGCATTCCAAACTGGTCATTCTCATAAACGTCATAATTTCCATCATAACTTTCCTGAGTTTCGCCTGTTTTCTGAGGAATACCGTATTCATTATTTTCATAATAGTCGTTGCCTCCAAAGTTGTTTTGCTTAACTTCTCCGGTCTTTTGAGGAATACCAAACTGGCTATTTTCATATACATCCAGACTGCCATTGTAATTTTGTTTGGTTTCTCCAGTTTTTTGAGGAATGCCAAACTGGTTGTTTTGATAGTAGTCGTGTCCTCCGTGATTGTTTTGTTTTATCTCCCCTGTCTTCTGAGGAATGCCAAATTGATTGTTTTCGTAAACATCATAACTACCGTCATACGTTTGTCTGACTTCTCCGGTTTTTTGAGGGATTCCGTATTCATTATTCTGGTAGATTTCATAATCAGTACCGGAATTGCTTTCCTCCTTTGATTGACTATTTGACTGCTCAGTTGTGTTCTGGAAGAAATTAAAATTATTTTGGCCACTTATTGTGGATAAAAAGAGGCTGAAAAGCAGGAGTAGTATTGAATGTTTTTTCATTTTTCACGTGATTTTTAAATTATTATATTGTCTTGAACTTTTATGGGACGCCAACGCCCCTTAAGCTTGTAGGAACCATCTATAAAAGGATACTCTTTGGTAGCTCTGTTGATTATATCTCCTTTAATAATCCTGGAAGCGTCTTTTTGTACTATTTCTATTTTGCCTCCACTCTTTAATTCATAAACTTTTAAGAAAAAGATCTTATTTATCCTACTATTAACTATTTCATAGACATGTCTATTGGTTGAAATGCGTGAATCTGGAACAGGCTTTCCCTTTAGGGTGATTTTTTTATTTAAATTCTCAAGTATAAGATTGGGGTCACCCCCAATTATTTCGAATGTTTGGTTATCAATACTGTCAATTAGATAATTTTCTTCAAAAGAAATAACTAAATCTCTTTCAATAATAATTGTATATTCTCTATCGCGAGATAAATAATTATTCTCAGTAACCGGAAGAGGCGTATAATCATTTGATCGAACTTCAGCTATTTTGCCAACGAAATCACCTATAAACTTTACACGGTGCCCATCCTGTATTTGAATAACCCCACCATTAAACAAAGGAATTTCCTTAATTTTAAGTTTTTGAGTTTTTAAAGAGTTAAGATAAGCAGGTACATTCAATGCATTAACTTCATTCTCATTGGCTAGAATAAAAAAATCTTCAGTACCATCTATATTTAAAATCACTAAATTTTCATCAACAAACTGTTCTTTCAGCAGAATTTTATCCTCAATGCGATCAATTAAAAGAGCTTTGGCTTCGGGAAAATAATCCCAAGTTGCCATTTTAACCTTTCCGTTTTTTGAAATAATAAGTTCATTGTTTCTTTTAAAAATCAATTTTTCAATTTCGTTATTAGCTCCAATTACTGCCCAAGGCTTTTCAATTAAAACTCCTTTTTTCTTTAGAGAGAGGCTTTTGGAGGCTAAAGAATTGGTGAAATATTTTATTAATTCATTCATAAATACATTTATTTTATTTCAAATACCTCCTCATATATTTTGGTATAAATATTTTCAATAGCATTTCGAACAACTTCTTCATCAAAGTCTAATTCCCTTTTTTTACTCATCACCTCATTTTCAAAAGCCATCCGAAAATCTCCCATTAAATTTAACGTTATTGTACCGACCATTGGGTTTTCAGAATTTTCTCTAATAGTTTTTAATGCCAGAGTTCTTAGTCCTTCTTCAAATTTGACAAGTACGTCATTAATATGACTACTACTTTCTTCTCCATAAAATTTTGGCGCTCCTCCTGTCAGCTTCAATTTTTCCGCCATTAAACGTTGTGCTTTTATTTCATTTCCGGCGGAATTGGCATCAGCAATCATTACGTCCAAAATTATATGATCTCTTTCTATACTTTTTAAGTAATTCCATTTTTTATCTATGAATGTAATGATCTGTTCTTTGCTGGTTGAAGAATTAAATCCAAGAGAACGAATTCCAATTAAATGAACTAAGTTTTCATCCATCTTATTTAGCGTTCCTAAAAGATGATCTTTCTTTTTATCGGAAGCCCTTTTTCCTGAAATCATTAAACCAATTATTATTGCAATAATAATAAAAATGACTGTCCCCATAATAAAATATTTTTAAGATTGTAAGCTATTAAATTTAGTTTAACCTGTATAAACATTGGAATTATTAATTAATTTTTTATACCTGAAATCTAATTTCTGATATGTTGAATCATTTTCTCCCTTAATCATCTTCAGAAAATCAAGCTTTCCTGACAAAACATCTATAAGGTTTGGTTCCCCCTTTTTATGATGGCCTTTTTCTTTTAAGTAATCCTTTTGAAACAGATAATTGGCTTTACCATAACCATATGTTTCCCAGTAATAGAGCCACATTCTTAATTGCTTGACGAATTTTTTCCGAACATTTGGTTTTTTATTGACAACAATTCCGGTAACCTCCTGCCGAACGTAAAAATTTTGTAATCGAACTTTTTCCTTATTGATAACGAAGTTTTGAGAGGTTATAATTTTTCTCATTTCCTTGTTAAATTCGCTATTCTTGTGGAATAAGTTATGTTGACTGCTGAAAGTGATGTCATCTGCGTACCGGGAATAAGATAAATCGAACCGTTTCGCAACAGCGGTTAAATAATAATCCAGTTTTTGGCATATAATATTGCTTAGAAATGGAGAAGTTGGAGCTCCCTGTGGCAAAACTTCTCTTCTTAATTCGATCCATTTCCCATTCTCGTCTTGGCGTTTCACCATCATTTCATGACAACACAGATCTGATATCAACGCCCCGATAGGATAACGATTTTTCTCCCAGCTAAGATTAAAAGGCGGATATCTCAGCCGAGCTTTAATTCTTGCTTTGTCAATACTTGGGAAAAAATCTTTCAGATCAACATTAAACACAAATTTTTTTCCGTACGTGTTTTTCAGCATTATCTACAATTGATCTATCGGGAACAAATCCTGTAGCTGCTTCATGAACATCATAAACAGCGTTTAAAATGTCATTAAGGCAGACCTGAATGTATTTCAATTCTTTGTGGGGAGCGAATATTTGGCGGTTGCTGCCATTCTTCTTTTTTATTTCAAACCCATAATAACGATCAAAGCTGGAGTTATGCCTGGCCAAAAGTGATAATTGGGCTTTATTAAATGGTTCGATTCTGTCACCAAAAACGTACGCCCTAATTCTATTTAGCAAATGAATAAAATCTTCAACATTTCTTAGGTCATAAAATGCTTTTCGAATCTGGTTTTTATGCTCGTTATCAAATTTCATGGCAAATAAGTAGAAAAAAAGCACCCGACAATTATTGTTCTTTTCTTTAAGCTGATGTGAAACAGTGAGGGCGTGTATTAATATCCATTATTCCCGGCAAAGCCGGGCAACAACCGGTCTTAACCAATGAGATGGTTACAGTTGCCAAATATCAAAATCATCAATAATTCGGGTGCTTTTTTTAAATTACGTTACGTAAATAAAAAAAAATTGTTCGGAAAAATTATGTTTCTTGTTGAATAATTCCTTTTCATTAATTCAACCTAAACCTTTTAAACTCAATAAAATCAGATTGTATTCGCTCTAAAGAGCTTGGCAATAACTTTTTATCATAGAAAAGAGTATGAAACAGCTCAATAAATTCAAAGACATGCTTAAAATCCTCTCGATGAATATAAAGGTCTAAATCAGAAATAAAAGAAAAGAAGGGTTTCAATGGACATTCCTCTTCGGCAAATTTTTCATTTCCTTCAAAATCGGTGTACTCAATGGCAAAGAGCAAAAACTTATTGTTACCCAAGTACATATTCTTTCTAAGCCATTTCTCTACTTGTTCTTGAGAATCCTTTATGGTAGCGTAATGCTCCATTTCTTTGTTGAAGTATCCCTCATATTGCTGATAATTGTATATTTTCTCCAGCTCTTCATAGAATGAAAGAAAATTAAAATATACCTCAGGAAACATTTCCATGCGGGTACGGGGAATTTTGCTACCATTGGGCAGTATAAAGGATGACTTTTTAAAACTTTCATGGGCTTTCTTAATCTGTTGGTAAATACTTCTGTATTTATCCATCCATATTTTAACGGTATTAACAGAATGGATTTTACCATTGAGTTTTACCCAATAATTAATTGCATCGGTTGTGTAAGGTGTTAAATCCATTTTCAAAATTTTGAACTCCCATAAATATACCGGATTATGGTAGGGGATAAAACAAAGCTAAAAATAAAATACTTGAAAATTTTACCGGCCGGGAAGTTTTTTTTAGAATCCCAGTTTTTACCATCTTTGACAAATGAGGTTTCCCAGATATTCAGCTCAGAACAAAACACCTACATTTAAACTTATTGCCCCGGAATTTTCAAAAGTAGAGCGTCCGTAATATTCAAACTCTATTCTTTGCATTTCATAAGCCATACCTACATTCATAAACAGATCGTTTCCAACTTCAAAATCGACCCCTACAGAAGGATTGAACAGCAAGCCCAAACCTTCAAATCCCTCACTGGCTTCAAAAGAATATCCAATACCAATACCAATATTAGGCGAAAAGTTACGATCCATGAAATAGGTTCGGAAATCGGCAAAAAAAGGAACAACCATTGCATTATCAGCCTCAGAATAATACCGCAATCCGGTTCCTACGCCAAAGAAAAAGTGCGGGTTTAGTTGGTAGCCGTTAACAAAATTTACCATAATCCGATCTAATCCATAGTCCCCTACAGCGAATCCATAACCTACTTCAGCTATTCCTCTGTATCCATTTTTTAATCCTGATGATTCTCTTTTATTGGATTCCTGAATTGCTTCCTTTCTTATACGTTCCACTTCATCCATTTCATAAACAAAGACATTTTTGTCGGCTGTTTCAATTTTCAGGGTTCTATTTGGTACCTGCTCTACGATGATTCCCCGGATGATGCTGCCATCTTTTAGATAGATTACATCCTGATAAGAGTTCTGTGCAAGACTAATGGTTGAAAACAATGCTAAAAGGGTGAAAAGTAATGTGGTTTTCATTGTTGTTTTGTTTTAGTTAATAAATTTTGAGATTGTTTCAAAAATAAAATAACTTGGCGTGCACTTTCTGAAATTACAAGCTTGTAACTTTTAAGGGCAAGCTTGCTTTTCAGCAGATAATAATTTGATTTGCAAAAAAATAATGTAAAAAACAGCAATGAAAGAAATAACAAAAAAAACACTTGAAAAACATTTAGGAAGAAGAATACTCTATTTTGGCCCAAAGAAACATTCTGAGTGGGATGCTTTTCATAAAATGGATTCAGATGAGAGGTCTGGTTTACTGCCCACTTTTTCTCACAGTATTTACTTTGTTTATTCCTCATTTACACCCTCAAAAGAAAAATACTTTAGGAAGTTTTTGAGCTATAACTATCCTCTTGTTAAAAGTACCTTGAAAAGCCAGGTAAATAAAGTACTAATAAAAGACGAAGAACAAAGAGAAACCGGAATCCGCAAAATCTGGGGGATCGAAAAAATTGAAGAACCTTGCTTTGTGTTTCTGGATGATATAGGTCGACTTAAAATTGAATTTTGGGAAAAAGGTGAGTCTTTATTTGACGTACTTCACATCATAAAAAACCAATTTATTAGTGGGGAAAGAGAGCCACCGGTCTATCACCAGTTGGCCAAAAAACCAAAAACAGAAAAGGAAGAGAAGGAAGAAAGCTATAGCCAACAATTATATGAAATCAGCTGGTTTGTAAGAAAAAAACTCCAAAAATTCGGAAAGGAAGATGTCGTCAGAACATTTATTGAAATCCTTAAAGAAGAAGCGCTTGGTGAACAAGAGATGGCTTTATCACCCTTGCTGATAGATGAAAAATTTAATGTTCATTTACCTAATTACGAAACTTCTATAAAGCTCACCCCTCTCGAAAAAACGGCCTATTTTCTGTTTTTAAATCATCCAGAAGGCATTATGTTTTGTGACTTACCGGATTATCGTAATGAGGTGGCTGAAATTTACAAGCATGTTAATAATCGTTTGAGTTTAAGAAGCAACCAAAAGAGTATTGACAAACTGGTTGATCCGCTAAGCAATTCTATGAGTGAGAAGTTATCCAAAATTCGTAATTCTTTTCTTTTTCATCACAATGAATCCATTGTTGAGCCGTATGTTGTTAGTGGGAAACGAGGTGGTCCGAAGAAGGTTTCTATAAAGCGAGAACTGATAACCATTGAGAACGATGGTAAGTTTTGGAGAATATAGTATCCTTCATCATTTTTTCTATAAATTTTTAAATAAAATCTCTTTTGTAATTTTTGACAAAAGCACTAAGTTAGATTGTAATTTATTATTCATATTAACTTCATGATTAAACAATAATTTGAAAACTTTTGACAATGGCGGATGAGCTGAATTTTCCTTGTCAATAGTCATCATCTCAGCTCCCCATTTCTTGGTACAGAAAGTTTTCATACCATTAAAATCAAAATTAACATCATTGTGGTTTAGCCCCCTATAAATCGGACAATTTATTTTTAGGATTTAAAAGTAAGCATATTTCTTCATAATATTGCATCAGCAAGGGACGACCGAAGGTGACCTTTTTACCGATGGTTGTTTAGGTGTAACGGGCCCGTTCACCTTTTTATTTAAATCCGACGGCTCATCGAGAGCCGTCCGATTTAAGCAAGGGACTTCCCTCAGGCTCTCATTTCCCGATAGTTGGTAGTAAGGGATTTTAGAGAAAAACCGGACTTTTCGGTTTTTGTAAACTTTACGGATGATTAACCCTTTATCCCACATTTCCCAAAATAAACGGGGAGGCAGATTTGCAACAGAGCTATGCAACCGGATGTTGTTGTACTTTTCATAAAAAATTGTAAGTCGTTGTATTAGTTGCTCAATATCCCAAAAGTTATTGCTTCCAAGAGATCTTGATAAAATGCTGTGAAAACTTTCCACATGACCATTTTCCTGTGGGGTATAGGGATGAGTAAAAACCTGATTGAGATAATTATCTTTAAAAAAAGACTGGATAATTTTTGAGCCAAATTGTGGTCCGTTATCATTACGTATCTCTACATGTACACCCTTATTTAGCATATCAGCCGGCTGTAAATGATTAACGATTACTTGCTCCCATGCCTTTTAAACATCGTTGGATTTCATAGAGAAACCCACACGCCAATGTAAAACTGCACGTGTAAATGTATCTATAATAGTCAAAATAAAAGCATACCTCCGTGCCTGGGTGATCCAAATGTATTTGATATCCATTTCGATTACTTCTAAGGGGCCTTTAGTCGTTACAATTCGATATCTGGCATATGTTTTCGACTGTCGTTTATGTTTTGTTTTTAATAACTGAGCTTCCTTCATCAGGCGATATACTTTTTTATGGTTAATTAAATATCCTGGCAACATCAGTGCTGTTGCCATTTTTCTGTAGCCATAATCGGTGTCTGGGTCCGATTGTATATCCTTTATTTCATGGACTACATCAGCATTACTCTTGATAATCTTTTGGCATCCTTCCAGTTTTTCAGTTGTGCTGGTTGGTTTTCTGCCTGGGCGTTTGCCTTTAGATGTATAATAATATTGGTGTCTGGTGACCTCCGAAATTGATAATGCAACATCTCTGGGAAGTCCCAAGCCAATATACCTACATACTATTGCTTTTTTCTCGCCCAGGCATACTTCTTTTTTAGCAAATCATCTTTGAGCCGTCCTTCAAGTTCCTTCTCAGCTAAAATTTTTTTAAGCATTTCGTTTTCTTTTTCCAAACGCTTTATTTCTTTTAACTGAGCAGGGGTCATTCCATGTCGAAAGCCGGCTTCCCCCATGGTTTCAAACTTCTTTTTCCAACTATAATATGTAGCCGGATAAATCCCATGTTTCTCAAGGGTTGCGTTAACTCCTTGTTCTGTAGCTTCTTTTATTATTTGAAGCTTCTCTTCTTTTGTAAATTTTCTTTTTTTCATGTCTGGGTGCATAATTACTAATTTTTATTGATAATTATGTCAGACTTATTCGGGGGCTAATAAACAGTAAATTAAAGCGTTCGGGAAAATTTAAAAGGATAATTATTCAGGATCCTAAAGCCGATGAAAGTTTTATTTCCGAAACTTTTGGGATTCCAAAGAGTAAAATTCAAGTTGTTTCAGAAAGTATGGATCAATTTGTTATTCCAAATTACCATGAATTGCAAAGGAAAGTGCAGGTTATTTAATCTGGGTTTCATGAATAATGTACTACATAAGTCCATAAGATAGACACTACGAAATCCTCTCAATGGCGTTAATTTTATTGCTCATATTCTCCTGAAGGAAAATGAAACCTTGATTTTGATTTGGGGACTATGCGGGGAAGATGTTTGTTAAAAAAACCGCAATCCTTTAATAATAGAAGAATTGCGGTTTTACTTGGTGATCCGGGCGGGATTCGAACCCACGACCGACAGCTTAGAAGGCTGTTGCTCTATCCAGCTGAGCTACCGGACCATTTTAAAAATGCGGTGCAAAGATAGGAAAAAGTTGTTAAAGACCATGGCGCTTTTTCATTTTAAATGAGCATTTATCCCAACATAGATGTTCTTCCCCGCTGGTGTGGATTTGTAATCCGCATTAGCTGAGTTTGCCAGTTTTTGAATATAAACATATATCTTTGATTATCAATAGAGCGTTAGGGTGTTACCCCTGATATTCGTGTTTTATTTGGCAAAATTAATGCTCTGTCACCGCTCCGCGGTTAATTGTTACTGACTTTGTTGGTAATATTACCGCTCTGTTACCGCTCCGCGGTTTTAGTATTATCACAGTTAATAGCCGCGGAGCGGCGACAGAATGGTAGAATTATGTAATAAGAAAAACAAAAAGCTGCGGAGCTGCGACAGATAATGTATAAATTTGTTTGGTTCTGGTTTATCCAGGTTAGATTTTTAGATATTAGATGTAAGATGATCCGTATTGCTCTGATATGCTGCTGTTTATTACACAGGGTTTTTGGCATAAACAATTGAATTGGAGCTTATTTATTAGAGAGTTGTGGGCATTTCATCCTTTTTTTAAATAATTAGTTCTCAGTTATCTGTAAGAATTTAACGGAGTAAAGTGATTTGTTCGGGTAATTAGTACGTGCCTGTAAACTCGTAAAAATTCTCATAATATGTGTGTCTGTTCAGAAAGTGCCAGTTGCAAGGCTTGCGAAGTCCGAAAATACGGAAATTACTCATCGTAAATGAGTAATTTTCGGACGAGCGTAACGCAGCAAATGGTACTTTATGAACAGACACTAATTAAAAAGTGGTTTTCCCGACGATGAGTTCCATTGTTTTTTTAGATACCGAAGCAGACCCTCAATCCCATAAAATTCTGGATATGGGGTGCGTCTCTTATGATGGGAAACAATTGCATTCTTCCCGTATCGAAGAGATTGTATCGCTTGTCGGGGAGGCTGATTTTTTATGCGGGCATAATTTTCTGAATTACGACTGGAAGTTTCTTGAACCCCATTTGCAATCTTACGGTTTTGATAGCTCTCAAATCATAGATACTCTCTTTTTATCGCCTTTGTTATTTCCTGCAAGGCCCTATCATGCACTTTTGAAGGATGACAAAATCCTTAATGATGAACTTAATAATCCGTTAAGCGATGCTATAAAAGCCCGTATGCTTTTTGATGATGAGGTTTCTGCTTTTTGGCGGCTGAAGCCCGGGTTTAGAGAGTTGTTGTATTTATTGTTGCACAACAAGCCTGGATTTGCTGCATTTTTCAGGTATGTTGAATACGAAGCACCGGCCCGTGATGCGGCTGAGGCAATCGGCCAACTGTTTCATAAAGATATTTGTTTGAATGCGAATATAAGAAGGTTAGTGTCCGAGAATCCGGTTGAATTGGCATACACTCTAGCCTTGATAAATTCTCAAAGTCGTTATTCTATTACTCCGCCCTGGGTTTTAAAAAATTTTCCCGATGTGGAAAGGGTTTTTGCATTATTGCGTAACCGTCCATGTATCGAAGGATGTGAGTATTGTCGCAGCAAGCTGGATGCACGGCAGGGACTGAAAACATTTTTCGGATTTAATTCCTTTCGTACTTTTGACGGGTTTCCTTTGCAGGAGCAGGCTGTTCGGGCTGCCTTAGAGGGTAAGTCGTTGCTTGCTGTTTTTCCTACCGGCGGGGGAAAGTCCCTTACTTTTCAGTTGCCCGCCCTTATGCAGGGTGAATCGGTAAAAGGTCTGACTGTTGTTATCTCTCCTTTGCAATCTTTAATGAAAGATCAGGTGGATAATCTTGAAAAACAAGGTATTACCGAAGCAGTTACCATTAACGGATTACTGGATCCAATAGAGCGTGCAAACGCTCTTGAACGGGTTGAGGATGGGTCTGCCTCCATTCTTTATATTTCACCTGAATCGTTACGTTCCAGAACTATTGAAAGAGCTTTGCTGGGGCGCAATGTTGTTCGTTTTGTGATTGATGAGGCGCACTGCTTTTCAACCTGGGGGCAGGACTTCAGGGTGGATTATCTTTACATCGGAGAATTTATTAAATCTCTTACGGTTAAGAAGAATTCGGATACAATTATTCCTGTTTCCTGTTTTACGGCAACTGCAAAAAATAAGGTTATTGATGATATCCGCGCATATTTTCTCGATAAATTATCTCTGGATTTAACGGTTTTTCGCGCGGCTGCTTCGAGGAAAAACCTGCATTACAAGGTTATTGAGAGGGATACTGAGGAGTCGAAATATCAGACGGTAAGACTTCTGATTGAGGAGAAACAATGTCCTGCCATCGTTTACGTCTCACGAACACGTCGTGCCTATAAACTGGCAAGGCGTTTGACAGACGATGGCATCGAGGCCCTTCCGTACCACGGCAAAATGCCGGTGGATGAGAAAACAGCCAATCAAAATGCGTTTCTAAGTGGAGAAGTTTCCGTGATGGTGGCCACTTCGGCTTTTGGAATGGGGGTCGACAAGAAAGATGTGGGGATGGTTGTGCATTTTGATATTTCCGACTCACTGGAAAATTATATCCAGGAGGCCGGTCGGGCAGGGCGTGACGAAAATATTTCGGCCGACTGCTACGTGTTATTCAACGAAGACGATCTGGGAAAGCATTTTGTTATGCTGAATCAGACGAAACTCAGTATTCGTGAGATTCAACAAGTCTGGAAAGCGATCAAAGAAACCACCCGTTTTCGTAAGACAGTATCCAATTCGGCGCTTGAAATTGCCCGTAAAGCAGGTTGGGATGAAGAGGTAATGGATATTGAAAACCGTGTGACGGCTGCTATTGCCGCACTCGAAGATGCCGGCTATATAAAGCGTGGACAGAATATGCCCCGGATTTTTGCCAACAGTATTTTGTCGCGCAATGCTCAGGATGCGATTGATAAAATATACGCTCCTGACAGGTTTGACCAAAAGCAAAAAGAAAAGGCAATACGGATCATTCGAAAATTATTTTCTGCCAGAAGCCGCAAAGAGACTGCGGGTGAGGAAGGAGAGACACGCATTGATTATATTTCCGATCATCTGGGTATCGTCAAGGAAGAGGTAATCCGAATCATTGGTCTTTTAAGGGAAGAAAAAATTCTTGCAGACACTAAAGATCTCACGGCTTTTATCAGGAAAGGTGAAAACAGCAGTCAGTCGCAAAAGATAACCGGAATTTACAGAGAACTGGAACGTTTTCTTTTACCTATGATCAGTGAGGAAGAGAAAACTTATCATATTAAAGAACTTAACGAACTGGCCGAAAAACAGGGCATTGCTGATATAACGCCCGATAAAATTAAAACCGTTCTGAATTTCTGGGCTATTAAAAACTGGATTAAGAAAAAATATCTTGAGGGTTCCAGAAACCATTTTGTGGCCATCAGTCAGATACCCGTTGAAAACCTTATCCGGAAAATGGAGAAACGTCATATTCTTTCCGGGTTCGTGATTGATTATCTCTTCGGAAAAAGTAACGATTCAGAACAGAAGGATCAGGTGTTGGTGAATTTTTCGGTTCATGAGTTAAAGGATGCTTATGAGAGCCAAAATCAGCTATTTAAGGTAAATGTTTCGCTTCAGGATATCGAAGATACGTTGTTTTATCTTTCCCGTATCGGGGCCATCAGGATTGAAGGCGGGTTTCTGGTCGTATACAATAAGCTGACCATCGACCGCCTCGAGGAGGACAACAAAATACGGTACAAAAATGAAGACTATCAGAAATTACAGGAGCATTATGAGAATAAAACCCAACAGATTCATATCGTGGGAGAATATGCCCGCAAAATGGTGGATGATTACAAGGGAGCTCTTCAGTTTGTGGATGATTATTTTCAACTCAACTATGATTCTTTTTTGAATAAATATTTTCCCGGGAGCCGCAAAGAAGATATCAGCCGTAATATTACGCCCGCCAGATTTCGTCAGTTGATCGGAGAATTGTCGCCTCCCCAGGTGAATATTATCAAAGATAACCAATCACCATATATTGCCGTTGCTGCCGGGCCTGGAAGCGGAAAGACCAAAATACTGGTGCATAAACTGGCTTCGCTGCTGTTGATGGAAGATGTGAAGCAGGAACAATTGCTGATGCTGACTTTCTCGCGTGCTGCTGCAACAGAGTTTAAAAAGCGTATTTTGCAAATGATCGGGAATGCTGCCAATTTTTTGGAGATCAAAACTTTCCATTCCTATTGTTTCGACTTGCTCGGCCGAATGGGAACACTCGAAAAAGCCGATACAATAATTGAAACGGCAGTAGAACGGATTAAATCCGGCGATATTGAACCGGTACGTATTGCAAAGACAGTACTTGTTATTGATGAGGCTCAGGATATGAATGCTGCCGAGTATGCCCTGGTAGAAGTTTTGATGGATAAAAATCCTGAAATGCGGGTGGTAGCAGTTGGTGATGACGATCAGAATATTTATGAATTCAGGGGAGGCAGTGCTGCTTTTCTGGAGCGGTTTATCCGGGAAAAGCAAGCTGTGGTATACCAGCTTACCGAAAACTTCCGAAGCAAAAGAAACCTGGTTCACTTTACCAATGCTTTTGTAAACACCATTTCGCACCGGTTGAAAACTATTCCTGTCGAAGCCAGACAAGCAGACAACGGGAATATCCGGATAGTCCGCCATCAAAGCGAACACCAGATTGTTCCTTTGGTTAAGGATATTTTAAATGCTTCACTGAAGGGAACTACAGGGGTTCTGACAAGAACCAACAACGAAGCCCTTCAGGTGACAGGTTTGTTGACTGAAAGCGGCATGAAAGCCCGCCTGGTTCAAAGTAGTGAAGGATTTAGTCTGGCCAGCCTCGACGAAATAAGGTTTTTCTGCAACCAACTTGGTGGGGGTGAGCCTGTTTTGGTTATTGACGACGATGCCTGGCAGCATGCTGTAAGGAAACTGAAAAATGCTTTTGCACATAGCTCGAACCTTGAACTTTGCCTTCGTTTAATTGCAGATTTTGAAGCCGTGAATACGGCCAAAAAGTACTTTTCCGATTTTGAAATTTTTCTGCAGGAATCACGGCTCGAAGACTTTACCGGCAATCCGGGAGAAACCATTATTGTTTCTACTATGCACAAGGCCAAGGGCAAAGAGTACGACAACGTATTCCTGATGCCCGGCACATGGAGACCGGTTGATGATGAGGGAAAAAGGCTGATGTACGTGGCTATGACCCGGGCCAAATTGTTTCTTTCTATTCATCTCAGAGGCGACTGGCTTGATGGTGCTGCATTCATTGACGGACTAAAACTTTACTCAGACTCCCGGAAGTGGGAGTTGCCTGATATCCTGAGCATTCAGTTAACCCATAAAGACGTGTGGCTCGGGTTTTTCAAAAGCAGGCAACGCCTGATTCCCAATCTTGTTGCCGGCGATGAACTGCTGGCTGTGGATTACGAGTGCCGTACTGCCTGCGGGCAGGTTGTTCTCAGATTTTCGCGGCTTTTTCAGGAAACCATTGACTCGTTGAACCGTCAGGGATACGTGCTTAAAGATGCAAAAATCAGCTATGTGGTGTGGTGGAAAGATGAAGAAGATGACAGGGAGATCAGGATTGTGTTGCCTCAGGTGCATTTTAAAATAATGAGTGCGGTATAAAAAGCATACTTTTGTCAAAATCAAGGCGTTTTAAATTTTTGTACCGGAGTTAACTCATTGTTAATGAGGATGCAAAAATTTAAAACAACACAGAGTTTGGCAATAAAGATGCTTTTTAGACCGGGTTGATAAATCAATAGATCGTTAGATTTTTAGATAAAAGTAATTTAGTCAATAGTCAATAGTCAATAGTCAATAGTCAATAGTCAATAGTCAGTAGCAATGTTTTAGAGGTACTGACATATTCCAGAAGCTGACAAAAGTACATAATATAACATGTTTTAAGCGGTTTTTGGTTTCGTTAGATATAAGAGATTCATATAATATAGATATACTGTATTTTAATAAACAAACATTAATCGGCATAAGCAATTGGTTTGCAGCGTATTGCGAAACTTTAACGGAGTATTGTAAATGCAAGATAATATTAAACAGGAGGTAAATTATGGCAAAATACGGACAAACATGGTGGGGTGCTGAATGGCTCAAAGCTCTTTCGCATATCGATTATTCAAATCGTTTACCTCGAGGAAGAAATTATGCCAATAAGGGTGCTGTTCAGGAAATCAAATTTAACGGCCGCACGATAAATGCAAAAGTAAAAGGTACGAGTCCAAATCCGTATAGGGTTACAATACAGATACCTCCTTTTTCGGAGGAGGGGAAGAGAATTTTGCTTGATGCCATTATGGGTAATCCCCTGTTGTTGTCGAAGCTTTTGAACAGAGAATTGCCGGTTATGCTAAACAATCTTGCCCTGGAAAAGGGAATAAAAATTTTTCCGCAACGGTGGGACGATTTGGAGATGGAATGTTCCTGTCCCGACTGGGCAGTTCCCTGTAAGCATCTTGCAGCTGTTATTAATGTAATAGCCAATGAAATTGATCGCAATCCATTTGTTGTATTTAAGATTCATGGTTTTGATATTATTGAAGAATTGAAGAGAAAAGGATTGAAGGCTGTGGATGAGGATGTTACGATTCCTTTTACGGATGAATGGAAAGTTGAAGCCAGGGGGGATTTTGATAAACCACTGGTTGATGAAGATGTGGATAATATTGATTTTTCCGGAATCAGGGATTTACGCGAAGATTTGTTGTCACTGCTGCAGGAAAGGCCTCTTTTTTATTCTTCAGATTTTAAAGAAGCTCTGGATAAAATATATCGGAAAAGTGCTAAGTCTGTCTCACACTTTCTGAAAAACGAAGAAAGTTACGATCAGGATATTCCTGTTAATTACGCAAAGTATGATCGGGTACGACTGTATGTGGATGAGGGGATATTTTTTTCAGAAGCCGGGATTTATGAAAATGATGAAGTACTGATTATAAAAAATGTCCGTGAATTAGTTGATTTTCTGTCGGGAATACCTCCCAAATTCATCAGGAAGTTGGATCCTGGGTTATCATTACTCTATTTCAGCTATCATTATACATTAAAGCTTGTTGAAAAATCGGCCTTTATACCTCAATTGGTCAAACTTTCGGGGGGCGGGTATGCCATTCGATGGATTCCGGCGATACTAAATGATGAAGTGAAGGCAGTAACAGATTTAATAACGAAAGTTTTTTCGGTGCCCCTGGTTACTGTTGATGAAAAGCAGAGTTTTCTAAGTTCTGAAGAGCAGGTCAAAAGCCTGGTGTCAATCTTTGCTCGTTATTTTATCCGTGAAGCGGGACAGGATCAAAAATTAATGGAAGAGCCGGCTTCCCGGATTTTTATTGATGATTATTTCTATAGTTTCGACAGGCTGGGGGAGAAGGAAATTCCTGCATCTATTCAGCGTTGGTTGGATCGCTTTTTTGTTTCACATCAGGTTTTCACTCCTGTTGTGCAGATAGATGAAGAAAAAAAGATGGGAGATTCAGACTTAGCGTGTTGGTGGAAAACAACAGGGAACCGCTAAAAGAGCCGGTGAGTTTGGAACAGGTAATGAAAGACAACAACTATACGCCCATTCGGATGGAGATTCTGCGAAGCATTGATCTTTTAACCGGTTCATTTTCAGCTCTTGAGCGGATAATTGCCTCTTCAGGTCGCGAGTCCCCCCTGTTTACCCGGGATGAGCTTCCGGAAGTATTATTCAATGTTCTTCCGTTAATTAAATTATCGGGTATAAAGGTTGTTCTTCCTCAATCGTTAAAAAACCTGGTGCGCCCCAAAGCTACCGTGGCCTTGTTTTCAAATGGCGCGGATGGTTCCAAATCCTTTTTGAAGCTGGATGAGCTTCTTAAATTTCAGTGGAAAGTGGCCCTGGGGGATCAATTAATGGATCCTTCAGAATTTAGTAATCTGGTAAAAGGGTTATCGGGAATTGTAAAACTGAAGGAACAATATGTTTATCTCAATCAGGCCGATGTGAAGGCCTTGATGGATAACTTACAAAAACAGGAACAACTGGACAGGAACCAGATGTTGCAGGCTGCCATTAGTGGTGAATACAACGGGGCCAGGATTCTTATTGATGATGAAACCAGGGCGTTGATCGACGAATTGTTTCATATCCGTGATGTTGAGCTGCCCCGGGGATTGAATGCTGTTCTGAGGCCCTATCAGAAACGAGGTTTCGACTGGCTTTTTAAAAATATCCGGTTGGGTTTTGGTAGTATCATCGCCGATGATATGGGACTTGGTAAAACCCTTCAGGTCATTGCTGTAATTTTGAAATTAAAATGGGAGGGTGCATTGAACCGTCAGGGTGTTTTGGTGGTGGTGCCTACTACCTTGCTTTCCAACTGGCAAAAGGAGCTTGAGAAATTTGCCCCCGAATTGTCGTATTCTCTTTATCATGGCCCGACACGAGAATTGAATACCGATACTGATGTAGTTGTCAGCAGCTATGGCGTGGTCAGGAGTGATATTGATCAGTTATCGAAAATAAAGTGGCAGGCCGTGGTTATTGATGAAGCTCAGAATATAAAAAATCCTGATGCCGCACAGACCAGGGCTGTTAAGAAATTAAAGTCCGATATTCGGTTGGCTATGAGTGGTACTCCTGTCGAAAACCGACTTTCTGAATATTGGAGTATTTTTGATTTTATCAATAAAGGCTACCTGGGATCACGGAAAAAGTTTTCTGAGAATTTTGCCAGGCCTATTGAGCAGAACCGGGATAAGACTAAGTTGAAGCATTTTTTGAAAATTACCGGGCCTTTTATCCTGAGGCGGATGAAAACAGACAAATCAATCATTGATGATCTTCCTGAAAAAGTAGAAAACGATTTTTTTGCTTCTCTGACCAAAGAGCAGGCTGCTATTTATCAGAATGTGCTTGATAATATTATGCGTGAAATCAGTGGTGTTGATGTCAATCAGGGAGATGGTAAAATTCAACGTAAGGGTTTGGTGCTAAAGTTAATTATGGCGCTCAAACAAATATGCAACCATCCTTCCCAATATCTGAAAAAGAACGACTATTCGGCTGATTTATCCGGTAAAGCGGGCGTGTTTCTTAATCTTGTTAATAATATTATTGAGAATGATGATAAGGTATTGGTGTTTACTCAGTTCAGGGAGATGGGGATCATATTGCAGCACCTGATAAAAGATAAGTTCGATATGAATGCCATG
>NZ_AHZV01000207.1 GCF_000250735.1 Anaerophaga thermohalophila str. Valhall
TAGCTTTGTTGCCGTTTCGTTGTTTCTTTTCAGTTGTTTGTTTTTTCTTTCTGTTTTTATGGTGCAATTGGTGCAATTAATGGTGCAATTCGTAAAATGAACCAGCACCTTTTAAGCTAGATGTTTTTAAAAGTCCTTTATCAACCAAATCTATTAAGTCTCGGCTTGCTGTATTTCGGGATACTTTAAAAATAGTTTGATAATCACTATTAGTAATTTTCTCTTTATCTTTAACATATTCAATGGCACTTATTTGTCTTTCATTTAATCCTAAAGTTTTTAAATACTCGGGATTTAGGTTTTCTTTTCTGAATTCTACCCAAAAGCCTGACATATCATAAAAATAAATTGGTTTTGGGATGCCAAAATGAACACATTCATTAATCATCTTTATTGTTCCACGTCCCCAAGATTCGATATATCCACTTCTGAAAAGTGCGTTTGCAATGTCTGGATTAAAAGGTTTTGATGGGTGTTTTGTGAGTAACTTTTCAATTGTCCAGTTGTCTGGTAATTTTCCTTCATTCCAGAATATGATTTTATCCTGGTAAACGCTAATTTGAATAGGAACTCCCTCTGAATAGTCTTTATGTGAAACTGCATTTAACAGAGCTTCTCTTACAGCATCTTTGGGATATTCATATTTCTCTACCCGGTTCAGGCCTTCATAGCTAATTGAGGAATTAATATACTTAGTGAAGAGCAAGTCCATCGTTTTTTCAACTTGCTCAAAAATGTTTCCGTGGACTTCATCTTGGAATTTTAAATTTTCATCGGATAAAAAGTATCCAATCTTGATGTACGCTCCAGTTACAAATTTTTCCGGATTTGGGTGAAAAAGAAGTATCGCGGCTCTTTTTATATAGTCATTCTCTTTAAGTTGTAAATTTTCAATTAAATGGTCATTGGTGTCCGAGAGAACATCTTCATCAATTCGTTGTGCTTTTACCGCTTTTTTGCGAAAAAAATCAAAAGTTTCTGATTTTAAGTCTTGAGTTGTAATATTGGGAATTGGCACTCCGTCCCAGCGTTTTCCCTTTTTTTGAAGCATAAATTTGTCAAGTGCCGCCCCTTTTAATTCCTGTTTGGTACTGCCACTTCGATAATGATATTGTCCTTTGTAATTAACCGGATAAGGATAAGCTTCTACGTTAATTTCAATGAAGTTTCCATTTTGGCTTTCATGCAAGTTTACATCAACGAGAATTCCTAAAATATCTCTTACCTTATTTGGAATATCTTCGAGTAGTCTTTTAGGATTTTTTACTCCAACAATATTGCCTTTGTCATCTTTGCCAATAATGATTTTTCCACCATCTGCGTTTGCAAAACCACAAATCCATTTTAAATATTCATCTCTCCAAGATTCTTTCCATTCGATATTTTGGTTCTCCGGCATATTAATTCTTTTGTTTTTAGCTTTTCAAATATAGCTAAAATGAATGTTCTTGGGGTATGTTTTCCTTACAATGAACGGCAAC
>NZ_AHZV01000206.1 GCF_000250735.1 Anaerophaga thermohalophila str. Valhall
ATTACATAGCAAAATTGTCCTTTTTATTCCATAAACGACAATTACTTCTATAGTCTATTATATTGGAAAAATTCCAGCCATTCTCCTTTTTTAAAACAAAAACGAGTTCGGTCAAAATTTTTTACTTATCTCAAAGTTAATAATTTGATTTTAAAAAAATTATTTTTCAGTCAGAAGATAAAATCCCGGCAGAAAGAAAGTTTTGAGAACGAAGGGTTGTATCATCTCATTTTCCTGTTTCAATTATCGTTTCTGTTTGGCTTAGCAGGTGTTATATAGTGCCAGCAAGAAAACTCCTGTTTTTTTAGGTGTGCTTGATAAGAAAGCGTCAGGTACAAGGCGGGCGATGACTGAAAAACAGGAGTCCCGAGTGTGCTTTTTGTTGGTTTTTAGTTAAAAAACCTTACAAAAGCTACTTCGGGATGACTGTTTTGAAGGCAAGCCCAACGCAGCAATTGGCGTTTTCTTGCAAGCACTATATAGGGGAAAGTATAACCTTACGTTGATGTTGTCTTGCAAAGGCCATATAGTGCGTGTCTATAAACTCGCAAAAATTCTCACAATATGTGTGTCTGTTCAGAAAGTGCCGGTTGCAAGGCTTGCGAAGCCGCCAAAACCGGAGTTTACTTTTCGTAAATGAGTATTTTGGCGGCGAGTGTAATACAGCAAATGGTACTTTATGGACAGACACTATCTAATCATCATATTCCTTGCACAGAAACTCCTTTGATGTTAACTTTAACAGTGAACCCGGAAAATCAATATTTATCATGAAGGAAGTTCTGTTGTACGAAAAGCTGGGAGACAAAAAAGTCAAATGCAACCTTTGTGCGCATCATTGTAAAATAAACCCCGGCAAACAAGGAATTTGCAAGGTAAGGGAAAACATTGACGGTACACTGTACACAAAAGTTTACGGACGTACCATTGCCCGTCATATTGACCCCATCGAAAAAAAACCACTCTATCACTTTTATCCCGGTTCCAGTGCCTTTTCTATTGGCACACCCGGATGTAACTTCCATTGTGATTTTTGCCAGAACTGTGAAATATCGCAAGTCGTTAATGAGCAGATACTGGAAATGGGACATTCGGCCACGCCAGAAGAAATTGCAGAATCAGCACTTCAATCGGGGTGCAAAAGTATTGCATATACTTATACCGAACCTACCATCTTTTTTGAATACAGCTATGACATTGCCAGACTGGCACATAAAAAGGGCATAAAAAATGTGTATGTCTCCAATGGCTTCATGACGGCGGAAATGCTTGATATGATCGAACCATATCTGGATGCCATAAATATAGATTTGAAAGCCTTTAAGGACGAGACTTACCGGAAATTAATGGGCGGCCGCCTGGAGCCCGTGCTAAATTCGTTGCGAAAAGTGGCAAAAACTGATATCTGGCTCGAGGTTACCAGCCTTATTATTCCCGGAGTAAACGACAGTCCGCATGAACTGCACGAGATGGCGCACTTTGTGGCCGACGAACTGGGGACGGATGTCCCGTGGCACATTAGCCGGTTTTTTCCGGGTTATAAAATGAACGATGTGCCGCCAACCCCCATGAGCACTTTGCTTAAAGCAAAACAGGCAGGCGTTGAAGCAGGACTGAATTACATTTACCTGGGCAATGTTCCATCGGCTTCCGACCAAAACACTTATTGTCCGCGCTGCAATGCCTTATTGATTGAACGCATGGGATATAATATTTTGTCGTATAACATTGAAAACGGACAATGCCCTGAATGTAGAACGAAAATAGCGATAGTAGACTAACTCGTGTCTGTCCATAAAGTGCCATTTACTGTGTTACGCTCGTCCGAAAATGACTCATTAACGATGAGTAAACTCCCTGTTTTCGGACTTCGCAAGCCTTGTAAATGACACTTTCTGAACAGACACATGATAAGTAGGAAACTTTTCATACTTTATAGACAGGCACTAACTCATTTTCGCCGGGTTCCCAAAACACAACTTTCTTTATACTCGCGAACATTCCCATCAGGATCGAAAACCCTGGCCCAGATGATGTAAATTCCCGGTGAGGCTTGTGTGTGTTGATCTGTAATGCCATCCCAGGCGATTTCTCCCGAAACATTCAGGGTTTGATTATTGATGAGTTGTCTCACCTGTTGCCCGTCAGCATCATAAACAATAAACGTTCCTTTCTGGCCGGGTTTGTCGAAAGTATAAGAAATAATCAATTGATCGTCAACGCCATCGAGATCGGGAGTAAAAATTTCAGGTGACAGACTGAACAAGCGGTTAGTTTTCTGCTGCGTTTTTGCAACGAACTGTGAATTTTCCGCTGCAGGTGTTCCGTAACCGGCTGTTGAAGCAGCTGAATGCCACATCATCGGGTTATTGGAAGGGCCGTCGTAACTTGTCCGCTCCAAAGCAATGCCCCTGGTTTCAGACAACAAATCAAAGTGCATATCGGGCGAATAATCAAAACGATCGATGATTTCTCCGTTCAGATGAGTTAAAAATACCGTTCCGCCTTCGTTTACATAATTTGGAAGCTCCGGGAATTCTTTTAAATCATCCGGAGAAGTACAATCAAAATGGTTTTTTACCCATTCGGCATCATTGGTAAAACATAAATACTGACCCGGCAAAAACCAGCGAATCCTGTCCGAAAGCGGGAACAATGCTTCAGGCGTTTCATCATCAACGGCACGTGCAAGACAAATACTATCGAGCGACGCAATGTGAACAGACCGGTTGAATAACTCTACATAATCGCATCCTTCTGCAGGCGGATCAAATAGCAATTCATTAATTACTATATCAAAACTATCTATTCGTCCGGGAAGGCCGAACAAAAGAGACTCCTGTCCTGAATAAATGTTTCCGGCCAAATCGGTGATCCCCGTTGCAATGGTCAACTCTTCAACTGTATGAGGCGTCAGGCTGCGCTCAAATAAAATCTTCAGCTTATCACCAAAGACACTGTCACGTATTATTCCGTCTATATCTTCTTCCTTTAGTGAGAAATCGTTTCTCCCTGCATCAACAGAAGTATGGGTCAGTGGTTCGCCAAAATCGAGTACCAGTACAGAATCACTCTCCAGCCATGCATCGATGAGTTCCGGCGAAAAAATATCAGGATTAGGAGCAGCCACCGAATTTGGCATGCCCGGAGTGCCACCCTGATCATCAATGCTGTAAGCCCAGTTCATAATCTGTCCCGACAAATTTTCTGTATCAATTATCTCCATCGACCAGCCACCCTGTTGTTTAAAACTGCTTCCGTCAGGTAAAGCCGGAAAACGGAATGCTGCGACGACTTTGCCTGATGGATTTTTTAACACCAGTTCTCCACCGGAGTTGGTCAATGCATGCCACTTATCAAGTAAAAGAGCGTTCGCAAAGGATACTTCAGCGCTTCCGGTAAGGACAACATATTCATCCGGAAAAAGAAGATATTCGGGCAATCCGGATTGTTTCCCGTTAACATACAAGGTCATGTTTTTCAGATCGACAGGTAAATCAGAACGGTTATATAACTCCAGATATTCTGCATCAGGCAATAAGGCAGGCGGAGAGGGATCGTGCATAATCTCGGAGAACACAATATCATAAGGGGCAGCTTCGTGATAGTATAAAGAGTATGGGCCAACGGGGACCGTATCGCCATTGGGGAGTATCAAATTCTCCAAATAGCAGGTGATCTCCTCGGCATCAGGAAGATTTTCATTCAGTGTGAGCCGGTATACATCTTCTTCAAATTCGGTAATTTCATCCACCCGGATATCCGGGGCCTCAATTCTAAAATGATGGGGCTGTAGTAATCCGCCGGGAAACGAAAGGTTGAATTCTATAAAAACATCACGATAACTCCCGGCATAAAAACCGGTAACGCGAGGAGGAGAATAGGTAAAAGTCAGAGTAGTATCTTCCATACAGGCGCCGTTTACATCGCACCATCCGGAAATGATTATGTGCCCATCGTTGATGTCGGGCAAAGCATCCTTTAATTTTACAACTACGCCTGAAGAATCTTCTGAATAGCTGATCTCCTGCAACAGCGGGAACTCAAAGTCGATGCCTTTAAGCCCTGGCTGAGAGAAGGAGGCAGAAACAGCCTCGGAAAAAGAAATATTGAGCGTGTGACCATTCTCAATTTCCATATCCCGGATTACCGGAGGTATGGTGTCCATATATTCCCGGCCGGAGACCGTCATCGAACCGAAATAAAATTTGTCGCTCCGGGTTTTTGTATAATGACAGCAGAGACCAAAAAACTCGGACAAAAAAGCCAAACCGGCTATTTGCCTCCCCTTCCTTTTGCCAGCCATCGCCAGTGTTTACCTCCAGCACCCAGTGACCACCTTTAGCCCGGGTTACCCTGATATCCACATCAACTGTACTCACATTCAGCAAATCTTCAGTTCCTTCTATCAACAAGCGCTCTTCCCCACTCCGGCGTTCCCAAAGTGAAATATTATCGTTTGAAGTTCCGGCAACCAGATAAAAACCATTCTCAAAATCCGCTTCCCCGTCGGTAGCAAGATAAATCTGCAAATAGTTGGAAGAGGACGGGTTAAAATCCATCCTTACTGAAATCTCCCAGACAGCATCCTCAAAGGCAACCGAAGGATGATGAAGAAAAGCCTCGCCGGCTTCTTCCGGGGCGTTCAGCCTGAGCATTTGTTGTCCGGTGTCCCAGGTAAAAAGCGAAGTATCGCCACTCCAGGACTCTGGAAAATCGTCAAAAGAAAAAGAAAAAATATTTTCCGGAAGGAAAAATAAGAATACAAAGAACAGATTGTAGTAAAGATTTGGTTTCATTTGATTAGGGTTTATTACTTAAATGTTTTAATTTTGTGGCAATTGTAAAAATAGTAAGCCCGCTTTTGAAAAACTTTAATTAGTGTCTGTCCATAAAATGCCATTTACTGTGTTACGCTCGTCCGAAAATTACTCATTTACGAAAAGTAAACTCCGTATTTTCGGACTTCGCAAGCCTTGTAAATGACACTTTCTGAACAGACACATGACCAGACACAAGTTTTGCGTAATTTATAGACAAGCACTAATTAGTGTCTGTCCATAAAGTACCATTTGCTGTGTTACGCTTGCCGCCAAAATACTCATTTACGTGTAGTAAACTGCGTTTTTGACGGCTTCGCAAGCCTTGCAACCGGCACCTTCTGAACAGACACACAGATTGTGGAAATTTTTGCGAGTTTATAGACAAGCACTAATTAACCGACAACTGTGAAAGTTTAACAGAGTATTGTAAAGTAATATTTGTTGCGTTTGGCTTGCAAACGGCACTTTACGGACAGACACAAATTTTGATTGTCTGTAAACTCGCAAAAATTTTCACAACATATGTGTAACAAACCCGTTTTTGCAATTTATAAATATTTTCTCAAAGTAACACAAAATATATTCACATGAGAGTAGCTATAGTAGGAGCCAGCGGAGCAGTAGGACAGGAATTTTTAAACATCCTTGAGAAAAGGGATTTCCCCATGGATGAACTGGTATTGTTCGGGTCATCACGAAGCGCGGGGAAAAAGTATACTTTCAAAGGGAAAGAGCTGGTTGTTAAAGAACTTCAGCACAACGACGATTTTAAAGATATTGATATTGCACTCACCAGTGCCGGGGCAAGCACATCCAAAGAATTTGCAGAAACCATTACCAGGCATGGTACGGTAATGATTGATAACTCGAGTGCCTTTCGTCTGGATGATGATGTACCATTGGTTGTTCCGGAAGTTAATGCAACAGACTGTGCCAACAGGCCACGTAACATTATTGCCAATCCCAATTGTACAACCATCCAGATGGTGGTTGCCCTGAAAGCCATTGAGGACGTTTCTCACATCCGCCGGGTGCATGTTGCCACATATCAGGCTGCAAGCGGTGCAGGTGCTACCGGTATGGCAGAACTGGAAGAACAGTTTCGTCAGATTGTAAAAGGAGAAAAACCCACGGTACAGAAATTTGTACATCAGCTGGCAATGAATATCATTCCCCACGTCGATGTATTCACCGAAAACGGATACACCAAAGAAGAGATGAAGATGTTCAATGAGACCAGAAAAATAATGCATTCCGATGTTCAGGTGAGCGCTATGTGCGTACGCATTCCTATTCTCAGAGCCCACTCAGAAGCTATCTGGGTGGAAACAGAACGACCGGTCAGTGTGGAAGAAGCAAGAGAAGCCTTTAATAAAGCTACCGGCATAAAAGTCCTTGATGATCCCGATAATAATGAGTACCCGATGCCATTGTATCTGTCGGGTGAGGATGAAGTATACGTGGGACGTATTCGTGCCGATCTGGCCAATCCCAACGGCCTCACATTCTGGGCTGTGGCAGACCAGATACGAAAAGGGGCAGCGCTGAATGCCATCCAGATCGCTGAATATATGATTAAAGAAGGGCTGGTAAGATAACAGCTGCCTGCAGGCAGAAGCCACAGAGCAGAGAGCATGGAGCGTGGGGTAAAGAGTAAAGGTGATAAGGTGATAAGGTAAAGGGGCAGGAGGGTAAAATGGTGGAATGCTGAAAGATTCTTCCGTTTATGATCCTTCTCTCAAAACATATCCAACGGTCGGAATATTTTCAATTTTAATGACAGGGTCACTTTTCAGATACCGCCTGAGTTTACTGATGAATACATCGAGGCTGCGGCCGTGAAAATAGTCAACATCTCCCCACAGATGCATGAGGATTTCTTCGCGCTTTACCAGTTGATTTCTCCGCTCGCATAGCATACTAAGCACTTCGCATTCACGACGGGTGAGACGTTGAACTTCGCTCCCGTTTTTAGCAGCTGATGGTTAAAATCGAACGAAAAACGGCCCAGAAAGATAACAGAATCCTGTTCGCCGAAAGTTGAAGGGATATTAAGCCGTCGAGTTACCGCTCTGATACGCCATACCAGTTCGTCAGGATCGAAGGGTTTAACGAGATAATCATCGACACCCAGATCAAAAGCTTTCTGTTTATCCTCTTTGTGATCGCGCCTGGTAATAATAATAACAGGGATTCTTTTATCCCTTCTTCTTACCCGTTCGGTGAGTGTGAAACCATCAATTCCGGGAAGCATGAGATCGAAAATGCAGAAATTAAACCGGCCGTTACAAAACGCTTCAAAAGCCTGATCGCCATCGGAACAATGCATAGCATCATATCCGAAGGATTTAAGGTGCCTGGTGAGTTCTTTGCCCAGAGGGAAATCGTCCTCAACCAGCAGGATATTTAGTAAACCATAATCCATCAATTACTTAGTGCTCGTCTATAAACTCGCAAAAATTTTTATAATATGTGTGTCTGCTCAGAAAGTGTCATTTACAATGCCTGCCCCGATATCATCGGGGGGCTTGCGAAGTCCGAAAATACAGAGTCCCGAATGTGCTTTTTGTTGGTTTTTTGTTTAAAAAACCTTGCAAAATCTACTTAGGGATGAGTATTTTCGGACGAGTGTAACACAGTAAATGGCACTTTATATACAGCCACTACTTAAACAAGGGAATGAGGCTAAGGGTTTAATCCGGTGTGCTCAGGAACCCAGAATATGGAACATTTCTATAATATTTTCCTTTTGGGAATGGTCGCAATGAAATCCTTTAAATAGAAAGGTTCGAAATAGGCCACATCTTCAAATCTTTTGTTATTCCAGGCATCGTTGGCCAACGATGCCATATTGCGGGCGAGCGGTCCTTCATCAGCCGGGAAGATGGCATTGGGGTGTTTCAGAGCATCCTTGCATTTCCCAGCCCCATTACCGAAAAAGAATACTCTTCGCACATCCAGAATATCACGATAGCTGTTCTCGTCGATTATGTCGGCTGAAGTCTCTCTTTTTTGTTCCATATTTTGATCAAACATAGCGGTGTAAACTTCCATCCGGCGTGCATCAATCATCGGACAAAACCAACTCTCCCCTTCTTCAGATTCATCGGAATAACGCTTCACTACAGGCCAGGCAAGCACGGCGAGAGAAGGAATGGCAATCAAAGGTTTATCCATTGCGAAGCAAATGCCTTTTGCTGTTGATACACCTATTCGCAAGCCGGTATAAGAACCCGGTCCGCTGCTCACAGCCACTGCATCAATATCGCTTAGATCAAGAGGCACAGCAGAATCACCAAACAACTCCTCTATAAGCACTGTCAGCCTGTTGGCATGAGAGTTACCTTCATTGTCCTGTCGTGCTGCGATCACCTTCCCGTCATTTACCAGGGCCGCCGAACAAATCGAAGTAGAAGTTTCAATACAAAGTATATACGCCATCACATAAATTTTTCGCAAAAATAGCGAAACCATCTAAAGATAGAAACAGCGTTCCATCTTTTTGAAACAAAACGGCTAAATATTATTTTGAGGTGATAGTAAAGTTTTTCACGGAGAGGCAGAGGTTAAGGTTGAGGTTAGGAATAAACCATATAAGACATATAAGAACACAAAAGATAATATTGCATTATAGGGGACACAGATTAAACAGATTATTTTATAAAGGTTAAGGTTGAGGTTGAGGTTGAGGTTGCACCACAGATATCACAGATTATTTTATAAAGGCGAAGGTCAGAAGATAGAAGCAAGTAGAGACGCACGGCCGTGCGTCTCTCAAAGAATACACCATCGGCCCATTGTCTATTGAAAATAAAAGGAAATCCCTATACCGAGACTCCAAATATCTGTCATCCTGACGTAGTCGGTTCTTACGGCTTCGAGCAGGTACGCATCCAGGGCAGAAAATTCGAAATAAATGCCAATGCCCGATAAATGCTTATCTTTAATATGAAAATGCCATTCTCCTCCCCAAAACGGGGCAAGATGCATTTTGTTTTGGAAATAATATTTTTCAGGATAATGTGGTGGCAGTTTACGAAATGTATTTTTGGTATTTCCCCAGTTTATCAAAAGTCCAACCCGGGGCCAGAAATGCCCCAGCCAGGGCGACGACGTTAGATAAAAACTGTTTTTCAGTGAAATTGTATGAACAGAAACATTGCTCCCGCCCATACTTTCCGAAAGATAACCGTACATCAACGTAGGCTCATAAATATCCCATAGCCGGTAACCGGCTCCGACTGATATAAACCCAACACTTCCGGCATATTGTACTTTTACGTGAGAAGGGAAAAACCATCTGGGACGAATGAACAGGGTATCTTCTCCTATCATTTTCTGACGGGGTTCGTACAATCGCTCAAGAAATGCTCCTTTCGGGTAACTCCCCGAGGTTGGTATCTGGCCTTCTGCATTGGAAACAAAACATGCTGCCAGAAATATCATTGCTTCTCTTAAATGTCTCATTATTAAATGGGTTGACGGGTAACTTTCAAAGTGTCTTTTCTTATTTCAAGCAACACAATCTCACGGTCAGTGCTGTCCCCGGTAACTAAAAAAGGAACTTCACAACCATCTCTGTATCCGTGAAAAAAACTATGCGTATGTCCGTGAATTGACAAATCAACTTCATTGTCTTCCAGCAATTTACAGAAAACATATTGGTTCCCTATACTAAAAGAGGAATCCCATGGCTGGATATGAGCGAAAACAAAGACATAGTCCGGTCCCTTTTCCTGTTTTACATTACACGCATTATACAGCCATTCGAAGTCAGGATCCTGAACATTTTTTTCCCAGATGATGTCATCGAAGAAAACAAACCTGCAATTGTTATAGTCCAAAACAAAATTCGTTGGCCCGAACATTTCTGTATAAACATTTTCTCCGTTTGAAAGAAAATCATGATTCCCGATAATGGTAATCATGGGATGTTTCAATAAGGAAGAAATGTCGTGAAACCACAAAAACTCGCGATATATTCCACTCAATGTAATGTCTCCGTTGTGCACAACAAAATCGATACTGTCAATCCCGTTCAGATAATCAATCTGGTCGGCAAAATCATCGTAATAAGTATGGCTGTCACCAATAAGAGCGATGGTAAAGGGCTGAAACGAATCGCTGCTTTCCCCGGAAAGGCGTTCCACAGCTTTGATGTTAATATTGTCAGGAAGATTTCCGGCTCCGCTTTGGTAGGGGCTATATTCGATTAACCCGTCACATCCGAAAAGGAAAGGTACTATGGCTAATGTATACAGGAATATTCTCTTCATGACTTATACATCTTAAATACAAAATCTGATTTAATATATCCGGCCGCATTTCCACTATTAGAAATGGTTTGCCGATAAAAATTGAAAAATCCTGTGAGTTTAAAGACACGCACTAATTGAATAAATCAGGCTAAAACTCAAAACATTCTTGCATTTGATGAAGTAAAGTAAAAACAGGCAGACTCGAATCTCAAGCCATAACCGACATAACAACAAAAAAGAAAGATGAAACGACAAAACAGCGCGATGAACGAACGACTTACTTTTAACGAAGAATTACACTTGCAGAGTGTTTTGAGTCGGGTGGAAGTAATTCAGTCAGTAGTTGTTAGTCAGTAGTGGGATTTTCTGGTATTTACATACTCAAAGATTCGACAAAGTATCATGCTTTGAGCAGTTTGTGATTTCAGTCGGTAATGAGTGTCTGTCCATAAAGTACCATTTGCTGTGTTACGCTCGCCGCCAAAATACTGATTTACGAAAAGTAAACTCCGTTTTTGGCGGCTTCGCAAGCCTTGCAACCGGCACTTTCTGAACAGACACTCATATTGTGAAAATTCTTGCGAGTTTATAGACACGCACTAATTAGATATAAGTATCCGAAAGGCAGAAGAATGGAGCATGGGGCCTGGGGCTTGGAGCTTGGAGCAAAAAATCCTGCACAACGTATCAGGCTACCACAGGAAGCTTAAGCGAACAAAGTTATTTCGGCATCAAAAAGCGATCATGGAGAAACTCATTCTTCTTTTTCCTTAACGGGAATAGTAAAAAAGAAGTTTGATCCGTGTCCCGGCTCCGATTCAACCCATATTTTACCTCCCATCAGTTCAACAAGGCTCTTGCAAATGGAAAGGCCAAGACCTGTGCCTCCCTTATTTTTGGCCCCTACCTTCATGACCTGTCCAAAACGTTCAAATATTAATTCATGATGTTGGGGATCAATGCCTATTCCATTGTCTTTGACAAAAAACCGCACATAATCAGAGAGAGGCTCAAAACCGAAAGCAATTTTCCCGCCTGGAGGTGTATATTTAAATGCATTGCTGATAAGATTATTGAATATTTGTGTAATTTTTCCTCCGTCAACATAAAAAAAATACTCTTCGTCGGGTAAAAGACATCTCAATTCAACGGATTTTTCTTTTGCCTCCATCGTGAAGAAACGGGCAAGATCATTCATCAGCCTGTTTAAGTTGACACGGTTTGGTAAAACCGTAATCTGCCCGGTCTCGAGTTGTGAAATTTCAAGCACATCGTTTATGATCGAAAGTAATTGCTGACCGCTTTTCACAATAACATCAATACAATTCTGCCTGTCATTATCGCTAATATCATTGTTTCTGAGCAACTCTGAAAAACCCAAGATGCCATTCATTGGGGTACGTATCTCATGGCTCATATTGGCCAGAAAGGCCGATTTCAGGCGGTCACTCTTCTCAGCATGTTCTTTTGCTTCTATAAGTTCTTTTTCTACCTGGCGGGCATGAGTAACGTCACGCACAATGGTCATAAAACGGTTCTCATCGACATAGACCATGCGGGATTCATAAACCTCGTAAATACCTTTGTTGGATAATTCATACTCATAAGTTTCAATCCCCTTATGCCGGGCAACTTCATTTATCTTTTCATGGGTGAGGCGGGCAACTTCGGATGGTAAAACTTCGTCGACCGGCTGATCGAGAAAAACGTCCGGTGAAACATAAAGCGAATTAATACTTTCTGCATGATAATCCTTAATGACTCCTTTCCTGTCGAAAATGAAAATAATGTCGGGAATAACCGAGAGAAGGCCGGTTATCCTGGCCTGATTATGCTGAGCTACCTCCACGGCATCCCGCAAACTGTTTATCAGTTCTTTCTCCTGTGTGACATCGGTAAAGGTTCCAATTGCTTTATGGGGCTTTCCTTCCTTAAATATCATAATGCCACTGCCTCTGTAATACTTCACTTTGCCGCCTGTCGAATCAATTCTGAATTCGTCTTTCCATTCTTCCTTCCGGGGAAATCTGTTCTTCCAAAAGCGGGAAATACGCTCTCTGTCTTCGGCATGAATCAATACAATGAAGTCATCAAACGACCGGGGAGGCGCTTTAGCATTACCAATATAACCGGCTTTGCCAAACCAACTCATTTCATCAGTTTTCGGATCCCATTCAAAAATAATGTCATTGGCATGTGTCGCTACAATCCGGAACCGTTCTTCGCTTTCGCGGAGCATTTCTTCGGTTTTTTTACGGGCAGTAATGTCACGTCCTAATATTACAATGCCCTTCCTGTTTCCATGTTCATCAAAAACAGGAGTCTTTATCACGTCAAGTTTACGCTCGTCACCATTAGGCAAAGGAATGGTTTCTTCCACCATAACAGGCTCTTTCTTTTCCCAGGCCTCCATGTCCGATTCTTTGCATTTTCCGAACACCACAGACAGCTCCGGAACCATTTTCTTCAGTTGCTCCTCACTTTTAAAAAGGAAGTTTTTCCCCTTCAAGCGAAACAGCTCCTGAATGGCTTCATTCGCCTCCATCCACCTCCCTTTGGCATCTTTGAAACATATTATATCGGGCGTGGCATTTATTAGTACTCTCAACCGGTCTTTACTCTCCTTGAGATCATGAAGCGTCTGAATACGTTCAGTATTGTCCTGTACCACTCCGATAATTCCGGTAATTCTATTCGACGCATTGAGTATGGGGGCTGTTTTAAGCGTTACATTGACAGTTTTACCACTAAGGGTGGAAGTATAGGGGCCTTCATAAAGACCTTCTTCTCCAGACAATGGTGCTTTAATAGCAGGCAGAATGGAAGAATCAACGACATTTTTTATGTTAAAATTCAGCAGTTTCCCTAAAGGAACCGACAAAATGGAGGCAAACCGTTCATTAAAAGCTGTAATTTCAAGAGAGGTGTTATAAAAGAAGATTCCAACCGGAGAAAAATCAAACAAAAGCCTAAACCTGTCATTATCGCCAGATTCTCCAATTCTTTTTTCAAAAAAGTAGTTCTCGAACTGTTGTTCTATTATCTGCCGGGTTTGATCCATCAACAAAAGTTGCCGGCGATCCCAGTAATTATCCTCATTAGATAGCAAACAAAGGCGACAGGAGCCCGACAATGAGGCAGCCGACAGATTAATAAACCGGCCCGAAGAAAAAGGCGGAATATGTTTAGGGTCACTAAATTCCTGCCACCCGGAAACATCTTTCCCAAACTGATTTAAAGAATGCAATATGTCTGAGAGCATTTCCTCTGTTTCGGGTTTGCTTATATTTGGCGGGCAGGACCAGATGAAAGAAAAATCATTGCCGGTTTCTACCGTGAGCGCAGCATAAGACCCGGTAAAAACTGACAACATGTCCAATGTTTCCTGTGCTGTAGGGGGAAAGCCCTTAACATCCTGCATATCTCAAAGTTTGGGATTTGGGTTCTAAAAACTTTTTGAAAATAATAAAAAATCGGGATAAAGTCCATTCCAGATTAAAAAGCAATTTGAGCAATGCCCGGTTTATTTTGGCTAATGTCACTTAGTGTGCTTGCTATTACTCCACGGGAGATATCGACACAACTTTGCCCCGATGCCAATTCGGCACGAAAATTGAGGCACTTTATACCGCTTTTTGGTACCAAATCAAATTTATATCATTATGAAAAAAATATTCTTTTCGATTCTGGCAATTGCTGCACTGATTACATTCAATTCATGTAACGATGACGAGACGCCGTTCGATGCAGATGCTGATGTACTAGTTCTGACACGTTACTCCGAAACCGGGCCTCCCGAATTTGCTGCAGCTTATTTTGTTTATGCAAACAAATCGATGCAGGATGTCATGGTAATTACACCTGGCGGACAATAGGTGGAACTTGGAGCCGATGGCAATTATACCGCTACCTTTTTCAAAGAACCTGCCGACGAAGATTACACTTCCACACCACCAACTCCCGGCGAGTATAATTTCGACATCCTCACTGAGAAAAATAAAGAGGTGCTTATTTCAGATGTTCTCGAGAGTAATTACGTAATGCCCGTTGAAATAACAAGTTATGCCCTTGAAGACAATACACTTTCCATCGGATGGGAAGAAACTGCCAGTGCTGAGGCATACAGGGTACGCTTTATTCAAATGACCGACGATGGAGAAAACGTATATTTTGCAACAAATTTCATTGAGGGCGATACTTTGATAGTGGAAAATGCTACCAGCAACATTAATTATCAGGGTACTCCTCCACAACCGGGAGAAGACTATACCATTGAAGTGATGGCTTATAATTTCGAAGCAGACGCAGAAGCAGAATTATTCTATAATATTCAGTCTATAAGCACAGCACGAAGAACCATCACCTGGGAGTAAAGCCAGGCAGAGCAGTGTAATGGCGGCATACCGGAATCTGATAAAAATCCGGTGAGATAAAACCCTGTTACCGAATAACCCCAACTCTGGGGCAATGTTCTCAATAAATATCAGACGCCCGTGTCCTGTAATTAGTGTCTGTCCATAAAGTACCATTTTCTGTGTTACGCTCGCCGCCAAAATACTCATTTACGAAAAGTAAACTGCGTTTTTGGCGGCTTCGCAAGCCTTGCAACTGGCACTTTATGAACAGACACTCATATTGTGAAAATTTTTGAGAGTTTATAGACACGCACTAATTAATGTCTGTCCATATAGTGCCATTTACTTTGTTATGCTCGTCCGGAAATTACTCATTTACGATGAGTAAACTCCGTATTTTCGGACTTCGAAAGCCTTGCAACTGGCACTTTCTGAACAGACACAAATACTGTAAAAATTCTTTGCGAGTTTATAGACGAGCTCTAATTAAAATTCTTTTATGACAGGGCACGGGTTTGTTGTTTCGGGGAGACTGAACGTTGTAATACCTCTTATTTTTACTATTTTTGTGTCCGTTTTAAAACACAATAGTCAGTTAAAAAAAGCCTAAACGCAGAGACGCAATAACACAAGATTATGATTATGAGAGAATTGTGGTTTGTGCTATTAATTGTGTAAACAATTAATTACCAGGCATCCGTAAAAGTTTAACTGAGTATTGAAAACAATGACACTCAGATTAGGAAAAACATTATGGAAACTGTTGTAAGTGGTATTCGTCCAACCGGGAATCTTCATCTTGGTAATTATTTCGGAGCGGTTAAGAACTTCCTGAAGATGCAGGAAAACTATAATTGTTTCTTTTTTATTGCCGATTATCATTCACTAACGACTCATCCCCACCCGGCCGATTTACATGGAAATGTTCGTCAGGTACTATCCGAATACCTGGCTGCAGGGCTCGATCCGGAAAAAGCAACCATATACATTCAAAGTGATCTGCCCGAAGTAGCGGAGCTCACTCTTTTATTGAATATGAATGCGTACCTTGGCGAGTTGGAGCGCACAACTTCTTTCAAGGAAAAAGCCAGGAAGCAACCCGACAATGTCAATGCAGGACTGTTGACCTACCCGGTTCTTATGGCCGCCGATATTATTATCCATCAGGCTTCAAAAGTTCCCGTAGGGAAAGACCAGGAACAAAATCTTGAAATGACGCGTAAGTTTGCTAATCGTTTCAACCGAATCTATGAAGTTGATTATTTTACGATTCCCCAGCCTTTTAACTTTGGTGAATCACTGATTAAAATCCCCGGACTCGACGGTTCCGGAAAAATGGGAAAATCTGAAGGAAACGGTATCTTCCTGGCCGAGGAGCCGGAATCAATCAGAAAAAAAGTAATGAGAGCCGTTACCGACAGCGGCCCTTCAAAACCCAATTCGCCTGTTAGTGAGCCTGTTCAAAACCTCTTCACCATTATGGAAGTGGTTTCAAAACCAGAGGTTCTTGAACAGTTTAAAGACGATTATGCCAAATGCACCATCCGCTATGGTGATTTAAAAAAGAAGCTGGCCGAAGACATCATAAATTTCACCGCTCCCATAAGAGAAAAAATCAAAACCATTGCCAGTGATGATGCTTATTTGAGAAAAGTGGCCCGAAAAGGTCGTGAAAAAGCTCACGAAAGCGCCTCAAAAACGATACGGGAAGTACGTGAAATTATCGGGTTTAAGCCGTTTTAAAATCAAAACACGAGATTTTCATTCCGGCGGGACGAAACAGGGGAGTTTGTAAATCCGGAAAGCAACAAATTAACAGGCCGAAAAGAATTTTACCCAACCTCCAGAAACCGCTGTTTTATCAACTCATATTTTCGCGGATCGATGGGAATTTCAGTTATATGATCTTCCAGGAAAATACTCGATGAATTTTCATCCACACTTGTAATCTTACGAAGGTTGACCACATACAACGGATGGCACCTTATAAATCCATATTTCCAGAACATTTGTTCGTAACGTCGTAAAGGTTTCGGGACAAAAATATCTTTCCCCGAATCGATATGGATGATACATCCGCCGGCAACCGCCTCTCCATAAAGTATCGAAGAAAGAGGCACGGCCTGAGATGAGTCGACCGTTGGGAAAACCACCATTCGTGCCGTGGCCGGCAAATCGGAATTGGTCAGAAGAATTTCCATTTTTTTCTGATAATCACTCTCCTCAAGGGCATCACAGGCTTTATCAATAGCAAGAACCAGGTCGGAAATGTCGAACGGTTTCAGAACGTAACTTGCTGCAGAAAACCTTACCGCCTCGACAAGATAATCTTCATGTCCCGACAAGAACACTACTTTAAAGTCGAATAGTTCAATTTGCCGTAGCAGGTCAAATGCGGTTCCGTCGGGCAATCCAATGTCCAGTAAAACCAGGTCGGGACTCTTTGTTTTAATGGCATCGAGGGCATCAGCAACTGTATACACACTTTCAAGTAATTCGAAGTCAGGAAAATGTTGTAGCACCACTTGTCTGATGACCTTCTGCATGAGGGGTTCGTCTTCAACAACAAGTATTTTCTTCATTTTATGCTTTTTGGAAATATTTGATCACATTAGTACTTAGTGTCTGTCCATAAAGTACCACTTGCTGTGTTACGCGCGCCGCCAAAATCCTCATTTACGATTAGTAAACTCCGGTTTTGGCGGCTTCGCAAGCCTTGCAACTGGTACTTTCTGAACAGACACACATATTGTAAAAATTTTTGCGAGTTTATAGACAGTTAGTACTTAACCCAAAAAATTTTACTTCAAAAGACTTCTGACGAATTCACTTAAGACCATTGCGATACCTTTTGACGATGCTTCACCTCATGGGTTTTCGTGTTTCTGTCCATTTCAACAACCGGTATGATAATGCGTACCAGAGTTCCACGATCAAAAGGATTGATCTGTTTCTTATCCATGATTACCATATCCGTACCCCGACCAGAGTCTCTCCTCAGCATATCAAGGCGTTCGCGGGTTATCTTTATTGCCATTGATTCATGCCCTTTTTCCTTTTCACCAGCCTTTTTCGATGCTTCAATCCCTATTCCGTTGTCGCCAACCTCCACAACCATTTTCTCTCCTTCCTCCCTGCTAAATCTTACAGACACATATCCTTCGGTTCCGGATGGCCGGATACCGTGTTCAATAGCATTTTCTATAAATGGCTGAGTCAACATCGGAGGAACCATAACTTTTTCTTTATCAAGCGCCTCATCAATACTCAGGGAATAATCAAAAGCTTCAGAAAACCGTAATCTTTGTAATTCCAGGTAATACCCTAAAATTTCGGTCTCCTCCTTCAACGAGATATAATCGTGAGTAGAGCTGCGTAAAACATGACGCATCAATCTTGCAAAATCGGTAAGAAAACGTGACGATTTTTCAATATCATGCTCAAGTATATACACCTGAATTGCGCTGAGTGCATTAAAAATAAAATGCGGATTCATCTGGGAACGGAGCAGACGTTGTTGATGACGGACGTTCTTATAGCGGTTTCTTAACTGTGATTGCCGTATCAGCATAATTATAGCGAACGAAACGGCTACCACCAGGATAAGAACAATGGTCAGAAAAAACCGTTGGCGATCGAGTTTGGCCTGCTGCTGAAGCGTTTGCTTGTTTAACTCTTCAATGCGTTTACGTTGTCTCTCCGATTCGAAAATAGCCTCCTGTGTGGACAGATGATTGACATTCTTCTCATTAACAATACTGTCGTTGTAAGCTGAAGCCACCTTAAAATGTTTCAGAGCCCCCGCATAATCTCCCCTTATTTCACACAATTCCGAAAGCAATTTAGAAGCTTCTTCGATCTGAAACAGTGAACCGATATCAAGTGCCACAGTAAGACTCTTCTTTAAGTGTTGTTCAGCCAGGTCGAGTTCACCCGTCTGCAGGTAGGTCTCCCCTATTTTGGAATGACTGATGGCAACCTGCATTAAATCGCCCAGCTCCTCGTTAAGATGCAAAGCTTTCTCTAAATACTCAAGCGCTTTGTGGGGCCTGTCTTGTTCCAGATAGGCTGCACCTATGCTATTGAAACAAATGGATTGTCCTACTTTGCTGTCGATCTGATAATTGTAGTCAAGAGAAGTAAAAAAATGAGAAAGAGCGGAATCTACCTGTCCCAGCTTTAGCAAAGATTCTCCCAGGTTGTTATGATTAATGGCCAGACCCAGTTTATTATTCATCCTCTCTGCGAGATCGAGGGAGCGTTTAAAGTATTCAATTGAAGTTGCATAGCGGTCAAGGTTGTAATTGACATTCCCTATACTGTTAATGGCAGAACCGATCAACAGGGAATCTCCGGTCTCTTCGGCAAGCGAAAGTGCTTTAACATGCATTTCGAGAGCGGTTGGGTTATCATCTATACGCCGGTAAACAACTCCGAGCTGGTTATACACCTCCCCCAGGAGATGTTTGTCTCCGGTTTTTGTGGCCAGGTCAAGTGCTTTCTGATGAAACTCCATGGCCTTACCATACTGGGCTCTGTTACGATAGCGCTGTCCAGTCAGGTTATAGATTCGTGCCAGCTGATTAAGATTCTCATTTTTGCGGGCTATTTCTTCAGCTTCAGAAAGATAATTATCGGAGATGTCAACATGCAATCCCCCCTGGCCGTAAAGATTCCTGGAACGTTCGATTAACTGCTCTACAACAAGAGAATCTGTTCCCACGACGTCAGACATCACGTTCACCTCCGGATTCACCTTATCGTCGGGAGCATTCCGGCATGAAAAAAATTCAAAAAAAATAATAATCAGCAGCCCGGACCTTTTCTGCATAAGAATCAATCGTTGTTGTGATATGGTTTCCTTTTACGTTTCCTGGTGTGTGGATAAAAATTTCTCAATCTTTTTGCTTCTGGCAAGTTACATAAATTTTATGCCTGTTGCCCATTCATCATGCAGATTTTTTGATGAAGGGTTATCTTTGTATGCTAAAAATTCGTGTGGTGAAGATAGGAAATCTCGAACTCAGAAAGGAGCCTCTTCTTCTGGCTCCCATGGAAGACGTGACCGACAGAATGTTCAGGCAACTGTGCAAACGATATGGTGCAGACCTGATGTATACGGAATTTGTATCGGCCGATGCGCTCGTCAGAGAAGTGGATAAGACGTTGAAAAAAATGGAAATCAATGAGGAAGAACGTCCTGTAGGTATTCAGATATATGGAAAGGAGACCGGCGCTATGGTTGAAGCTGCCCGAATAGCAGAAGAGGCAGGGCCGGATCTAATTGACATCAACTATGGATGCCCCGTAAAAAAAATTGCTTCAAAAGGTGCGGGAGCCGGCATGTTACGCGATATTCCGAAAATGATCGAGATGACTCGTGCCATCGTAAAGGCAGTAAAAACACCGGTTACGGTAAAAACACGGCTGGGCTGGGACGAATCATCAAAAAATATTGTTGAGGTTGCCGAACAACTTCAGGACACCGGCATTCAGGCAATTACCATTCATGGCCGCACCCGGGCACAGATGTATTCAGGGGAAGCCGACTGGACACTCATCGGAGAAGTGAAAAACAACCCAAGGATGACCATTCCTGTTATCGGTAACGGGGATATTACAAATCCGTTAAAAGCAAAAAATTATCTTGACAAATATGGTGTCGACGCATTAATGATTGGCAGACCGGCCATAGGTCGCCCCTGGATATTCCGTGAGGTCAGACATTATCTCGATACAGGAGAGCTCCTGCCGGCACCCGCCATCCCCGAGCATGTTGAAATGATACGGGAGCAGGTCAACAAATCTGTGGAATGGCTGGGCGAAAGAAGAGGTATTTTGCATTCGCGACGTCACCTGGCCATTACATTCAAGGGGCTTGAACATTTTCGTCCTCTCAAGATAAAAATGCTGCGAACTGAGCGTATTGACGAACTGAATGCTATTCTTGATGAAATAGCAGAACGCTGGGCAGATCATTCTTCTCCCTGCTCGGAATAATAGCGCTGTACAATCACCCGAACGGGATACCATGCGGCCAGTAAACCTACCAACGAGACGCTAACGTATACAAGAAACATATCCGACCATTGCAATGCTACCGGATAGGCGTCAACAATAAACGCCCCTTCGCCGCTGAATTTCAACAAGCCGAAATGTTGCTGCAACCACACCAGAAAGGCACCCAGCAATACGCCAATCGTTACTCCGGCCAGGGATATCAACCATCCTTCTGTAAGAAATATTTTATTGATCAACGAACGATTGGCTCCCATACTTCGAAGTGTTCCTATGCTTTCTTTCTTTTCAAAAATGAGGAGCGACAAAGTCCCGATAACATTAAACAAGGCAATAACAAGGATGAAAAGAAGAATCAGATAAGCCATCAGTTTTTCGACCCGCATCAGTTTGTAAAAAGTAGCATGTTGTTCATGCCTGTCAAGTATGTTGAAATCTTCACCTAAAAGTTTCAACAACCGGGCTTTTACATCATCCGTTTCATATCCTTTTTTTAAAGAAATTCCCAGTGACGAAACTACATCGTCACCGTAATCAAACAGCCTGCGAGCCTGACCAATATTGACAATCATATACCTGGAGTCGTACTCAAGCTGACGCACTGCAAATATTCCGGCAGGATGAAGATACTCTTTATTAAACGACAGGTCGGGACGCATCATATTAATGCGGGCTGTTCGCCTGGGAGCATAAACAACCAACGGTTTTACGAAATTAAGGCGCAGTCCGAGTTGATCGGCCAGAACATAGCCGACAACGCTATAGTTCTGTCTTTCAAGTCGTAACTGATACTTTCCGTCAATAATAATGGTATCGATGCCCGAAACCTCAGCAAAATTTTCATCTACTCCCATAACAATGGCAGGTACCTGACGTTTGTCGAAACGCAAAAGCGCTTGGTCTTCAAGGATATGAGAAACAACCGCCACGCCTTCTGTTTCATAAATTTCCTGTGACGGAATTGAATCAAGCGAAAAAACTTTGCCCCGTGCCGGTTGGATTTTCAGCTCCGGATCAAATGAACCGTATAAAGAACCTATCAATCCGTGGAGGCCGTTAAAAACCGACAAAACTACAATAAGTGCCAATGAGCCCACCAAAACACCCGACACCGATATCATCGAGATGACATTAATGACATTCTGCGACTTTTTGGCGAACAAATATCTTATTGCTATGCGAAGAGCCAGTTTCATCAGTATAAAATCAGTCTAAGTTATTGGTCTGATGGAACTCGCATGATTGGGGTTTATACATGTTCTCTTGTGACAAACCTTGTCATGCTCGTTTCATCTTACATCTTAACCTCTAAAAATCTAATGATCTATATATGGCAATCTTTGTCATCACCGCTTCACTTTTCTTTCTCGGGTTTAAATGCTTTCACCAGCAAACCGGTTCCGGCGGAATGTTGTTTCTGCGTATCAAGATAGTTCAAAACACAGCAGAAAGGCCACACAATCAGATAATAAAAGGGAAGAAGTATGAAGAACAGTTTACTCTTATTAAGCATCATTATCGGATATTTCATGGACCATTTCCAGGCAATATGGCCCGGCTTCCCATAGGTATAACGGACATCAATTCCTGAAAAACCTGCATCCGAAAGTTTAAGAGTTATATCTTCTATACTGTATCCGTCTCTGACGTGTTCATCAATAAAACCGGTAACCTCATCACCATGTTCATGCGAATCAGATCCCCCCTTATCAGATGGCGTGGAAATAAGCAGCATGCCTCCGGGAAGAAGACTTTCATAAAAATTACGGAACACCTTTCGATCGTCTTCAATATGTTCCATGACATCCACCGAAAGTATCAGGTCGTATGTTGTTGCTTCAGAAAATTGTGTTAAATCGGCCTTAATGAAATTAACGCGTCCGCCTTTACCAATAATTTTGAAGGACCGGTTGCAGTCTTCCACCTGCTCTTCTTTTACATCGACGCCCGTAATGCGAAAATCATCTCCCAGTCTCGACATAGACCAACTGTATTGTCCAAAACCTGAGCCGGCATCAAGAATATCTGCCACTGCGCCATGTTGTGCTGCCCATTTCCGTAGCTCTCTTCGTATGTACCACGAGCGCAACAACAACAGATTCAACAATCGGTAAAACAACAGACGAAAAGCCGGTGTTACGTTAAATACACGGCCCAGCGACCGTTTAATGGGATCGTACTGCATGTTATCAAAAACTTATTTATGGGTAATTCACTCATTCAGAAGTCTGTCGATGTTATCGATATAATCCAGGCTGTCGTCGATGTAAAATTCCAGTTCGGGAATCACGCGCAACTGTTTTCCGACCCTCTTCCCAAGCGCATAGCGTATTCGTGAAGTATGTTGGGTAATATTATTAAACACTTCTTCTTTTTTGTCGCCAGGGAAAATACTCAGATAGATACGGGCAATCCCTAAATCGGAAGTCACCCGGACAACAGTTACCGTTACCATAGCTCCCTGAACCAGCTCCTTTACCTCGCGCTGAAACATCTCGCTCATGTCTTTTTGTATAAGACGTCCAATCTTTTTCTGTCGGGTAGAATCCATATCTCGTTTAATTTTAATGCCCGAAGTTAGCCAAAATTATACAAAAAACTTTCCAGCTCATTTACCATTGTGTTCATATCAAACAGGCGGCGAACGGTGTCTGTCCCATTTTCGCCGGTATTCCTGAGTCGGTCAGCAGGAAGAGATAAAATCTGGGTTAATCTTTTAGCAACTGCGGATGCATCCCTCTCTACCAGGAAGCCATTATCTCCATCCGCAACAAATTCACCCGCTCCTCCGGCATCTGTTGTTAGCACCGGAACACCACAACTCATGGCCTCGAGCAAAGCATTGGAAATCCCCTCTTTTTCCGACAGCAAACAAAACAATCGGGCTTTTGAAAGAAATTCCTCTGGCCGGCAAAACCCTTCAAAATGAACAACCGTCTCAAGATGTCTGCGCCTGACAAGTTCCTTCAATTTTTTTTCCTCACGTCCCGTCCCTATAATGTGTATACGAATTTTGGCCTTCAGAGAAGCAGGAAGCAGGGAAACAGCTTTGATTAAAAGATGATGTCCCTTCCTTCGGGTTAGCATTCCCACCGAGACAATCCGAAAAACACCGGTATCGTCTAATCCATGATTGATGCAGGGAAAATCGGGCATCCCATTATATATAACCTTCACAGGATGAGCCCTCATCCAGGAATATTGATACAACCGCTCTTTTGTCCGCTTTGCATTAACAACAATCCCGTCGTTCAGACACTTATAGACAATTCTGTGCCACAAAGGGATTCTCATCTTCCGCGTGATGCCGAGCCGCAAAATATGCTTTGTTCCGGTCCTCTTTGCTGCAATGCCGGCAAGAAAATATTCTTTCTTCTTGGTTGATAATACAACATCTATATTGTTTTCTGACAGGATGTTTGCAATTATTCTGCTGGTCTTAAAATCAAAAACAGACCGGAATGGTGCCCGGAATGAAGGAATGTTGTCACCCAAACGGTTTTGTAACTCAGGCATTCTTCCCATAAAAAATACCTGATGCCTCTTTTTTAATCCTTGCATGGCGAGAGCGACCCACTTTTCGTTGCCACCCCATACTTTTGCCGAGCATATAAATAAAATACGCATAAGATGCATTTTATCCGCAAAACTAACAAAAGTATCATTCAGGTTGTCCATCTTTTTTTGTATATTGCCTGATAGCTATAATTGGTTAAAAATGAAACGAGCATGTAGCTTTGATTTCTCCATCGGCTCCACCGCTTTGTTTACAAAGAAATCCGCCACAAAAGGACATGTATAAAAGTCGCGAGTTCCATTAGGCCAATAACTTAAGTAAATTATATACTAATGAAAAAGGTAAAATCGGTAATATTCTCGATTGCAGGCACATTGCTTTCCGCAACTGCCTGTTTACTTTGGATGACCAGAAAAAAGAAGGAAACACAAATCGTCTCCGGCACTGATGATGCCAAAGAGGACACAACAGTCTCACCCTCTGCCACATCTGCTCCGGAGTTGTATAGAACAGCCGGGGTTAAAAAGCTTGAACTAAAAAATATTCCCGAATCATTAACTTTCAGTGATTCATCTTATGATTTTACGGGACTGGCCCGGGTGCACCCCAACGAACACGATAAGTATAATGTGGATGTACTTGACAACAACGGTTCATTTCTGGGAAACATCGTTAAAAACCGAAGGCTCAGCCACTCTCTCTCCGAATGGCATGCCGGAGAGGTTTTTGCTTTCGGGAAAATTAACAAGAGCAACAATGAGTCTGCACTATCGGGCATTGTTTATATCTCTGCAGGTCTTAACAGTTCACAAACGGAGGATTTGAAAAACGTATTTGAAAAGCTAAATAAGCGACATCGGATTTTGTCGAAACCCGATATTTCATCTGAAGAGTATTTGCAAATTCTCGACGATCACAAATTCATTTCAAGGGTTCTCTTTCAGCTCGACATTGTAGACGAAATAGATGCTTCACTTTCAAAAAAAATAATTCCGGCACTTTCCAGGCAACTGGAAGATGAACAAAACTACGAAGGTCTGCTTAAACTGGAAAAGCACAGTGACTTAATTGATGAACTAAGCGAACGCTTCGCTGCAGCAACCTACAAAAGAATCAGAAAGGCCAGGGAGAAATTGTCATGATTCCATGCCTAAAAACACATTTGCGCAAATATCACGCTCAACTTTAGTGGTCAACTTCCTGACCACCTTGTTCAGATTAAAAACAACCTTTCCCAGTTCTTCATCGGGAGCCGACTGATAAAGACGGTCGGTAATCCAAAAGAGCGAACGAAGCGCACTTTCAAGAATTGGCCGGGTTTCGCGCACCGATATATCTTTAAATGCCCCAATTCCCTTTTCTTCAGTCAGGGCGTCAAATTCCGCCTGGGCACGAACCAGTTCATCAAACCACTCGGAAGCTCCTAACGTTTCAATAGTTTCCAGATGGTGCTTCTCCAATTCCCTGATTAAAGAGGGCAAACAGGTTGACTGTCGCTGGTAACCATCACTTTTGGTTTGCCAGGCATGCTTTTGCAAAACCTCCAACAATCCGGCAGCCATAAGAGATATCTCTTTCTTTGGGCGGTGACAAGCTGCTTCCACGAGGTGAAAAAAAGCGATATAAGCCTCGTCACGTCTGCTTGCCTGCAGTGTTTTACGCTCCATGACACAACTGATGACGCGACGCTGAAACGTCTCTTCATAACACTTCAGACTTTCACGAACATCCTCTACAAAGGGATAAAGAGTAGATTTATGAACGGGGCAATGATCGAATACCTGCAGCGATATTTTTGCGAGATCGTATAAGTCAAACGACATTAGTTGCGAAAAATTCAATGATTTAAGCATAGAACCAGGGGGTTTAGGATTTGCTATTTCCGAATAAACTTTCTTAAAACTTACGTAAAATAGCTCCCGTTGGTTTCATTCGTACAAAATTTATTTATTAAGGTCGAATGGATCTCGCATGCAAGAACTTATACATGTTCTTTTGTGGCAAACTTTGCCATGCTCGTTTCATTAGTATAAAGTTTATTTTTTAGGGCCTAATGGAACTCATCCAGAGTAATCAGGACTTGTTTCATCAGTATATTAATTTTTGCCGCCAAGGCGAGTGCCACCAATTTTCCTGAAAAGATCGAGCGCATAAACATCGGTCATACCTGAAATAAAATCAATTACTGTTTGGATGCGCTGATGTACCGGGGCTGAGTCGGGAACTCTGTATTGTTCGGGAATGAAAGGCAGCAACAACCCCGAATAGTAATATTGCGGATTAAGCACGGCATGAATGAATTCATCCAGGAGCGTTCCCAATATCTTGAAACCGGCAATTTCGATCTCCACGACAGAGGGATGTTTGTAAATTTTTTCAAATCCGACTTTTGAGCATTCCTTCATTGCGTCGTAAACAGGAGACCCCAGGTGCTCAGTCAGGGCCCCGGTAAAAGTCCCGTTAAGTATTTCATCGTGATGTTCCCTGAATATCCTGGTGCAGGCATCTACCAGCTTCCCGATAACACCGGCACGAAGATAAGCTATTTGTTCATTGGTGTCGGTCACTTCTTTGCTTACTTCTTTTATTCGTTTCAAGTGAGATTTATCCTCCACCGGATCATAAAATGCCATTAACAGGCCCCGGGTTTCTTCCGTGGAAAGAATCCCAAGTTTATGGGCATCTTCGATATCCATTATCTGATAGCAAATGTCGTCTGCTGCCTCCACCAGGTAGACCAAAGGGTGACGTGCAAAAACACCTGCTCTGACTTCTTTTAGCCCCAGCTCCGAAGCAATATTCAAAAACATTTCTTTTTCCGACTGGAAGAAACCATACTTTTTTAAGTCATTGCGTCCGGAGGCATACGGATATTTTACGATGGATGCAACCGTGGTATAAGTAAGGGCAAATCCTCCGCTCCTTCGCCCTTTAAATTTGTGGGTCAGCACCCGCAAGGCGTTGGCATTTCCTTCGAAATCGATAAAATCATTCCAAATTTCGGGTGAGTCCACCATATCCTTCAGGTATTGTCCCTTTCCATATCTAAAATAATCTGAAATGGCCTTTTCGCCCGAATGCCCGAAGGGAGGATTCCCCATGTCATGGGCCAGACAGGCAGCAGCCACCACCGACCCCAGTTCATCGGCAAGGGGGAGCTCCTCACCGTAACCTTCATTCAGGAAACGGGCTATATTACTGCCAAGTGAACGGCCTACACTGGCTACTTCCAAACTGTGAGTCAACCGGTTGTGAACAAAAACACTGCCCGGCAGCGGAAACACCTGGGTTTTGTCCTGCATCCGTCTAAAAGGAGACGAAAAAATGAGACGATCGTAATCCCGCTGAAATTGTGTCCGGTCATGATGCTGAACCCTTGTTGCCTGACCGGTTCGGTTTGTAGAAAGAAGTTTTTTCCAGTTCATCAATACTCCGTTATGCTTTACAGATGTGTGATAATTAATGGTTTGCACAATCAATGACGCAAACCACAACTCTCTCATAATAAAAACTTTGCGTCATTGCGTCTCGGCGTTTAGGTTTTTTTAACTGATTACTGAGTATAGCTTTCAATAGAGAGTGGTGCGATATTGTCTCATCTCGGCAGCAAGTTTTTTCGCTTTTTCCCCTGTCACTTTGTTCAGAAGATGCCAGAAACCGGGACCGTGGTTTTTCTCAACCGTATGGCAAAGTTCGTGCAAAACAACATAGTCGACAAGGTGTTCAGGCAATCTCATCAGATGCAGGTTCAAATTAATATTGTTTACTGAAGAACAACTTCCCCACCTGGATTTCATATTCTTGATAAAAACTTTATTGATTTTAAAATTATTTTGCCGGGCAAAAGTCCTGACTTTTGGGGGTAAAACCATCTTGGCTTCAATTCGCATGGCTTCCTCAATGCCATGTCTGATGGCATTCTGAACCGGTGCATCGGCAACGTTGATATGCTGTGGATAAAGAACCTTCAGTATTCCGGAATTCAATGTCAACCTGATATCATCCCTGGGTGCTTTTTCTATTTTAAGCTGAAAACTTCGTGTTCGGAAGTTGGTCGTTTCATCGAAAATGGTAACAGCGTTTTCATGTTCTTCTATTCGGGCTTTGTTCTCTCGTATCCACGATTTCTTCTCTTCAACAAAAGCAAGTGCTTTCCTGGGCGAGTATCCGGGCGGGAACATCACCATTACACCCTCAAACGGTTTTATCCTGATGGAAAGCCGTTTGCAACGACGATCCGATTTAAAAAGTACAGGACCAATTCCTTCGATATGAATCAATGAAGTTTTTACCGGCATCTTACGGCAAAGTTAAAGAATTCTTTTTATCAGTATAAAATCTGTTCGATATCGAACATGTGTTGTGTCAAAATCAGACAGTTTTAAAATACATGCCTTATTTACAAAAACACCCTAATAATTTTTATATCAATAACTTAACAACTTTGGCAAATCAATTGATGGAACAGCAAATGCAAAACCACATAATAAAACAAAACCAGGTACCATGAGCAATAATAGCATTATTAAAGTTGAAGGCCTGCACAAATCGTACAAAATGGGGAATAATGCCCTTCACGTACTGAAAGGCATTGATCTGGATATTAAGGCCGGCGAAATGGTCAGTATTATGGGTTCTTCCGGGTCAGGAAAATCTACACTACTCAACATTTTGGGAATCCTGGATTCGCACGATCGCGGTAATTATTATCTCGATAATATCAGGATAGAAAAGATGAATGAAACAAAAGCGGCACGGTTTCGGAACAATTATATTGGTTTTATTTTCCAGTCATTCAACCTGATTTCATTCAAAAATGCCATGGAAAATGTGGCACTGCCGCTTTACTACAAGAATATAAGCCGGAAAAAGCGAAATCAGATGGCTCTGGAATATCTCGACCGGCTGGGGCTTAAAGAGTGGGCAAATCATCTCCCGGCAGAACTGTCGGGCGGGCAAAAACAACGTATTGCCATTGCCAGGGCCCTTATCTCTAAACCAAAAGTGATCCTTGCCGATGAACCCACCGGCGCTTTGGACTCGCAGACTTCGTTCGAGGTGATGGACATTCTTCAGGAAGTCAACCAGATGGGCATTACGGTCATTATTGTAACCCACGAGAATGATATTGCCCATAGAACACAACGAATCATTCGTCTGCGCGACGGCATCATCGGCGAAAACAAAACCAATGGTAATTTCCAACCGGTCAATAAAGAAATATTCACAAACAGTTAGTATCAAAATGCTGATGTTGTTCTTGTAACCGCTACAAGAATGGTGCAATAACGGATAATTCGATCTGTTGATCTGGTGCAAAAGAATTTAACGTACAAATACAATCAATACTATGTTTAACTCCCTGCAAGAAATATTTTCGACCCTGAAGCAAAATAAGTTGCGGGCCATCATGACCGGATTCAGTGTGGCTTGGGGAATATTTATGCTGATTCTTCTGCTTGGTTCAGGGAATGGTCTCCAGCACGGTATGGAAAACAATTTCAGGGGAACCGCAAAGAATGCCTTGTGGATATGGAGCCGTCAGACTCAGGTGTCTTATGAAGGACTCCAGGCAGGACGAAGAATACAGTTTACCAATGAAGATTACAATCATCTGGTCAATATGTTCTATGACGATATCTCTAATATCTCAGGGAGGTTTAGGCTTTGGGGAAGCGGAACGGTGACTTACAAGGATCAATACGGAGATTACGATCTTGAAGGGGTACGCCCCGAATTCCAACACATTCAGATTGTTGACATGTTGCAGGGACGCTACCTTAACCAGATGGATATGAACGAACACCGAAAGGTGGCCATATTGTCGCTTCCGGTCAAAAAGGCCTTGTTCAGGGATGAAGACCCAATCGGGAAATATATCCGCATAAGCAAGGTGCCTTTTATGGTTGTCGGTATCTTCGAAAACCCTGAAAGAAGAGACGACGAAAAAATTTATATCCCGGTCAATACAGCACAAAGAGTGTTTAATGGCAGCAACCAGCTGAGTGAACTTGCCATATCGACCAATGCACTAACGGTTGCAGAGAACAAAAGAATTGAAGAAGCTGTGCGCACAACATTGATGAAAAGGCACAGAGTGGCTCCCGACGACAAACAGGCCATAGGTATCTGGAACACGCTGGAGCATTTTAAGCAGGCACAAGGTGTCTTCAGTGGCATTCGCCTGTTTGTCTGGGTTATCGGTATAATGACCATCATCGCCGGAATTGTAGGAGTTAGTAACATTATGATCATTCTGGTAAAAGAGCGAACTAAAGAAATCGGAATTCGCAAAGCGATAGGAGCAACACCATGGTCGGTTATTCGTCTGGTTCTCTCCGAATCGGTATTCATTACATCCGTATCCGGCTTCCTGGGGCTTGTTTTTGGCATGGGGCTTTTATCTGCAGTATCAATGGTTCTGCAGACAGTAGCTGAAAATTCACCCAACGTGGAAAATATTTTCTATAACCCGACAGCCAATGTTTCGGTAGTAGTCTCCGCTCTGGTTGTGCTGATAGTAGCCGGTCTGATAGCAGGTTTTGTTCCCGCCAGAAAAGCAGCGGGAATAAAACCCATTGAAGCCCTGCACGACGAATAATATGTGTTGATGATTGACCTCGTAAAAACTGAGAAACAGAAACTTAAAAACCAAGAACCGTGTTTGACAGAGATCGCTGGCAGGAAATACTTAATGCCATAAAACAAAATAAATTCCGGAGCATACTGACTGCTTTCGGCGTCTTCTGGGCCATCTTTATGCTCGTGGTAATGACCGGCTCCGGGAATGCCCTGGTAAACGGCATCACCCACGGCTTTAAAGACTTTGCCACCAATAGTGCCTTTTTGTGGGCCAACAGAACAACTGTAGCTTACGAAGGATACGACCGCGGCCGTTGGTGGAGCCTGAACAATGCCGATATGGAAGCCATCGTTGATGAAATTCCTGAAATTGATGTGTTGTCTCCCAGATTGCAAGGATGGAATCTCCGTGAAGGTCAAAATGTAGTAAGAGGTGAAAAAGCCGCTGCTTTCAATGTTATGGGCGATTATCCGCAATATCGTAATATTGACCCTTGTACCATGCCTTATGGTCGATACATCAATAAAGAAGACATTGAATTGAAGCGAAAAGTGTGCATCATCGGTGAAAAAGTGTACGAAGTAATGTTCAATGAAGGCGAAGACCCGGTCGGAAAATACCTTCGTGTAAATGGTGTTTATTTTATGGTGGTAGGTGTTTTCAAATCGAACAACCCCAACATTAACATCGGCAGTAATAAGAAAGAAACCATTTATCTGCCATTCACCACCATGCAACAAACATTCAATTATGGTGATGAGGTACACTTTTTCGGGTTTACAGCGAAACCGGGCGTCAATGTCCAATCAATTGTTGACAGGATTAAGCCCATCATTAGAAAACATCACAAAATTTCTCCGGAAGATGACCAGGCGATTGGTGGTTTCAATGTCCAGAGTGAATTGCAAACCATTGAATACACATTTCTGGGCATCAACATCCTTATCTGGGTAGTGGGTATCGGAACCCTCATAGCCGGTGCAGTAGGTGTAAGTAACATTATGCTGGTTATCGTAAGGGAACGAACAAAAGAAATTGGCATTCAAAGGGCCATCGGTGCCCGTCCTGCAATCGTGATAGGCCAGATATTATCAGAATCGGTGTTTCTGACCACCGTTGCCGGATTTTTGGGGCTGGCCATGGGTACTCTGGTTTTGCATCTCACCGATGTGGCACTGGAAGCAGCTCGCGCCCAGGCGCCACCCGATGAACAGTCGTTCTTCATGAACCCCGAAATAGGGCTGCCGATGGCCATTGCTTCTGTAATTATATTGGTGATTGTTGGTTTTCTTGCAGGACTGATTCCGGCAATGAAAGCCGTAAGAATTAAACCGATAGAAGCGCTGCATCATGAATAGCTTGTTGGATTATTTGATGTAAGAAACAGACAGGAGCATGGGGCAGAGAGCATGGAAAAAAGTAAGAATTCTCCTTCCGGTGATCATTACCCCTGGAAGTGGAGAATAATTAGATCAATAAACTTAGACTAAATTTTTACTGATGAAACGAGTTCCGAAAAATCGGGACGAGTTCCATTAGACCGTTAACTTAAGTAAATTATATACTAATGAAAAAGTTTCTCAAAATTTCAATGGTGGTTGTTTTAATAGCCCTTGTTGGCTGGGTATTCTTTTACCTTTACAAACAAACCAAAAAGTCGCCCGTTGTTTTCGAAACCGAGCAACCCGAAGTAACCAATATTATCAAAAAAACGGTTGCTACCGGTTCAATTGTTCCTCGAAAAGAAATTCAAATTAAGCCGCAGGAATCCGGAATTATCAATGAAATCTATGTACAACCGGGTGATGAGGTTAAGGAAGGCGACCTGATCGCAAAAATTCAGATTATTCCCGAAATGATACAGGTCAACGAAGCCGAAACAAGGTTGGAAAAAGCGCGACTTGCTTACGAAAACGCAAAAATTGAATTCGAAAAATCCAAAGAACTGTATCAAAACAAAGTAATCCCGGAGTCACAGTATTTGTCAGATAAACTGACTTTTGAAACATACCGGCAGGACCTGGAATCAGCCGAAAACAACCTGGAACTCATAAAAGAAGGCGTAATAAAGAAAGCAGGTGCTCAAACAAACACTCTGATCCGTTCCACCACAACAGGAATGGTTCTGGATGTACCGGTAGAAGTCGGAAATTCCGTGATCAAAAGTAACACTTTTAACGACGGAACTACCGTAGCCATTGTTGCCGACATGGGCGAAATGGTTTTCGAAGGGATGGTCGATGAAACAGAAGTCGGAAAAATAAAAGAAGGCATGCAATTGTTACTGACCATTGGTGCCCTTGATCAAGAAGAGTTTAAGGCCAATCTTGAATTTATTTCTCCTAAAGGGGTTGAAGAAAACGGAGCAATCCAATTTGAAATAAAGGCGGCTGTAGAACTTCAGGAAGGCAGCTTTATACGTGCCGGATACAGTGCCACTGCAGATATTGTTCTCGACCGTCGTGACAGCGTGCTGGCCATTAAAGAAAAATTGATCACATTTAAAGAGGACTCAACTTTTGTCGAAGTAATGACGGAGCCCCAGGTGTTCGAAAAGCGTCTGATCAAAACAGGTCTGTCCGACGGCATCAATATCGAAGTTAAAGAAGGACTCACTGAGGAAGACAAAATTAAAGTGCCGCAATCCTGATTCGATTAAAAACACCACAAATATATAACAATGAGAAACAAGAAACTGATCATACTGCTCTTTTTGCCACTTTTTTCCTTGGGTGTTTCGGCCCAGGAGACAAAAAAATGGACACTGACAGAGTGTATCGAATATGCTAAAGAGAACAATATCTCAATACAGCAACAGGATTTGAACACGCAATATCAAAACAATAATTATCAGCAGAAAAAACTCGATAAATTTCCCACACTCAATGGCAATGTTGGTTATCAGCTGAGTTTTGGACGAGTTCCCGACGAAACAACGTATGAGTACGTTGATCAGACCACGCAATTTGGTCGTTTTTCTTTCGGAACATCTGTCCCTCTTTTTCAGGGTTTTGCTCTGCGAAACGAAGAAAAACAAAGTGAAGCCAATTGGCGTATGTCCCAAAGTGAACTTGAAGCTGCCAAAAACGATCTGGCTATTAATATTACAGCCTACTACCTCAGGGTATTGTTTGATAAGGAACTCCTCGAGGTAGCCCGCGAACAATACAAGGTTGCAGAGGAACAGGTAAAAAATACCCAAAAGCTGGTCGAAGCCGGACGCGTGGCCGAAGGAAACCTTCTGGAAATTAAATCGCAAGCGGCAAGAGAAGCGATGGAAGTGACCCAGATGGAAAACAACCTGAACCTGTCTTTACTGGACCTTGCTCAGGCCCTGGATATGGAAGACCCGGAAGACTTTGACATAGTGGCTCCGGAGATTCCTGAATTAGAACAACAAAAATTGATAACACCTCCGGAACTATTCAATACTGCCGTTGAAATTATGCCACGTATTGAGGCCTATGAATACAATCTCGAAAGCAGTGAATACGCTCTGAAAGTAGCCAAAGGGAATCTCTATCCTTCGCTTTATTTCGATGCCGGTTGGAGCACCAATGTTTCCAAATCGAAAAATAGTGTTGACTTTGATTTCGGACAACGGTTTCGCGACAATGCCACTCAATATGTGGGATTAACTTTGCGAATTCCGGTCTTTAACAACCTTTCAGCACGAACCGGCGTAAAAAATGCTAAGCTCGGAATCAGAAGTGCTCAACTCGATCTGCAACGGGAAAAGCAAACGCTTCGTAAAGAAATCCAACAGGCTTACGCCGATGCCGAGGCGGCTTTCCAAAAATTTCAATCGGCAAGAACAGCGGTACTGGCTTATGAAGAGTCGCTCAGATACACTGAAAAAAAATATGCTGTTGGACTCGTCAGTCCGGTCGATTACAGTGTAGCACGGGCTGATTACCTGAAAGCACAGTCGGATTTTCTGCAATCGAAATACGAATACGTACTGCGCACAAAGATTCTCGATTTTTACATGGGAGAAGAGCTGGCGTTGGATTAAAATTAAAGTGGAATAGTCAATCACCAGTAGTGGTTAGTCAATTGTGTTAAATAATCTAAGCACAAAGTAAGACATCGCTAACGATTCGGATACTGAAAGATGCAAAGAGTATATTGAAAATGATGCAAATAAAGTCAGGGCTTCTCTTCCAGTGAAGCCCTGACTTATTTTGATTTTCTATAATTTTTTCACTATTGCCCGTTAAATTTGCATGAAAAACCTTGCACCTTAAATGTAACTATGCGATGTAAATAATTTATGGTTCTACCACAAATTTAATGATAACTCACAATTTGTTTATATGTAGTTGAGATATAGTTTAACATAGTTTATATGTTGTGTTTTACTTTTTACAAATTTATAAGCTTTTAAATGAGTCGGTAAAGGATATTTATAAATTATTAAGCAGTTCTTTTCCCTCTCATGAAAAGTATGCTCTTGTACAGCGAATAAAATAGAGCAGCAGTATTAGTTGCATCAATCAAAAAAAGCAATATTTAAACCACATTTACAACTATGTTAAACAGTGTTTTTGTATAATAAATATTTAACCACTAAAATAAGGGTATTACCTAATTTATTATTAATTATTTAAGTGCTATTCAGCAAGCCCTAAATAGTACCTGTCGATAAACACGCAAAAATTTTTACAATATGTGTGTCTTTTCAGAAAGTACCAGTTGCAAGGCTTGCGAAGCCGCCAAAACCGAAGTTTACTTTTCGTAAATAAGGATTTTGGCGGCGAGCGTAACACAGCAAGTGGTACTTTATGGACAGACATTAAATATATAACCTTATGCAAAAACCAGGTCTTATATTAACCTGCATTATTCATAAATTATCTATTACGATGCTCAACTATCGGCAAAACACAAGCGTCCTCATCAAATTTGATTTGAAAATAGTTCACTATTTCCTGCACCAAATTTGTCTGCGGTTGCTTACGTTTTTTGATATTTGAACATCTCATGACGAAAACTTATGAATAAAGCAGGTTAAAAGCTTTGCGTCATAGCGTCTCTGCGTTTAGACTTTCTATAACGGACTAATGATTTTTCGACCGGTTTTATTCAAACGTTACTTCAAAATCCAGATCAAAATCATCGTAAATCAAATTATCGCCAAGATTGTCGAAAAACGAACCCGAACCGTAACGCACATTGTATTTGGCTCTGTCAACAGTGAGTTTACCTTTAAACGTTTCTCCGTCAGCACGGGCTTCAAAACTTACAGGGTTGGTATTACCCTTGATGGTCAATTTCCCGGTGAATTTATAGGTGTTGTCCGCTAATTTTTCACCTTTTTCAATCACAAGGGTTGCATTCGGATATTCATCAACACTGAAGAAATCATCCGATTTCAGGTGACCTACCAGCTTGGCACGAGTGTCGCTATCGTCAATATCGGTATTACTGATGCTGGTCATGTCGGCAACAAACTTCCCGTCAACAAAAGCTTCTCCCGACTTTTCAAGGTATCCCGACAACAATTTTATGTGACCCGTGTGTGAGCCGCCTACTTTTTTACCTGTCCAGACAATTTTACTGTCGGACACCTTCATTTCGCTCTTCTGCCCGTAAATGGCCGGAGTTGTTACCAACAACCCTGCAGCCAATATCAATGTCAAAAATTTTTTCATCGTTGTTCCTTATTTAAATTGGTTTTAGATAAGAAACAACCTTACCAGGAAAATGTTTTGAAAATAAATTTAGCGATGAACATCCGTTATTCTTTTATTGAGTGGCAATCAGCAATGTTGTTTTACTTTGCGAAGAATCCCCGGCACCTATTCGGGGTATAAACAACCTTATATGTCTAATATGGTTTTATTACCCCTATCAGATAACTCCCAATTCTTTCCCGATTTTCGCAAAAGCATCAATCGCTTTATCGAGATGTTCTTTCTCATGGGCAGCAGAGAGTTGGATACGGATTCTGGCCTGCCCTTTGGGTACTACAGGATAATAAAACCCTGTTACATAAATGCCTTCATCCAGAAGTCGGGCAGCAAACTCTTGCGACAATTTAGCATCGTAAAGCATCAGTGCCACAATGGCTGAGTTGGTTGGCTTAATATCAAAGCCGGCGTCCGAAATTTTACGCTTGAAATAGTCGGCATTATCCATCAACTTATCGCGAAGTCCGGTCGATTCGCTAAGCATATCAAATACTTCGGAAGCAGCTCCGACGATGGCCGGTGCCAATGAATTACTGAAAAGGTACGGACGTGACCGCTGCCGAAGCAGTTCAATGATTTCCTTTTTTCCGGTGGTAAAACCCCCCATGGCACCGCCAAGCGCTTTTCCAAGCGTTCCGGTAATGATATCTACCTGGTCCATTACGTTATGATACTCATGAGTGCCGCGTCCTGTTTCTCCGATAAAGCCAGAAGCATGACTGTCGTCGACCATCACCATGGCATCGTAACGTTCGGCCAGATCGCATATTTTATCCAACGGGGCAATATCTCCGTCCATTGAGAATACACCATCAGTAACAATAATACGGAAACGCTGCGCCTGCGATTTCTTAAGCTGAGTTTCCAAATCATCCATGTTCGCATGTTTGTACCGATAACGTGCTGCCTTGCAAAGCCTTACCCCGTCAATAATACTGGCATGGTTCAACTCATCGGAAATTATGGCGTCCTCATCGGTAAACAAAGGCTCAAACACGCCCCCGTTGGCATCGAAACAGGCGGCATACAAAATAGCATCTTCCATACCAAAAAAGCGGGCAATTTTTTCCTCCAGTTCTTTGTGAATATCCTGCGTCCCACATATAAACCGAACCGAAGACATCCCATAACCCCGTGAGTTTAACGCCTTATGGGATGCCTCAATAACCCTCGGGTGTGAGGAAAGTCCCAAATAATTATTTGCACAGAAATTGAGTACTTTCTTTCCGGTAGAGACCTCTATTTCTGCTCCCTGAGGGGTGGTGATAACCCGCTCATTTTTATACAACCCCGATTCACGAATATTGTCCAGTTCTTTTTGCAGATGCGCTTTATATTTACCGTACATAAGCAGTGTTTTTTGATGGTTTCAGACAAAGTTAAATGACAACGGATTATAAAAAAATGATAAAAGATGCATGCGGGAGAAATATTCGTATGTGACAAACCCTGTCATGCTCGTTTCCCTAATTGATCAGTCGCATCACCAGTCTTTTAATCTCTTCCCAGGTGTCATCGTCAAGCTTGGGGCCGATCACTTCAATTACTTTCCCGGCCAGAAGAGAACCTATTTGACCGCATTTTTCCATTGGCAGACCGTGAATCAGTCCGAACAAAAAACCGGCAGCATAAAGGTCACCTGCACCCGTGGTATCCAGACTATTGGCTTTAATCGCTGAAACTTTTATTATCTGATCACCATTTTTTATTAAAGAGCCGCGCTCACCAAGTTTCAGGACAGTATATTGGCAAAACTCTGAGATTTTATGCAGAGCATCTTCCTCAGCCAGCCCGGTAAAGGTTTTTGCTTCTTCTTCATTGGCAAAAAGTATGTCAACATAGTTTTCGACCATCTCGTGAAGGAAATCAAGATTTTCTTCAACCACATTAAAACTGGCCAGATCAAGTGAAACCTGAAGTCCCCGTGACTTCGCCAATTGAAGAGCACGGCGGATCAAAGTCCTGTTTTGTACAAGATACCCCTCGATATGAAGAATGTTGTAGTCATCAAACAAATCATTGCCCACATCGTGATGTTCAAGCTCAACAGCAGCTCCGAGATAGGTGGCAAAGGTACGCTCCGAGTCGGGGCTAATCAATGCAAAAGCACGCCCCGATTCCTGGGTCCCTTCTAAAAGAAATGGTTTAATATTTCTCTTTTCAAGATCGGAGCGAAAAAAATCACCCCATTCATCTCTCCCTATTTTCCCTAAAAAAGCCGTCTGAATGCCCAAACCTGCCAGACCGTGAATGGTATTTGCAGCGGATCCCCCCGAGGCCTGACTCCTTGGAAAATGACGTGTCGCCAGTAAAACACGACCCACATCTTCGCTATTCACTAATTGCATAGAGCCTTTGGGAAACTTCAACTCAGACAGAACAGTATCATCCTGAAGTCTTGTTAAAACATCTACAAGGGCATTGCCCATGCCGATAACCTTACTCATACGCCATTCTTTTCTTTTTGAAGATTCAAAGATGGGAATTTTTATACAACTTCGTACCCGAAAGGCGTTAAGGCAAGACCGGCCAGTTTGAAATGCTGCCTGGCGAAAGGGATACCAATAATAGTGATGGCCAGAAGAAGACCAAAAATGAGATGTGTCGCGGCAATCCAAATCCCGCCAAACAAAATCCAGATAATGTTCATAACGGTATTCAGGCAACCTCCGTTTGAGGGAGAAGGCACTACTCTCTGACTAAAAGGCCAAAGCGCAAGAAGACCGAGTTTAAGCGTCTGAAGACCGAAAGGAATACCTATAATGGTTATCATCAAAAAAATACTCGAAATGAAATACTCAATGGCAGTTATGAGTCCACCGAATATCAGCCAGATAAGATTTCCTAATATGGACATTGTTCCTTATTTTATACAGAATATAAAAGTAATACAAATATTGATACAACACATTGCAATAGGCCTTTAGATTTTTTAGATATTAGATGTTTAGATGTAAGATGAATCCTATAATGCTAAAAATCTGAACCTTAACACAAACACGCATTTATTAATAGCCAACTGATTTTAAGATAAATGGTTACTATACAGGAAAACAAACAACCGTTTTACAACCTACTTTGGAATTTAACGGACAAAAAATTTTAATACCCCTTTTTCATAAAAAATTCCACAAGAAACTTTTTAGAAATCAATAATTTCGTAAGCATCTTCTTGTATATCATTCTTATATTTTATTAAAGTCAGATGGAACTCGTCCCGGATAATCAGGACTTGTTTCAACTCAAAATCCTTAACAAATGAGAAAAAGCTATACAGTGTCGGTTTTCTTATTGCTGGTACAAATACTTTTCGCTTACACCAGCCTCGAGTATCAGGAAAAAGAAAACATCCAAAGCGACAATCCCTGTGCTCCTGCCAGGGAGAATAATTCCCGTGACAAAGAACGATTTAATATCGCGGAAATACCAACTTTCGAAGAGCTACCGGAAAACCCGTATTTGCCCGACCCTTTTGAATTCATGAATGGCTCAAAAGTGACAAACAAAGCCGACTGGCAAAGTCGCCGGGCCGAAATTTCGGCGCTTGCGCAGGAATTCCAGTATGGATGCAAACCGCATATTGACTATGATGCAACCTCGGGTTCTATAAATGGGAAAACCCTCACCGTGACTGTGAACGAAAATGGCAGGTCGATATCATTCGACTGTTCAATAACTTATCCCGGCAAAGGCCAGTCGCCTTATCCGGCACTCATTGTTTATGGCATGTGGCCATCCTCTCTGCAAGACATAGCCCTTGACCTTGGCGTCGCAGTTATTAGTTTCCCCAACGATAATATCGCCGTTCAAAAAAATGCAGAATCAAGAGGAACCGGTAAGTTTTATGATCTGTATGGCAGCAGCCATTCTGCCGGAGCCATTATTGCCTGGTCATGGGGAGTAAGTCGTCTGATTGACGCCATTGAAAAAACACCGGAAGCCAGGATAGATGCCAAGCATCTGGCTGTTACCGGATGCTCAAGGAACGGCAAAGGCGCTTTGGCTGCCGGCGCTTTCGATGAACGCATTGACCTTACAATTCCACAGGAATCCGGCTCCGGTGGAGCAGCAAGTTGGCGGGTCTCTGACTTTCAGGGTTCCTGCGTTCAGAGACTCAGGCAGATAGTTACTGAAAACTGCTGGTTCCGCGAAAATTTCAGCCAATTCAGCACCTCTGTTGATAAAGTTCCGTTTGACCAACATTCCATAATGGCCCTTTGTGCCCCGCGCGGATTACTGATTATCGAGAATACTGCCATGGAATGGCTGGGAAATTTAAGTACGTGGACTGCCGGAAATGCTGCTCATAAAATTTATGAAGCCCTTGGCGTACCGGATAATATGGGGTTTTCACAAACAGGGCATCCCGACCACTGCAGATTGCCAGCTTCTCAGGAGCCGGCAGTAAAAGCATTCATAAGAAAATTCCTCCTTGACGAAGAAAATATTGATACATCTTTTATGGAAACGGATGGTAACCTGACTTTCAACGAAGAAAAATGGATTAACTGGACAGTACCTGTTTTGTAGTTAGTGTCTCTGTCCGAAAAGTGCCATTTACTGTGTTATGCTCGTCCGAAAATTACTCATTTACGATGCGTAAATTCCGTATTTCGGACTTTGCAAGCTTTGTAAATGACACTTTCTGAACAGACACACATACTGTAAAAATTTTTTGCGAGTTTACAGACACGCAATAGTTAAGCTGTTTTTTCAAAAATGTCGATGAATCAGATTGACTTTTTCGGCATTTTTTTAATCAAAATTCAGCATTATCCCCACCGAATAGGGATACAACTCTGGGCCTTTGCCCTCTTTGAACATTGGCTCAGGATAATAGGTGCCGTATACGGAAAAATTGCCGAACCCTGCTTTGGCCATAACTCCATAGCGAAAGGTTGGAAGTCCCATATCATCACGTTTTTTCTTTTTTTGCCGGCCCTCATCGTTATTGTAAACCAATTTTGTATGCGACTGCAATCGCACTCCGCCGACAATCCCTCCCGAAATAAAGAGATTGTTGGAACGGTGTCTTTCAGGGATTTGCAGTTCAGCCATAACCGGAACATTAAGATGAAGCATCATTAATTTGCTTTTAGAAACAGATGTCTCTTCATTTAACTCGGGAAACCAATCCCTGCCGGGCTCCTGAATATCGGCATAAGTCTCTATATTGAACCGGTAGTTATTATATTGAACGCCCAAACCGGTAGTCAGGCCAAACCAACTTCCAAATAAGCGAACACTTTCCTGCCATGGGTAAATAGTCACTTCCACTGATTTCTGCTGGTTTAACTCCATGAACTCGTAGCCGGGAGGGAGCTCTTCTCGTCCTTCAGAATCCAGATATCCATTCATGGCAATTCCAATCCCTGCAAGATGCCCGTTAAAATAATGATGCTTCTTTCTTTCCTTCTCTACCCGTATGCCTTCACCGTCATGCCAGATGTCAATACGGTCCTTTTCTATACGGATACGTGGATGTGTTCCGCTTTTTTCATTATCAGGGTCCCTGACTGTGGAATCAATGTCTGGTCGTATAGCATCACCCATATTCCTGTCTACCTCTCCGATGATATTACCCTGCCTGTCAACGTTGAAATAGTTGCCATCCGTAACCACCAGCGCCGTATCTCCTTCAAAAGGCCAAATCTGGTCATATATAGCAGGTATTACTTCGTTTCCATCCATGTCGACATATCCCATCTTTCCGTCGCGAATGACACGAGCCATACCATCCTCAAAGTCCCATATATGCTGATAAACCACAGGAACTATTATTTCACCGTTTGTGCTGAGATAACCCGTGAGGCCGTCTTTCATCACTTTTATCAGTCCGTCATGCGGTGCCCATACATGCTGATATTCGCAGGGAACAACCATCCTTCCATCAGTATCAGCAAACCCGAATCTACGGTCTTTCATAACTTTCGCGATACCTTCATCAAAATCCCAAATCTGATCGTATTCGGCGGGTAAAATAATGCCTTTCTCCAAATGGAACAGCCCGGTTTTCATATTCAGAAGTACACGAATAAACTTATCTTTAGTGGGCGTCCACACCTGGTCGTAACGGCAGGGTACAATCTCACGTCCCCGGCTGTCAGCCACACCAATCCTTCCGTTATCCATCACCCGGTAAAGTCCGGGTTCCATCTCCCAATATCGGTCATATTTCTGTAAGACCGAATCGACTTTCTGATCCTGGGAAAATACTTCGGATACAAAAGCCATCAAAATCAGAATTGCCGTTGTTACGATTATCTGTCGCATGCTATTTTTTCTTAAAGTGTAATACGCCGGTTAACTGATGCCTAAAACCGAACAAGAGTAACCCCGACTGTCCACGGGTAAACTTCCGGACCCCGATCCTTTTCAAACAGCGGAGTAAGATCACATTTGGCATATAATTTTATCCACTTATAGCCGGTGCGGACCATCGCTCCATATTTAAAAGCATTGAGGTTCAGATCATCTCTGCTCTTTTCCTTTTCACGACCGCCATCGTCGTTATATACAACTTTGGTATGCGAACCCAGTCGAAAACTTCCGTAAACACCAGCCGAAAAGAAGAAGCCACGATCATCACCACCGGTTGGAAGCTGGAACTCAAACAGTAGTGGCACCGTTGCAAAACTGGTCACCAATTTGCTTTTTTCAATGTGCCGTTCTGCCTCAATGTATGAAGTCATCCCTTCATCATCTCTGACAGGCACATATTTCGAGTCAAACCTGTAATTATTAATGGTCCACCCTACTCCGGTAACAAGCCCGATGTTATTCTTTGCCTTCTGTAGCCCGATGTTATACTGAAGAAGATTCATCCCCACAACTACCGATTTGCCGCCATTCAGGTCGAGCCAGGAATCTTCAGCAGGAAGCCCGCTTTCCAATGGCGATGAAAAAAAGTTGGTCAGTCCGAGATCGAAACCCGCCCAGTGTCCTTTAAATGTTTCGCGCGGAATTCTTACAGTCTGAATACGCGTATGATGACCGGGCTTCTCAATGATCAAATACCGTCTGCGTCCGATGGTGATTTTAGTGATGGTATCGTTCATCTCGTCAACCTCCACCCCGCCACCTGGAAATATGACCCTGGTGCGGTGCACATCCTCCTCCACAGTAACAATATTTTTTATTTTTTCTCCTGTTCTGGTAACAATACTGTCGTTGCAGGAATAAACCTCCGGCGGAAGGATAAGGAAAACCGCAAACAGAAAAACCCCGTATTTAATTGTCTTTTTCATCCGTATAAAATTTACTTAAGTTATTGGCATAATGGAACTCGTACCGATTTTTCGAGACTCGTTTCATCTTTCCTTTATTATCAGGTTAATAACCCGGAAATAATCAGGGGCGCTCTCTGATTTGATGGTGGGACGAATCAACAGACGGATTTGTTACAAACGGAAATGACTTATTTTGCCATGCCAGGAAAAAGAGAGGACGTCCGGGATTTTAGTTTCCCCTGACCTTTCTATAGATACGCTTTAACTCCGTAAATTCTTCCTGGTTGATATGACCGGTTACAAACAATGCACCGGCAAAGAAAAGCAACAAAGTAACTTTTAAGAGCAACACGGAGAGAAATGACCAATGAGGCAGATGCATGCCGGTATAAACCAACACACCCCAAATTACAAGGAGCGCGAAATTAGAAGGAAGTGAAAAACGGAAAGGTTCGGTCTTCCTGACTTCAATAAAAAACCATGCAACAGCAAAGAACTGCGCAATAAGAGTAGAAACAGAAGCTCCCATCTTGCCAATGGAAGGAACCAAAATAAAATTCCCGACAAGATTTATGATAGCGCTCAGTATCAATATTAATGAAATGCGACGGGTACGTTTGTGTTTGTTCAGCGGTAAAGTAAAAATCTGACGCATCCCTGAAAAAATCATTCCTGTCATTAATACCGGTACTATGACTACAGAAGTCTGGAAAAACGCACTCCCCATCGATACAACATAGATAATCTCCGGGGAAAACAAGACAATTCCAAGCCCGCCAAATGAAATAACCACCATGAAATAACGAACTATTTTTTCGTAAAAACGTCTGCTGTCCGGTTCGTTCATGGTTTTGAAATAATAATTGGTATACCCGGTGATGAACGACGCTACAATAACCATTTGTACCAGGTTGGATACCTTAAATGCCATGCCGTATCCGGCTACTTCACCAAGGTTCTGATACTGATTGATTATGTGCCGGTCGCTAAGTGTTAAAACCGTGGTAAGAATATTACTCACGGCGAGCGGAAGACCATAATGAAGCATCTCTTTTAGAACAGGCCTGTTAAATCCTAAAACACTATTTCTTATCATCAAAGGAATGAACATCAGAAAAGTAACCGAATGAGCAACCAGCTGACCCAGATAAATCCCCTCCAAACCCATCTTTTTTACCTCCAGGAAATAAAAGGTGGCTCCTATCAGCAGAACAACATTCAAAAATACCCACCATGTCTGCGCAACGGCCTTTTGTTCTATCTTTAGCAAATAATGCGGCATATCAAACATTAACCGAAAAAAAGAGGCCGAAATAAAAGAAAGAATGATGGTTGGCGACAAATCATAATGAAAAACCTCATCTGAAAACCTGAAAATCACAAACCCAACAACAAGGACAGTCAGCAAAGTGGTTATAAAATTGAATGAATATGTCGTAAAAAAGAGTTTTTTCTTTTCCCTGTCGCCATCCATATCATGATACCACCGCATGAAACCACCTTTAACACCCCAACCCGATAAAATAAGGATAAACTGAAAGATGGTTTCGAACAAGGTAACCACACCGTATTCCGATTCATCAATATATCGAAGATAAAGCGGTATTAGGATAACACCGCTCAACTTGACAATGATGTTGCCAATACCATAAATAATTCCTTGCCTGAAAATAAACCGGGTCTGGCTTTGCATGGCTTAAGATATTTTCAGCAAAAATAGCAGGAAACTACAGATAAAACAGGATATGATACGTTTTATTTGCTGAAAATGCTTTTCAAAAATAGTTCGTTAAAAAAAGCTAAACGAAGAGACGCAATGATGCAAAGCTTTTATTATAAAAGATTTGTGACTTGTGTCATCAATGAGTGTGGTACAAAAAGACATATTTTTGTCAGAATCAAGGCGTTTTAAATTTTAGTACAGGAATTAACCTGCTGTTAATAAGGATGCAAAAATTTAAAACAACAAAGAGTTTGGCAACAAAGATGCTTTTTAGACCGCACTCATCAATTGTTTACACAATTAATGACCAGACATCTGTAAAAGTTTAACGGCGTTTTGTTTCAAAATATTGTCGTTATCTTTATGCTTTCAATTTTTACCCTGCTTTATTCATAAGTTTTTGTCATGAGATGTTCAAATATCAAAAAACGCAAGCAACCGCAGACAAATTTGATGCAGGAAATAA